>CAZBOT010000138.1:0-3983 GCA_964493575.1 uncultured Candidatus Saccharibacteria bacterium | reverse complement strand
ATCGACGCTGGCAGCAGGTGACCTTTCGACCGCGATTCGGCTCGCAGGGGCTGCGTTGATCGGGGCGCAGGCAACGGGCAGCCTGACCGCTCCGGGCCCGCCGATCATGCTCGCCGGGAGCGCGACCGCGCTGGCGATCGCCGAGGGCGGGCTGACAACCGGCATTCGACTTGACGGTGCCGCGGCAAGTGTCGCGCAGGCAAGTGGTGCCATCGAGACGAGCATCATGATGCGCGCCGATGCATTCGTGCAGGCGATGGCCTCCGGGGTCTTGTCGCTGCAGGTCTGGCTGGATGCGGCAGCAACGGCGAGCGCCCTAGCGTCGGCGACGCTTTCGAGTACGACGGCTCCGAGTGTGACGCTCGGGGTGTCGGCGACCGTGGTCAGCGAGCAAGGCTCGGTCACGCTGATTGCAGCCGCAGCTGATGACACGGGGATCCAGTCGCTGCAGTTCTATCTGGCAGACAGGGCGCTGGGGCCACCCGTGCCCGCCAGTCAGAACAAGCGGCTGGTGACGTTTCGGTCAAGCGCAGACAACGGCGTGCTCGACTTCCGGGTGCGCGTCGCCGACGTGGACGGCAACGCGACGATCAGCGAGCCTGTGAGTGTCGTAGTTGCAATCGGCGGCGCTGCCGCGCGCGCCTTCAATCCGGGGCTGGATGACATGATGGAAATTCCGCGCAAGGACACCCTGCGGGCGATTGTATTTCGGCTGACCAGCGACGGATCGACCCCGCTGACTGGCGTCATCCCAGCGGTTTTGCTCTCCAAGAACTCGGGGTCTGCGTTGCCTGCGACGGGGGTTGTCGCAGAGACGTCCGTGCCGGGTGTGTACGTTTTCATGCCTAGCGAGGCAGATGTGAATACGGAAGGGACGCTCGACATCAGCATTTCGGCACCTGGCGCAGACCCGGTGCCGCCCGTCGAGGCGATGGTCGTCACCCCGTATGGCAAGCGGTGAGAAAGATTCGGGCCAGTAACGGCCAAATGCGCGGCGGGCGCCTCCCCGTGGATCTCCCTGGCAACCTTCCCGCGCTTCGGCGCGGGTCTTTTTCCGCTTTTTTCGGGGGGCGGTCAATGCTCGTTGAATGCATCACTGGTGCGTCGCGCACCTGGCCGCTGGCCTGACGGAGATCACTATGGGCGCGATCGGCGACCGGCTGGCACCTGCCTCCTCTACGTCCGGGCGGGCGATCGGCGCTCAGGCGCCCGATTCTGGCCGGCGGTACGGCTCCAGCCCGTTCGGCAAACAGAACGACGCAGCCCCTAGAGTCGGCCAAATCCATCTCCCGGATCGACCGACATGGCTGGCCCTTCGCGTCCGCTCAGTCCGAAACAGAAACGCTTCGTCCTCGAATATCTCACGGATCTGAACGCAACGCGGGCGGCGATTCGCGCGGGCTATAGCGCACACACAGCGACCGAGCAGGCGTCAAGGCTGCTAACGAATGTCAACGTCGCGGCCGCCGTTGCTGCGGCGCAGGACAAGCGCGCGGAGAGTGTCGGCATCGAGGCCGAACGAGTGCTCCGTGAAGTCGCGCGCCTGGCGCTCTACGATCCGCGCGCGCTGTTCAACGAGGACGGCTCGCCGAAACTGCCTCTGGATCTCGATGACGACATCGCGGCGGCCATCACCAGCCTGAAGATCGAGCGCGACGACGAGGGCAACATCGTCAAGCTCGATTACCGGCTCGCGGACAAGAACGCCGCGATCGAGAAGCTGATGAAGCACCTGGGCCTGTTCGAACGCGACAACCGGCAAAGGGGCGACGAGCTCGGCAAACTGCTGGCGTTTCTGAATGAGCGCGGAAGCCGGTTCCCTGTTCGTCGTTGAGGACTGGTCGTCGCCCGAGTGGCGCCTCGACCACCTCTACACGATCGCCGACGCCGACGGCCGCGAGATCCCGTTCCGGCCGAACGCGGAGCAGCGCCAGTTCCTGGCGAACCTGCACGACCGGAACCTGGTGTTGAAGGCGCGGCAGTTGGGCTACTGCCTGGAGCCTGACACCCCTGTTCTGACCGCTGATCTGCGATGGGTGGCGATCGGAGACATCGAAGTCGGCACCGAGGTTGTGGCGGTCGACGAGAGCGTTCCTGGCGGGCGCGGTTGCGATCGCAAGATGCGCACGGCGACGGTGCAGGCGAAGCGCGTGCTGCGCGCCGAACGCTTTCGCATCACATTCGACGACGGCCGCAGCGTGGTGTGCACAGCGCAGCACCCGTGGCTGTCGCGCAAGTCGATGACGCAAGCCGAGTGGCGCAGCTTGGCCGGCAAGGGCGAGGCCGTCCACGGCAGGCTGAAAGTTGGTTCACAAGTGCGCTGGATCACGAAGCCGTGGGGTCCGCCGGGCATCGAGGACGGCTGGTTCGGCGGCATGTTGGACGGCGAAGGGTCGATGCGAGCCGTGCATCGCACGGCCGACGTGTGCGTCTGCCAGCGCACGGGGCCGGTGTGGGATCGGCTCGTCAAGTATGCCGATGAGCGCGGTTACAGCGCGTGCGCTGAAGACGACGCAGCCGAGCGACCGGGCAAATTCGGCCGGGTGCCAGTGCCGAAACTGGCGTTTGGCAGGCTGGACGAACTATTTCGGCTGCTCGGCCAAACCCGTCCGACCCGCTTCATCGGGCAGCGGTTCTGGGAAGGCCAGTCGCTGCCAGGCAAGCGCAGTGGTGTCGGCTGGGCAACGATCACGAGCATCGAACCGCTCGGCATCGGCGAGGTCGTGGACCTGCAGACCAGCACCCACACATACGTCGCCAACGGCTTTGTCTCGCACAACTCGACCCTGCTGTGCTTGATGGCACTCGACCAGTGCCTGTTCAACGCCAACTTCACGGCAGCGATCATCGCGCACAGCCTCGATGACGCGAGCAAGCTGTTCCGCGGCAAGATCCAGTTCGCGTGGGAGAGGCTGCCGGATGCGCTGCGCTCGCATGTCGGGCTGAAAAGCGAGACAGCCTCTGGCATGGTGTTCGGCAACGGCTCGAGCATCAGCGTGGACACGTCGGCCCGGTCGCAGACGCTGCAATTCCTGCACGTCAGCGAGTTCGGGAAGATCTGCGCGAAGTTCCCCGAGCGCGCGAAAGAGGTCGTCACCGGCTCGTTCCCGGCCGTCTCGCCGGGCGGACTCATCACGATCGAGTCGACCGCCGAGGGCCAGGAAGGCTATTTCTACCAGTTCACGATGGCCGCGCTCGCGGCGCAGCAGGAAGGCCGGCGCCTGACGCCGCTCGACTTCCGGCTGCACTTCTCCCCGTGGTGGGCGAAGCCGGCGAACCGGCTCGACCCCGAGGGCGTGCCGATCCCGGCCGAGATGGCGCGCTACTTCGACAAGCTCGAGGCCCGCGGCATCCGGCTATCGGCCGAGCAGCGCGCCTGGTACGTCAAGACGGCCGAGACGCTGCACGACGACGTCCGCCGCGAGCACCCGAGCTACGCCGAGGAAGCGTTCGAGGTGTCGATCGAGGGCACGATCCTGCATCACCAGATGGCGCTGCTCAGGAAGCACGGCCAGATCACGACGGTCCCGTGGGATCCGGCCTACCCGGTCAACACATTCTGGGACCTGGGCACCGACGACGCGACCGCGATCTGGTGCCACCAGCGCGTCGGGCTGCAGAACCGGCTGATCAGGTACTTCGAGGACTCAGGTCAGGGCCTGGGCTACTACGCCAACGAGCTCCGGTCGCACGGGTTCGTGTTCGGCACGCACTACGTTCCGCACGACGCCGACAACGACATCCAGGGCGAGAGCGTCGAGAAGCGCGCCGACATCCTGCGCCGGCTGTTGCCGGGCACTGTCACCGTGGTCGACCGCATCCGCGAGATCGGCAACGGGATCGAGAAGCTGCGCGAGTTCCTGCCGAGTTGCTGGATCGACCAGACCCACTGCGCCGACGGCATCAAGTGCCTGGACTCGTACCGCTACGAGTGGGACGACAAGCTGGGCCGCTGGAAGTCGGCGCCGCTGCACAACTGGGCG
>CAZBOT010000137.1:0-4001 GCA_964493575.1 uncultured Candidatus Saccharibacteria bacterium | reverse complement strand
AGAGGAAAACAAAATACTGTTTTCTTGATAGTTGGCTCTTTTGTATTTTCCTGTGGCATTTTGATTTATTCAGCAAAAGAACGTTTTGTTTTTGTCTATTTCGGACTTTCAAAAACTTAAGGCGGCCAAAATGGGAGTGAAGCTAAGGCGGAAAAAATTAAAGGATGGGCGATTAAGTCTTTACTTGGAGATATACCATATTGGCAAAACGTCCTATGAGTTTTTAAAGTTATATCTAAGCGGGGATAAAAAAAGAGATCAAGAGACCTTGCAACTTGCGGAAATCATACGGTCAAGAAAGGAGGTTGAATTAGTGTCTGAGATGTACGGCGTTGTCCCCCCGTTTAAGCGGAAAATTGCCTTTATTGACTATTTTCGCCAGCAGGCAGAGACGAAATACGACCACCTTAAAAACTATCGGTCATGCCTTGCGCACATTGAAAAATTCATCGGCAAGCGTCCCGTGGTTCTATCGGCCATAGATCATAATTTTATGCAACGATTTCAAGACTATCTTAAGCCTAAAATTTCCCCCGCAACCGTGAATCATTATCTCTCAATGATTAGAAGTGTATTAAATGACGCGGTAAACGAAAATCTGATATTGAAAAACCCCGCAATGGGAATAAAGCCTTTAAAAATTATTGAATCGGAACGGGTTTATTTGACGGAGCATGAATTAAGAATATTAGCAGAAACCCCTTGCGAGCGGCGTCCGCAGGTACGAGCTGCTTTTTTGCTGTCATGTTTTACTGGCTTACGAAAAAGCGATTTACAGGCTCTGAGATGGGAACAAGTCAAAGGTGATACCTTCCACCTTGCCCAAAAGAAAACCGGGCGCTTCGAGTACCTGCCATTAAATTCATCGGCGCTGGCGTTGATTGAACAGCTAAAACGGGGAAGGGCTAAAGAGCATGTTTTCCCAATAAAATTTTATGGCGGCCAATTTTCAAAAATCTTCAAAGAGTGGATTGAAAAAGCCGGGATATCAAAGCGCGTTTCATTCCATAGTGCAAGGCATACTTACGCAACCCTGCTCTTGTGCGCTGGCGCGGATTTGTATCTCGTTTCGGAATTGTTAGGGCATCGGGATATACGAACAACCCAAATTTACGCTCAAATCGTCAGTGAACGCAAAAGGGAAGCGGTTAAACTTTTCCCCAGAATAGAGGTGAAAAATGAAGTTTAGCCTTGATTCAATTCGTAAAGAATTAGCTAAAAAATCAACTGAGGAGTGTATTTTTTATTTAGAGGATTTACTAATACAGTTTGACCAGGAAACCAATAGAAACCCAGGGAAGCTGGCGCGTAGTTTTTTGAGTATCGAAGAGAATAGTATCCTTGGATTGATTTTTACCGTTAAGGGTATTACTAACCCTCAAAAAGAGACCGAACGAAGTTTAAACATTTGTAGTGAACACCGGGGAATATTGGCGGCGGAATTGCAGCGATATAAACTAAAGCAGACCCAAGAAAAAATTGTTTGGAAGGGAGAGAAACAAGATTTTGCCTTTTTAATGGCAGTCCTCAGGGGAAAGGGCGTTTTAAGCGCATCAAATCAGCAACTAATAAAACACTTCACGTCACTAAAGGGCGACTTTACAGAAAATTCTTTGAATGCTTCAGTATCACAGCTTAGGGCACAATATTCAGCTAATAAACTTCCAAAGTGGTTAAAAATTCTATCTGAAATTGATTTCGATTAGTTAATAGTGACGTTAATACTTTTTTAATAAAATATTCTTCCCTTTTTGGCTATTTTCGCGGCGAATTAGTAGAAAGGGAAAAATGAATGTGCTCTTTTTGTGATAGACTTGAAGCGATAGAAAATGAAATCCGAGAGATCAAGACCCTTTTAACCTCAGAACGCGGCGACAAAAAATTTACCATTGAGCAGGCGGCGGAATATTTGAACGTTTCAGTATCAAGGCTCTACAAATTGACCATGAAACGAGAAATACCCTTTCACAAACCAGGCGGTAAAAAGCTTTACTTTTTCCAGAGTGAAATTGATGGATATATTCGTAACGGGAAAGTTAAGACCCAGGAGCAGTTGGAGCAGGAAGCTACAACCTTTTTAACCCGAAAGGGACGAAAATAAAGGCCGGTATGACAAATAATTGTTGAGGAAAAAAAACGCCGATTGCGGTAACAATCGGCGTTTAAGAAAAGCCTTAAAAACGGCTAAAAAACAGACAGAAAAAAATAATTTTTTTCTATTCACTTGTCAAACAAAGTGAGTTAATATTTAGCGGTTTTTGAAGCTTTTCTTTTCCTCTCTCCCTTGCAGCAATGGCCATTGCTGCAAGGGAGTTTTTAAAAACTCACTTCACCCAAAAAAGAGGAAAAGACATGGCTCAGCACACCGATTTCACCCCCGAACAAATTGAAGCAATACGCGGCAACGGCAAACCGTTTATCAGGAACGGCAACGGCAATCTATCCGATTTAGACCGGCTTAGAGACGGTTTTATTGAACATCTTATCGCCGAAAAAATACCAGAAAATCGACTTTCTGAGGAGCTTCTTCTTTTTTTGCGGGATATACGAGAGGAAACCCCCGATTTCCCTATGGAGTCTTGGTTTAACGAAGTCGATCTAATTACAACGGCGCTGGCGCTTAAGGGGCTTATTGCGCCGGCGGAATTTGAGCAGCCGAAGTTTCAGGAATACCTTTTTAAAATCGACCCCGAAGCAATAGAGGGGAGGGGAGCAGGGAGAGACTATACACCCAAGGCGCGATTTAAGACATTTCGAGAAATCCAACAAACCAACCTCCCCCCGGTAAAGTGGATTGTTAAGGACTTACTCCCGGAAGGCTTTACGATTCTTGCCTCCAGGCCAAAAATGGGAAAATCATGGATGGCTTTACAACTGGCGCTGGCAGTAGCGAACGGATACCGGGCGCTTGGAAAATTTGAGACGGTCAAGGGAAGCATACTATACTTTGACATAGATCAAGGCTCACAACGGGCTATAAAAAGCCGTTTAGATCAACAATTGTTGCAATTCCCGGACGATGAACGCCTTGCACCCGATAACGTTTTTTGGGCGAATAGTATAAACCGACTCGAGGACGGCGGAGAGTGTGAACTAAAGGCACAAATCGAAAAGTACAAACCCTCCCTTGTCATTATCGACACCCTGCGAAAATTTGCCCCAGTAGATCAAAAAAATCAAGGTTATCAAGGCGAGTACGATTTAGGCGTCAAAATACATGAAACCGCTTTACAGTATGGTATCTGTATTTTGTGCGTTCATCATACCACAAAGGCGAGCTTTCAATACGTCGCCGATGAGATAAGCGGCACGTCCGGCGTAACGGCAAGCGCGGATACGCTTTTATCTATTCGCCAAACATTGAACGGCGTAGAGCTTTACGCCGTAGGACGGGAAGTTTTCCAAGAGAATTATATCATTCAATTCGATAAGCAAACCGGGCTATGGAATGTAGTAGGCAACGCGGCGGAATTTGTAGGCGGAAACACTTTAGGCGAGCAACTGGCGCAGCTTATTTTTACCATAGCTCAAGGCGAATATGACCTTTCAATCGGCGACTATGCCGCAATTTTGGGGAAAAAACGGAATCACGTTGACAAGGAATTGAAACGATTGCGCGAAAAAGGGCTTTTAATCACTGCGGAGCGCGGCAAACATGCCTTAAATCCGGGCGTGACCATAGCAGAGGAAATAACCGAAGATTGGAAAAAGAAGATTGACAAGTATCTGAGCTAAAAAAGTTTCTTACCAATCTTACTCAATTTTACTCCAATCTTACTCAGGGGGAGTAAGATTGTAAAACGATGTATTTAAAAAGAGATAAGGGCAAAAAAAGATGAATCTTACTAATCTTACTATCATCACGTAGAGAGCGATTTTTAGCGAAAAATTAACATTTTTAACCATTTTGGAAATAGTAAGATTGGTAAGATTAGTAAGATTGGTAAGATTGGTAAGATTGGTAAGATTCATAACAGGGACGTTAAAAAATGGACATAATG
>CAZBOT010000136.1:0-4007 GCA_964493575.1 uncultured Candidatus Saccharibacteria bacterium | reverse complement strand
GACGCCAGGGAGTCGTCGCCGGCATCAAAATTGCTCCAGTCCCCGCCCGCCGCAAACTTCGCAATAATGCTGTTGTCCACCGGCGTGTCGCTGTCGGCTACGGCGAGGAGGTGGTCAAGATGGATGTCTGCCAGCGCGGTATCCACTTCCGCGTTGACCTGCGCCGCTGTCGGCGGTGCCGCCTCTACGTAGAAATGGCGCGTCGTCCCGCCGGTCACGCTGGACACCGCCGCCGTGATGTAAATGTTGTAGCTCTTGCCGACCTCGAAGCCGTTCGCCGCGCTCAGTGTAATTTCTTCACTGTAATGGCCGGTCGTGTTCGTGTCATCCAGCTTCGCCATGCTGCCGGTGAGGATGGCCGTACCTGTCTCCGCTTCATAGACGCGGTAATCAGGTACAGCATCCGCGTCGGTCAGCGCGCCGGTCGAGAACGTGTGCGTTGTTACGGTGAAGGTCAGGAGGTCATCAATTCTGCGCGTGCCGAGAAACATAGCTACCTCACAATACTGCCGAAAATGCCGCCCATACCGCCCGCCGTCACCGCCGGCCCGTACTGCATCGCCCCGATGGTGATGTGCGGGTCGCTGTTGGCATGCGCGCCCAGGTAAGACGCCGGCCAGCCCGCCGACCGCAACGCCGTCTTCGCCGTCTCGGTCAGGCTGAAATCGCCGTTTGCCGCGTCGGTGAATGGGTTAGCGCCGAGGCTCACATCCCCGCCCAAATCGACAATCGTATCTCCGCCGGCCGAGTAGTTGGTGCTGTTGTTGTAATAGGCGTTGTAGCCTACCATCAGCACATCACAGCCGCTCGCGCTGCCGATTCCCACCCCCCCCGAACCCGATTGCCCCACAACGATGTTGTTTATGGCGATGCTGTTTTGCCGACCGGAGGAGTTGCCGAGAACAATCCCTTGCGCTGTCCCCGCTGTGGTGTTGTAGACAATGTTGCCGATTAAGTGGTTTTCGTCCAAAGAGGCTGTAATCCCGTTGTTAGTTGTTGTGCGCACGATGGCGATGTTATGTAGAAAAACGTTATAATTGTTGCCCACTGTAAGACCGGTCACTGAGTCTGAAAAACACCACGCGATCAGATTTGAATTAGTCGCGGTAGAAGCTAACGCGAACCCATAACCATTATCACGAGTGAACTTGCACCCGATTACCCTATTGTTGTCTCCCAGCGCCAACCCGTATGCAACCGCCTCACCCCCTTTGTCCGGCGTGAACTTACAGCGCAGGAATAGGTTGAAATCGTCCAGTGTAATCATTCGTGTCGGGTTGCCGCCGCCGGACAGGTCCAGGTCTACCCAGTAGATGTAATCGAGCGTGCTGGAATTGATGATAGCATTGCCGGGATAGCTAATCGCCCCCCGCCCGCCGTCATTCGCCGTGCTGGTATAGCCGCGTAGCACCAGCGGCGCGCCTTCTGCCGGCGTGCCGTACGTCGCCAGTGAAAGCGATGCCGCCAGTACCTCCGCTGTGCCGGCCTTGATGCAAATCTGGTCGCCATCTGTAGCGTTTCTGGTTATGCTGTCTAGGGCGAACTGTAAATCGCCATAGGGGTCGCCTATTGTGCCGGTGCCGCTGTCCGCCGCTATCGCCGGGTCGCAGTAGTAGAGACTTATTGCCATACATTCCCTCTGGTTGCAACTTGCCATGTTGCGCGATACAATTCTTTATATGATGACTCACCGCAGGAGGCGCAAACATGGAATCTGGTATTTGGAAAGACATCCCCGGATATGAAGGAGCCTATGAAATTAGTGACGCGGGAACCATTCGCCGCTCGTCTGGCTCTTCCGGAACGTACAAAGGGAGGGTGCTTCATCCCGGCCTGACCGTTTGGGGATATAGGCAGGCTCACCTGTCGCTTGATGGGAAAGTGACTCCTCACTCCGTCCACAGTCTTGTGATGTTGACGTTTGTCGGGCCGCGTCCAGAGGGATATGAAATCAATCACATCAATGGTGACAAACAAGATAATCGAATAGAGAATCTTCAATATGTCACCAAGTCGCAGAATCGCTTGCACGCCTTCGAGATTGGCTTGCAGGACACGCTTGGCGAACACAACTCGCAGAATAAACTCACCGCCATTCAGGTGTTGCAGATTCGTGAAATGTGCGCGACCGGCAAGTATCTTCATCGTGAACTAGCCGATATATTCAACGTCACCCGCCGCACAATAGGCGACATCGTACAGCGGAGAAGCTGGAAGCATATCTAGCACCGCTTACCCCACATTCGACGGCCCGGCCAATTGCACGCCGTAGCCCTCGACGACTTCCCGGCTCGGCCACACCGTCGCCACCGCCCCGCCGTTGTCGCTAAACAC
The DNA here is from genome assembly GCA_964493575.1 of uncultured Candidatus Saccharibacteria bacterium. Taxonomy (GTDB): domain Bacteria; phylum Patescibacteriota; class Doudnabacteria; order UBA920; family UBA920; genus UBA920. The sequence continues at coordinate 1,673 of CAZBOT010000136.1, read as the reverse complement.
GCCGGCGAGTAGGTTCTGCGTCCAGCCGAAAGCCGGCGTGAAGTCGCTTTTCGTCATGCTCAAATCCGCGCCGGCCAATCCACTCTCGTCCGGTATCACCTCGCCCGCGCCAATCTGCGCCCACAGCGCCGAAATTGAGTTGGTGTAGCTCATCGCTAACAACTCCTGCATCCGCAACCCGCGCACTACATCGGCTACCGCAGCCCGATACGTGCGCGTGAATTCCTTCACCTCTTGTTGCTGCTGTTGTGTCAAGTCTGCCCATGCCATGTCATATCTCCTTCGTGTCTATTAGCGTCCATTAGTGTCTATTCGCGGTTGCCGCCTCCCGGCATCGCCACCCGCTGGCCCGGTCTGAGTACCATCTACCGTCTCCTCGTCGGGTCATACCATCTGTCGCTGCCTACATCATCCCAGTAATACGGGTTGTAATACGGGCTGCCGCGATAGCCGCTGCCGTAGTATGGGTGAGCCGCCGGCGCGCCGTAGTTCCTCTGCGAATCCAGCCAGCGCACGAACCAATGCGGCGTCAGCGGTCCGGCCCAAAAGTCGCTGCCCCACTCCGGCCAGCCAAGCCCGCGATGCGCCGGCTCAACGCCCTGGCCCGGCAATATACCCGCGCTCTGCAACCGCACGTCCAGCCGGTCGCTCGGCTGCGTCGGCGTCACCGTCATCGTGCGGTCATCATGCGAATAGTCCAGCGCCGTGGTAAACATGCCGATGCGCTCTATCAGGTCTATGTTGTCGGCGTTGTTGCTGATCGCGCTGTCCACCACCCGGATATAGCTAGGACGCCGCAACAGCGACCACACCGGCCAATAGCCGCCGTTCACATCCCGCACATGCCCGCCGGCGATGGTAAACGGCTGTTGCAGAATCGGGTTGCTCAAATCGGCCACCATCTCGCCCGCCAACTGCGCCGCCTGCGTGCTGTTCAACTCCAGGAACTCATACGGCGCGGCGACGCTGGTCCATAGGTCCGTGTAAGCCGTCCCTGTCGCCTGCGTCGCGCTGGCGTAGGCCGCCTTTTCCAGCGAAATGCTGTAAGCCTCGCCGCCGCCGGTGAAATCCAGCCCAACCACCGCCAGCGTATCATTCGGGTTTGTCGTCGTGTTAATCGCCGCCACCCACGCGCTCAAGTTGTCCACCAGGTGCGTGCACAAATCGCGCGGCTGCACCCCTAGCTCAAGAAAGTTCTTACTCGTATCCACCAGGAAGTTAGCCCCGCCGCTGGTTGTCGTCCCCTGCACCTTGCCATAGGCGATAGTGACCGTGCTCTGATACTCGTAGATGTGGCTATGCTCGCCGGCGTCATCCGGCAGCAAATCGCGCCGCCTGACATACCAATCCGCGTAGCTGCGCGTCTTGTCGCGCACCTCGTAAATGGCCGTGTCCAGTTGCGGCAGGCCGTTTACCAGGTCGCGCGGCAGGCAGTAGTAATCATACAGCGGATACTCGCTTGTCTCACTCGGCCCGCGCATGGTCAATATCGCCTTCACCACATCCACCGGCAACACGCCCAGCCCGCTCTCTATCTCGCGCCTGAACAGGTCCTTCGCGGTGGTCGCGTTGTCATCGAAATTGTTGGCGGCCACGTACACCGCCGGCACGTTGGTTGTCAGCGCGTCCTGTAGCACCGTCGAGACATCATCAGCCGGGTCAATCGGCCCCAC
>CAZBOT010000135.1:0-4011 GCA_964493575.1 uncultured Candidatus Saccharibacteria bacterium | reverse complement strand
GTCTCGGCAACCTTCGCCACGGCGGGGCCGAAGAGTTCGCCCAGCGCCGCCTTCATGTTGTCAATGGACGCTTGCGCCCGCTCGAAACTGGACGCCATGCCCTCCACGTTGGATGTGTCAATGTTGGCGGCTTCGGCCATGACCGAGTTGACCAGCGCCTGTTTGCGCTCCTGCTCCGTGAGCGCCGCCGCCGTCTTGCCGATGCTGGCCGCGTACTCGTTGTTGACGCGCTCCAGGTCTACCGTGATGCCCAGGTTGTCGAGGATTAGGGGAGAGACGCGCCCGAGGCCCGTTACCAGGTCGTTGAATGCCTGCGTAACGGAGAGGCCCATCGCACGCCCGCGGCTCTGGGCAATCTGCATCAAGGCGCCCATTTCCTCGGACGTGTCAGCCACGCCGAGCAGAAGCGCCTTGTTTGCCGCCAGCATGAGGTTGTATTCGTTGATCGTGCCGTTGCTGGCCGCCTTGAGCGAGGCGAGCAACTGCGCAGGTACGGCCCCGGCTCGGCTGGCCAGCCCCTCGAAGGAAGTGCCAACCGCCTGCACCGCACCACCCAAGCGCGCCAACTCCACGACCGCCGCACCAACCTGCCCGGCAAGCGCCGCAATCGCGCCGACGCCAATCGCTGTGCCGATTCCGGTTAGCCCCTGAGTGGCCGCCCCCGCCGCCCCTTCCAGCCCGCGCAGCGAGTTCTGAACCTGCCCGATGGGGCCAGATGCATTGTTGGTTGCCTCTATGCCGATTCGGATTCGGTCGTCAGCCATCCGCCATCATCCTGTCGTGCCGTTCGATTGCGACCCATTCGTCGGGCGTCAGTTGCAGTTGCGGGTTGGCGAAATGCGCCTTGCGCCGCGCCTCCACTGCCTGCATGTTGTCTGCTTCGATGGCCCGCATGAGTCGCCCGTAGTCCATCTGGTCAAGTTCCTCCAGCGTGCGGCCCGGAAAGCGGCTCATCATCCACGCGTCTGTCAGCGCCTGCGGGGGTGCTACTCGCCGCCCGTCTTCGCCGCCTCGTAAGCTGCGAACAACGAGCGGCGCTGTGCTTCCCCCAGTTTGCCAATGTCCAGCAGGCAGGCCATCCACGTGCCGCGGAACCACTCGTACAGCCGCACGTCAAGCCGATCCATGTCGGGGGCGGTCACGGCGGACGCCGTGTCGAGCGGTTCCCCCTCCAGCGCGGGCAGGTGCAGCGCCGTGATCTTGGTGCGCAGGATGGCGAGGAATTCGTCGCCTTGCGCCGCCCAAAATGCATTGCGCTGCCCCACGCTCCACGCGTCGCTGTACTCCACGAACGCGCCCTCGAACGGCGCTTCGGCCTCGTAGCGCGGCATACTTTACGACCGGACAGGTGCGCCGGACAGGGCAAGCGTCGCGCTAAACTTGATGAAGTCCCCGCTCGCCGCGCTGATCTTGTAGTCCTGAATCTCGGCGGTGCTGGTCCAGGTGTAGGTGATGGTCGCCCCCGAGCCCACAAACGTCACAACCGCCGTGCGTGCCGTGCCCGGCGTCACCGCATCGGGAGCGAGGATGGTGTCGAGCGCGTTGTCCCACATGCCGCCGATGCTGATCTTCCACTCGGCGTCCCCGGCGATGGTCGTCTTGGCGGTGTCGGCCAGGTCGGTTGTGTCCAACCGCTCAATCGTGCTTTCGAGGTCGTTCTGGTTGCAATAGGCCGTGATGTTGTTGCTGTTGTAGGTCACGGTGGTATTGCCCAGGCTTTTGCGTGCGGTCATCTGTCAGTCCCCCTAGTACGTGATACCTGATACTGCGATCACGGCGACTACGGTGAAGTCGGTAGCGCCGCCCAGTGATGTGCAATTGATGCGCACGTAGCGGTCAATCGTGCCGCTCAGCGCCACTTCATACGCGCCCTCAGCCGAGAAGGTGAACGTGCCTTCGGTGGCAGGGGTAGCAAAGCCGGTATTGTCGTCGCTCTGCACGGTGATGGTTGCGTTCGTCGCCGTGCCCGTGATGGCTTGCACGAAGAGCCACGCAAGGCCGCCTGCCGAGCCCACGGCCCCCATGTCAATGTACGTCTGCGCGCCCGTGCCGCTGATTGTGGCGCTTGCCATGCGGTAGCCGCGCACAATGCCCACGCCCTCACCCCACGAGCCAGAGAGCGTCAACACCTTGTCGCTGGCCGCCTTGATGGTCATGCCGTCGGCGTTCGTCGCCCGCGCTACGTAGGCCGGGCACTTCGCCACGTCCGTACCATAGAGAGCCGCAACGTAGAGGCTGTCGGTGTCGTTGATGGCGTCCGTCAGCTCCAGTTCGAAACTATCGGCGTCCGCCGTCGTCACGTAGCCCGCCTGCGTGATGCCGCCCTCCGGCCCGATGGCGACAAACTGCTTTGCGGTGCTTTGGAAGGTCGTCACGTCCTCGCGCACCACGTTGATCGCCGTTTCCAGCGAGTTGGACACGCCGGAAAAGTCCCACTGGTTCACGAGGACGCGCGTGTAGGTGCTCTTTGTCGCCATGCTCAGAAACTCCCTTCAATCGTGGCAACGAGCGCAACGTAGAGCGTCGTCCCGCCGTCCAGTGATTCGACCGTCTGCCGCACGCTCCAGGTGTCCAGCCCCCAGGTCGTCACCGCCGCGCCGTAAGTCGTCGTCATCGCATCCAGCAGCGCAAGCGTCGCCGCAAAGGTGGCCGCAGACGTGGCCAGAGCCATCGGGCGCATGAGGAAGACCATCTCCACAGTGGCATTCGTGAGGCCGTGACTGCCTGTGAGCGCCGCGACTTCTTCGCTCAATTCGGGGATGCGCGGGTAACTTAGGGGCAGGTCGGCGTCATTCACCCGCTGCGGAGGCGCGGTCTTTTCCGTCTTGACGCCCGTAATATCAAGCGCCGCAACACCCGCGACCCACTGGGCGTACGTCATAGAATCCTCCGATAGGGCAGGATCAGCGCGTCAATATCGGCGGGCAGGCGAGGGGGCAGGATCGTGGCGTTGCCCGCAATGATGCCCCGGTCGGCCTCTGCCGAGTTGTCGCGCTGCCGGTAGAGCCAGCCCGCCAGCCGGATCGTCGCCTGCGTGATGTCGTCGGGCGGCGTCACGCTGTAGGCCCACTTGCCCACGATGCTGATCGCGTCTTCCGGGTCGGTGGTGTAGGTCCAGTGCTTCCCGGAAGAGGAGAGGATCATCAGCGAGTACCATGGCGTCGTGTTGCGCGGCTGCGTGGTGTATTGGTTGATTGCCACCACCACGCCGTCGCCGTTCGTCACGCTGGTCACGGCGCACAGGTCATCGTCAAGCCAGAGGGTACGCCCTGTCACGTCGGCCACCGCGTCGAAGGTGCGCGTGCTGTCCGCCGACGCCTCGAAGACACGCCCCGTGCGCCCTTCGATGTAGGATTGCGCCGTGTCAATCAGCCGCCCCAGCAAGCCATCGTGCTCGCTGTCGGTGATGTCCAGGTACTCGCGCAGGTCGCTTACGCTTGCGTAGGCCATTACTCAGCCGCTCCCCTCATGCGCCCGTTTTGCGTGGCGCTCGCCACTACGTCCAACCAATGCACCTGCGGGCGCTCCATCCAGATTTCGTTGATGAAGTCGAAGTCAGAGGCATAGTGCCCGCCTGTGAAGGCATGAGCGTGCCTCTGCCACACGTCGCGCCGCACGATGTAGGACGAACAGCCCAGGTGTCCGTGCATCGGCCCCTTGCGCCACACGTGCTCGTCGGGCAGGATGCCCAGTTCGGCGCCGTGATCCATGCGCACCATGATCACCAACGTTTGCGGCTCCGTCTCGGCAATCCTGCGCACCGCTGCCACCAGCTCGGGGTAGATGCATTCGTCGTCATCGTCCAAAATCCAGACCCATTCGCCGACGGGCGCATGGTGCGCAAGGCGCTTGTACGATGCCCCGACGCCCAAGCCGACGTCATCGACCAGAAACGTTTGTTCCCAGTCGCTGTCGCTTTGCTTTTGCAGGCTTAGCACGTTGCGCAGGAGCATCTGCGGGCGCTTGTAGCAGCGCGTCACCACTTCCAGCAGGGGCATCGAGTATCCTCAC
>CAZBOT010000134.1:0-4018 GCA_964493575.1 uncultured Candidatus Saccharibacteria bacterium | reverse complement strand
TGAATATGTCTAATCATTTCGTTCAAAAAATCGCGTCAGTGATTTTAATTCTCGGGATTTTTGTCAGCTTTTTCATGGCTGTGCAAAATGCGCGAGCGAACAAAGCATCAATTAATCATCCACCTACTACTGTAAATCAGTAGTGGGTTTTATTTATGTCAGAATACGGATTTAATAAAAATCATTACCTACTCATCGGAGCATCAGTTGCTATTTTTGGAGTGTTTTTATTCTCACGAAGTGGTATTCACCTTTCAGCAATGTTTAGTCGCGCGGCTGAGGATATACCACAGTTGACTTATGAAGATGTAAAAGGTGAGATTTATGCCAATTATGATTTAGAGAGTAATTCTGATTATGCAAAGGAATTACAAAAACAGTTTGCTTTATTGGACCGGGGTCAAGCCGACGGTCAGGTTTTAGGTGAAGCAATTGGCATTGGCACGGTTCCGAAGGCAGACCAAGTGTTTACCCGTGAATTGTTGGATCAGGTTAACTTTCCAATGACGCCGGACAATTCACAACATTCCCTGCAACGATACGCGGACCAAGTATTATTTGCCGAGTCACAGAATAACGCTATTATGGCTTTGGCAAATTTAAATAACTCTGATGAAGCGAGCCTTCGGGATTCAAAAGAACAATCATCAAGAACCATAAGCTCATTACTTAGTATAACGGTACCTTCCAGTTTGGCTGACTATCATCGTTATAAATTAATCTACTATCAAAATTTAATTACTTTAGCGGATTCATTTATCTCAGGTAACCAAGATACTGATTTTCAAAACCTCGCAGCAATCTTACTTAGCGTGATGGAACGCTTGGATCAAATTAGAGCAGAGACTTCGACAAAGTATCAAGTTCAATTATGATAAAAGTTTTTCGTCCAATTTTTTTAACCTCACTGATTGCCATTTTAGTAGCAATCAGCTTTCCTATTAGACAAGCTCAAGCTCAGTTTGTGGTAGAATTCGGCCCAGCGGCTACTTCATTAGTCACTGGAATTTTAACAGCGACTTCTACTACTGCGGTTTCTACGACTAGCACTGCGGTAGTTAGTGGGATACCGGGAGTAGGTGCTTCCACTGTGAATTCTCTTCGAGCAAGTCTAGGTGCACCTTGTATCGCAATACTTACCGCTCTCCGAGCAGAGAACGCAGTAAGTACTTTTTTAGATACAACTTCCACATCAGCTTTAAGTGTAATTGGTGGTAGCCCATTCGAGTTTACAAAGATTAACGCCAAACTTGCCAAAGCAACTTCCGCAAAAGTTTGTGTTGATACTTATGTTGAAGCTTTGAGCGGTGTACCTGGTGTGACCTTCGAAATTTCTAACGAGGTCGCTCGCGAGCAGGATAAATATACCAAAGTTGGCAGTGCTCTAAGTCTGGAAATTCAAAATTTGGGAGCTCAACAGAATTCTAGTGCAAAAGATATTATGAAAGCATTCATGGTTAAATTAGTTTTGAACTTAAACAAAAATTTAACAACCAAAGTAGTTAATGAGTTACAGAAAGAATATAAGATTGATGATTATTTGGCATACGGCGATGCATTAGCCACCCAAGTTTATGCTATGAAGTACATTGATCAAAATTATGAAGGCGATGCCCGAACCCAAATGATGATGCGGTCGTTGATTCAAAGCGAAAAGGTACCACAGCAAGCCCGGGTAGCTTCCGCTTTCGCTAACCAGCAAGCAAAGGAGTATGTAGCTAGTCAGTGTGGCAATGTTGGCGAGTTAGATGCTACTAACGGAGCTTCATTAAATTGTTTAGCCTCTTATGGGAATGAGCAAGCCAGCCCAATGTTTAAATATTTGAATGCTTTAGACACTTCTGCAAAGATTAGGGCAGAAGCCCAAAAAACTGCGCAAGCAGAAATAGCTCAGAGTGATGGTTATGCTCCACCACGAAACTGCGGTGGTTCAGTGCAGCAACAAACTCAGATTGACGCCCAAATTAGTTCGGTCACCGCGGAACGAGATGCGGCTTTAGCGGTTGTAATTAGAATGACCGATGCGCTCGCAGCTGGTCAGACCAATGAAGCTGAGTTTGCCAAAGCCCAAGCTGCTTATGAGGCAGCTGAGCAAAAGTTTGCTAATTTACCAAACCAAGTAAGCGACCCAGTTATTGATATTTGTGAAGCCATTAGTTCACCTGCTAAGTTTGTTTCTACCTCGATTGAAAATTACCTTAACCAGCATTTGGACCAAGGCAGTAAATTACAAAGTGAAAATTTGCCATTCTATGCAACTTTCCTTGCAGATTTAACCAGTAACTTTCTTACCAACTTACTTACTGGGGGGAAAAGTGGTACTAAGATTTTAAAGGAAGCGGGGACTAGTGCGTTAGGTTTAGGTATTGCCTCGGTCCCTGCAATTATTGGTAATTCCGGATCTGGTGGTGGTCAGGAATTTGGTGATCAGTGGGTCGGAGTGTATATGACTGCTGTTGGTAGTAACAATAAAATCACAGACGTTCGACCAGGCCAGCAGTACACCTTCAACATTGATCTGACTGGTCATGTCCAAGCTGGTCGTGAGTTGCCGAATCGAATTGTGATTCGTGATCGTGACTCTGGTGAAGCAATCATAAATCAATCCTTGAGCAACTTATCTGCAAACACAATATTGAAATATAACTTTACCGCGGAAAGCAGAACTGTACGCTGGGAAGTAGAACTGTCTGTTCGTGATGGTGACGGTGCTAGAATTCTCAGCACAGTAACAGGAGCGTATTTTGTACAAGGGCAAGTAAGCGGTGTAGTGACGACGAACTTTAATCCGCGCGGCGAAGCTCGGCAACCACTCCAAATTCGATAATCAAAAGATTTTAAACCACCCTTCGGCATCTGCTAGGGGTGGTTTTTTAGTGTCTAAATGTTTCTTGGAGTTTGAGAGGGCTATGTGGTATAATTATTACAAGTTTTAGAGGTTGTGGATGAAATTTTGCCAAGGAATTTTGGCTGAAACAAATATCAAATTTTTATAAATTTTTGTCTTATTTTCTAGGAAAAAATCTTAAGATCTACAGCAAGCGAATTGCGCTGGCAATTTTGCTTGCTGTTTTGTTTGTGCCTAGTTTAGTTTTAGCTCAAGGTAGCCCAAACACTGTTACGTTAAACGCCAATATTTATCCAAGTATCCCAGTAAAACCGAATACAAAAGTAGTGGTAAGTTGGGAAGTACAGAATGGATTTATAGCAGGAATGTGTAAGAGGGTTCCTCCTATTCAAGATGAGGTTGAGATTAGGCTTGCCGCTCAAACTTGCGGGAATGGCGAAGGTATTGGTGGTGATCCATCGGGATTGAAAGAATATGATAATTTGACTGAAACAACTCAGTTTATTCTTTATACAACACCTGGAACCACGCAACAAATAAAAAATGTAATTGCGACGATTGACCCAAATGCGGAACCTTCTCCAACGGAGTTTAAAATTGTTGAGGCGAATGTAACCCCCAATCAAGTAGAAGGGGGAAAAGGAACAGATATTAAGCTGAATTGGAAAAGTGTTAATGCAGGTGGGGTTACTTTTGTGATAACTTATTCAACAGTCGGGGCAGATGGCAAACCGGTAAACGGTACTGACGATAAACCAATCACAGATAAACCACTAGACTCGTCTTCCAAAACTTGCAGTGATAATAATTTAGATTGTACACTTAATATTACGAATTTTGGTGGTACTAACGAATTGGGCAATACCACGGCAGGGAAGACCACTTTCAAAATTGTTGGCAAATCCACCAGGGGTGATTCTGAGGCCACGGCTGTTCTAACAGTCGGTAAGGGGGTCACTGCCGATCAGTCTGATCCGGCAGGTGGTAATGGGGGTTTGTTTAGCTTCCTCCGCCAGGTAATTGCCTATATTGTTCTCGTACTTACAGGGATTATCTATTACATTTTTTCTGCTATTTTAGTACCCGTTATTGTGGCAATCCTTGGGATCCATCCCTACAAAGATTCATTTGTAAACTTTATTTATCCAGGCTGGTTGATTCTTAGAAATA
>CAZBOT010000133.1:0-4032 GCA_964493575.1 uncultured Candidatus Saccharibacteria bacterium | reverse complement strand
CGATGCGCAGCATCGCGTTGATCACCGGCAGCCCCACGGCGATCGCGGTGTAGAGATTCACCGGCAGCAGCGGCTGCAGCAGCCCGGTGCTCGCCTCCAGGGCCAGCAGCCCGGCGGCGAGCACGTTCACCCAGATCGTGCGGCTGTGCCACCAGTGCTTGCATGTCGCGGTGTGGACGTGGCCTTCGCCCTCCAGCACGCCAGCGGCGGGCTCCACCGCGTAGTCGCGCGGCGCCTCCATCACGCGCACTCCTGCTCGGTATCGCCCGCGGGCTCCTGCGGCAGCGCGCACACCACCAGCACGTGGGCGCGCTGCAGATGCACGATCGCCGACCCGCCTGGCGGCAGCACATGTGCGCGCACCGGCTGGTCGTTCACCTGCCCGCAGGCATCCACGTGGTACACGTCCGCGCGCAGCCAGGCCGCGCTCTCCGGTTCGTGATGCGTCACCGTCACGCACAGGCTCACGGCAGCATCCTCCACTCGGTCAGCACGTTCTCGGGCTGCGGCTGCAGCCCGTTTGCCAGCCACTGCTCGACCGAGAACCCCGGGCACGCCTTGCGCGCCCCGGTGTCACGGTGCCCGCACACCCCGCGCCAGTACGTGTCCGAGTTCGCGTGCTGCAGCGGCACGCCGTACTTCGCGCACAGGTAGCGCACCTGCTGCGCGAGCTGGTCCCACTGCAGGGCGGTGAACTGGTCCGTGCCCACGAGGCAGATCGACAGGCTGTTGCCGTTGTACCCCCGCGCATGCGCGCCCACCTCCGACGCATGCCGGCCGGTGGCCAGCCCGCCGTTGGTGTAGATCACCCAGTGGTAGCCGATGTGGTACAGCTCCGGGTTCCACTTGCGTGCCTCGTCCGTCTTGGGCGCGCGGCGAAAGCCGGCCTCTTTGTGCCAGTGGTCGATATCCAGCACGCTGGTCCAGCGCCCGTTGGGCGTGGCCGCGCAGTGGATGATGATGGAGTCGATTCGGCGCAGGTAGCTCATGCCCGCAGGCTACGCGCGCGGGCGAGGGGGGCCGAAGTAAAGCGGTTTGGGGCTTAGCGCCGGGGGGCGCCCGGGGACCATTCGCCCAGCCCCGCAGCCAGGGCGGCGCAGGCAAGCGCGGTGCGGCGGTCGATCGTGACGGCGGTGCCGTCGGCCCACTCCGCGCCGCGCTCCAGGCGCTGGTAGGTGGGCAGGGTGATGCCCAGCGCGGCGGCGGCGGCGCGCTGGGTGTAGCCGAGGTGAGCGCGCCAGGTGGCGAGGTCAGTGGGAGTCATTGCGCACGGCGCGACTGGCGCGCCCCTCGGTGTAGCCGGCGATGTACGCGGCCCGCAGGATCTGCCGGAGCTGATCCGGCGGCATCACCTGCACACCGCCCTCCGGCCAGCGGTAGCTGGCCAGGTGGGCGTCGGCAGCCGCGTTCATCACGCGGCGCCAGTTGCGGCTGGGGTGGTTATTCACCCGAGCGGCACTCGACAAACGCGACGTAGTCGCACAGCTCCATCACCTCGCTGATGGTGTCGCTGTCCTGCCCGTCATGGACCACCGGAACAGCCTCGCTGCCGCGCACGTCAGCGCGATAGATGTGATAGCCGGTGACGGTGCTCTTCGGGTCGCTGTTGCGCTCCACATATGCGCGGCCGTGCTCTCCGATGGACTCGTCGAGCAAGCGCGCCGCCTCTACCGGGGAGAGGTCGCTACGGCCGTTCGCATAGTCTGCCGTGTCGCCGAAGATGTACCCGCTGTTGCTGTCGATGAGGATGTAGCGTGCCATTTTCTGCTCCTGTTGCCCCTCGTCCCGGGAGGCGCCGTCGGTAGCGTCATCGCCACCGTGACTGCATCCTGCGCCGACTAATTTATTTAGTCAAGCACCAGGCGCAAGATTTTCACGCCCCCTCCCTCGCCGCAAGCCGCACCGCCGCTCATTTCGAGGCACGTCGCCCCGCCGACCAGAACGCGCAGCTCCCGCGCCCCGTCCGCACCATCTCGCAATCCGGGCTCGGCACCATCTGCTGCAGCGCATCGCCCACCGCCAGCTCGCGCCCCGCCTGCGCCTGGCACGCCGGGCAGGCATCCAGCCCCGCACGGATCTCCACCGCCGCAAACCCAGCCTCCGCCAGCTGCTGCAGCTGGTGCGTGTAGTACCAGCGCGCAGCCGCCTTGCGCCGTCCGTCATTCTCGGCCAGCGCCATCAGCTGCACCGCCGCCTGCATCGCCGTGCCGTGGTCGCGCAGGTCCATTACGCGCTCCATCAACACCACCCGCAGCCGGTTCGCCGTCATGCCCGGTGCCAGCCCGAACAGCGCCGCCGCGTCATCCACCCGGCTCTGCGCGAACCGCGCCTTCCACGCCCGCTCGATCGCCTCGGCGGCGGCCTCGGTTACCAGGCGCCGCGTCGGGTCGCTCGGTGTCGAGCGCACAAACAGGTAGCTCCCGCAGTGCGGGCACTTCGTCTTGCGCTGCGGCAGCCGCTTCAGCAGGCCGCCACAGGTCGGGCACTTCGGGTCCATCACGCCACCTCCCTGCCTGTGCATTGCCCCGGCGCCGCGCCGCGCGCGCCGCCATCACCATGTCCAGCTCGTCCGGCGTCAGGCACGACGGCACCACCTGGCGCACCACCACATCCCCTGCGGCCGCGTATTGGATCGGCCCGAAAAACTGCTGCATCAGCCGATCCGCCCGCCGTTTCCCTGCTCTACGTCCCCCGTGGCGATGTGCTTCACGTCGCGCCCGGCCAGGTTCTCCACCGGCCCGTTGAACACCTGCGACGGCGCCCCCTGCGTCAGCGCCTCGATCATCGCCAGCACCGCCTGCCGCCCCTTCGCGTCGAGCTGGCGCCAGCCCTTGATCAGCCCCAGCTCCGGCAGCGACAGATCCCCCACCGGCCCGGGCTCCGCCGCCGCGTACCCGTTGCCCGCCGGCGCACGCCGGCCCGTCAGCACGTAGAGCACGTCGACGCCGATCGCCGCCAGCCGCTCCAGGTAGGCGGCGTCTGGCTGGCGCTCGCCTTTCTCGTAGTTGATCTGGGCGCGCTTCTGCACTCCGCCCGCCTCGCCGAATGCCGACTGGCTCAGCGCGACGCGCTTGCGCTCCTCGATCAGTCGCTCTTCAAAAGTGCTCATTCGTGCAAAAACCCGTTGACAGGTGCACATCCGTGCACCATCATTCACTCACAACACACCGCAAATTCACGGACACCACGCCCCCGCATGTCGCCCATGAAACCCAACCAGCCAGGAGGCCAAGTCATGACCCCGGAAACCTTCAAGACCCGGCTTCGCAGCCAGGGCAAAACCATCCGCCAGTGGGCGGACGAAAACGGCTTCCCGCCGCTCGCCGTCTATCGCGTCCTCAACGGCCTGGAGAAGGGCCGCTTCGGCCGCGCCCACGACATCGCCATCGCCGCCGGCATCAAGGCCCGCGACACCGACCACATCGCCGCCTGAGGCCCGCCATGCGCTTCCGCCGCCTTCGCTACCTGCGCCAGCAGTCCTGCCCCTTCCTGGCCGACCTCAGCGTCGACTACCAGGAGGCCTTCTGCACCGTCACCGCAGCCCACGGCATGGACGCCGCCCGCTGCTACTGCCTCGGAGCCTGACGCCATGCCCGACGCCACCCCCGACGCCCTCCCCATGCCCGACCGTCCCGCGCCCACGGATCCCGACCGCCCCAGCGCCGCCCCCCTTCAACCAGCACGCCGCGCCGTCACCGTAGATCCGCCTGCGCCGGTCCGCGCCAAGCCCGCAGTCCAGGACGACCACGAGTGGGAATACCTGGTCCCGTAATCGCCGCCGCCTCGATCGACACACTCCGATTTTAGCCCGCTGCAAAGCATTTTCTCATCTTCCAAACATCATTTGTTTTCGCCCAACGTTATCCAGGTCACATCCAATGATCCGCCATCCCTCGAAACCCCAGCCCACCAGCCTGCGCGCCGCATTCGAAGCGGACAAGGCACACGCCCTCGCGCGCCGCCGTCTCGGCGTCGAACGCCTTGCCGAGCTCATGGCCACCACCCCGGCCACGCTCTACAAGTGGCTCGAAA
>CAZBOT010000132.1:0-4033 GCA_964493575.1 uncultured Candidatus Saccharibacteria bacterium | reverse complement strand
GCAACCAATAAGTCTGCAAGTACTACAACAGAGCCAACACAGTCCCCTACAGTAGAACCAACTAAGGCTGAGAAAACATATCAAGAGATATTTCTATTTGACGGAAACGGTGCAAAAACCTCAGAGCCTTTTACCATAGAAGGTGACAGGTTTAAGCTAAAGTATGACTGTACTGGAAGTCTATGTCAGGCTTATTTGTATGAAGTGGGTAATGACTTACCTAAAGAGCTTATTATGAATTCTACGGAAGAACTTCACGACGAAACGATAGTTTATGGGTCAGGCGAGTATTACATAACAAGTAATAGCATAGGAACTTACTTCATAATAGTTGAAGATTACAAGTAGCTGAGGCGTTAGGTGACTTGTACAATATTATAATATAAGGCTCTGTAAAGGGACAAATAGGGTCTTAGTTACGTTGTTATAGAGAGTCGTACACGAGAAGAAACTAAAAGTATTGCTCTATAAGCAAGAATTACTCGTTGCGCAGTTTCGTCACTCAGCTACTATCTGAATTGAGTATAAAAATAAAAAAACCCTCGAATAACTTAGTCTTTGGTCGGACGAATAGTTAAAACAAAGGTTTTTTTATATGTTTTTCAGTTATGACAACCACCCGTTTTAATTTTGAGAAAAAAAAGGCAGTTGGTGTTAAATCAATATTGACACAAGGTAGCGATAGTAGTCAAGGGGCATGTCAAAATCGCCTGTATGCAACAGAGAGCCAAAAAGCACCAAACGACATGTTCGGTATGACAAATCTAGTGACAAATGGCAGAGAAGTGTCAAAACCCCTATACATAAACAAGAAGCAGGTAGGAATTTATAACCCCACGACAAAACAATTCATAAAACCAGTTACAAGAAGCAAGCATTACTTCAGGAAAGTATCAGGCTATGCGGTGGACTCTGGGGTACTCGATTACTTAGAGGACGAAGGCGGTCAAGAAGTACTGATTGTCGAAACGGATACAGGAAACAGCTTTAAGTCAAACCTACAGACATGGAAAGAAAAGGGAAGGGCGGGAAATTGGGGGTACGGAAAACAGCAAACATTAAGTGAGAAATACATGGAAAGGTTGGGTTTTGAAGGCTAGTTTTAAGACGCTTAAAGGGGTCTAGAAGCGACGGAAAAATACGCAATTGTATGTTTGGTCGTTTCAAGCACTTTTAAGCAACAGGAATAAAATAATCGGGCGAGATAAACCGAAGGATACCACTAGCCCTGCTAGTCCTACGCAAGACGAAATGGCGTTTAATAAACGAACGATAGCAGGGGGGGCAATACAGCGAAACGACGGGTAGGAATGAATAAGGTACAGGAAGCGAAGCCCCAAACAGTGTCTAGTCTCGCAGGGACATTGTCTAAACAATAAACACCAACGAGCCTCTGTCTCGTAAACACGCTCTAGTAGGGGCTTGTGAGTTAGTCACACAAGTTACAGCCGAGAAGGAATGACTAGCCTAATTAAATAGAAGCAAGTAAGCCTTTGGCGAAGTTGTCGACTAGACTCCACTAGGGATACGCTTACTCAGGGAAAGGAATTGGGTTGGGTTGTTTAGAAAAATGAAAGAGGGTACGAGGGTCAAAGAACTTACATCGAACAGGCTTGGTGAGTGAAAACCTTCGAGAGTGAAAGAGTTGAAAGTATCGAGGGGCGAGATAGTTTATAATTAGGTTACCCTTATGTATCAATGAATTTGGATATATAAGCGGTTGGTCATTTTTATGTCAGACGTACGGACACGAGTTACAAAACTAGAGAAAGATAATCTCATAAAATCGGGCGAGGTCATTCCTATAATGGCAGTTATAAAGAGAGAAGGCGAAAAGATTTTGTACGAAAAAGAAGGTGAATGGAAAGAGTTTTTAGAGAGTGAGCACAAAGAGAAACCGATTTATTTTATAGAGCTAACGACATGACAAACCTAAATGGACGTATAACAAAAATCGAGCAGGCTCATGCGTTTAGGGAAATGAAGGCTTATCGGGAACTCAAGATATATCACGAGGACGAACAAGGACTTTATGAGGAATTGAAGGGCGAAAAGATTAGAGTAACGGAAGAATTACCGATAGAAGAAGGGGGCTTATTCAATAGAAGCTATATCGTAATAAAGTCGTAGAGGACACGCCCCTATAACTTAGAAGTATGCAATGTAAGGGTTCAAAGGAAAATTTAGAACGTTGTAACGCCTACGCTATGACGGGAAGTGATTACTGTTACCTTCATAATCCCGATATAAACGAGGACGAAAAACGGGAAGCACAGGCAAAGGGTGGAAGCAAACCACGACACGAGGAAGGACAAGGGGTAGAGCTTGTCGAGATACAAGAACCGAAAGACATTCTCGTACTACTGAACGGGACGATTGGTCGAGTAATGAAAGGCACGATAAGCACAAGGACAGCAAATACCGTCGGGTACTTGGCGGGAATATATTTGAAAGCTTTCGAGGTTGCGTCACTTGAAGAAAGAGTAAATGCATTAGAAGAAAAGAGCTTATCGCAAGGGTAACTATCGGGTGTTTCGATATGCAAAGCAGAGCTTAGCCTATCGAACCCCCTCTAGTCACCGAAAGATACTCAAAATAAACCGTATAGCAAATGAAGTAGTCGGTTATGGGATAACAGCGAAAAGTGGCATAAATTGAAGGTGTAAAAACAGCTTATACAGAAGCATAAAAAAGAGAGGGTCGCTAATTTAAGTAATTCACGACGTACCTACAAAATCGGGTTAAAAATAATATGAGTAACAAAATTATTCAGATAAGTACAAGCATGTTTGTCTATGACAATAATAAAGGAAGCGTCACAAAAGGATTTTGACATTATTTGTGACAAAAGTATGACAAAATGGCAGACAAGGAAATGACACGACCGTTAAAAGTGACAATCGTTAAATGCATATATTACGCAAGGGTAAAATAAGGGGGTGAATTGACAAAATGTTAAGTACGGGGGTACGCTTAAATGAAATGGAAAAGAAAAGAACTATAGCAAACCTCTCTATTGGAAAACTTGCACAGGTTACAAACGAAAGCGTGGACACTCTAAGGTATTGGCTTAAAAGTGGGTTACTTTCTAGCCATGACGTAACAAAGGGTGGACACAACCGCTTTAATCCTTCGACGGTAAAACGAGTTAAAAAAATTCGAGATTTACAAGCTGAACGTCTAACCATAGACGAAATTCGGGGAAAGGTAGCCGATGGATAGGTTTATCGAGGTCGACGAGGCCGTACAGCTTACAGGTAAAAGCGTTCGGACGTTGTATCGCCTTGTCACTTCGATTAAGAGAAAGGAAGGGAAAGACCTTAAGTCTATAAAGCAAGAGAAAGTAGAGGGAAAAACAAAGACGTTTATAAGCCTTGAGGCACTGCAAGAAGCATACGGAATCAAGGGAACACCTAAGCAGGAAAGCGAGCAGAAGTCAGACGCTACAGAGGCGGGCTTTTATAAGACGATACTTCAGGAAAAGGACAGGCATATTAATTACCTAGAGAAGGAAATAGAGGTAAAGAATCAGCAGATAAACAGCTTTCAAAGTCAGGTCGAAAACTATCAGGTAATCATTCAGTCTAAAATTCCACAGTTATCAGAGCCTACAGTAAATAAAGGTGCAAGTGTTGAGGGTGTCGAGGTTGCGGAAGGTGCAGAGGCAACCGAGCAAACGAGTGTAAAAGAAATCGTACCTTCAACGAATTCTAAGAAGAAGCGAAATAGAATTATTTTACTGATAGCGACAATTATTGTTTCAGGAATAGCAATAGGTATAGGTTATGCATACCTGAACGGATACTTAAAGTTTAGTTAGAAACGAGGTGAAATTAATTTATGGAAGAAAATAACAAAGAAAGCGTAACGAAACCGAAGAGTGGTATGACAATATCCAAAAAGAAGTTTTGGGGACTAATGGCGTTGTCCTTTTTTGCAGGTGCTTTACTTATGGCGTCGGGTGACACAGGCGACTTAGCAACCAATAAGTCTGCAAGTACTACAACAGAGCCAACACAGTCCCCTACAGTAG
>CAZBOT010000131.1:0-4143 GCA_964493575.1 uncultured Candidatus Saccharibacteria bacterium | reverse complement strand
CTGGGCTCGGCCAGGAAATCTTCATGTGCCACGTTGCGGACACCATGTTCCGCAACCTCGAGATCGACAACCTGCTCTCGACCGCCTTCAGCATCGTGGCCTACAAGAACGGCACGATCCTCGACCAGTTGGTAGACCGACTGGCACCGGGCCAACGCGTCCCCGTCGAGGACCCCGAGGGAGACATCAAGCCCATCTCCTTCGCTACGCACGGCGCAATCGAGATGATCTACCAGGGCCAGAACTCCAACGAAAACCGCAAGGTGGCCGTCTCGGGGCAGGCTCCGGTACTCCAGGGTCAGGGCGATCCCACCCTGAAGTCAGGTGGCGGCACGGGCGCGATCGTCGCCCTCATCGACCAAGCCGGAAAGAAGTTCGGAGACGTGGACGCAACCATCCGGCGCGGCCTGACCGAACTCTACAGCTTCGTCCTCGATCTCGTCTTCCAGTACGCCCCCAACGGGCTCTACTTCGAGTACGCGACCGAGCAGGACGCGATGATGCTGGTGCAGACCAAGTACATGCCCAGCCGAGGCAAGCCCGCCTCCGCCCTGTTCGAGCTGGTGGCCGAAGCCCCCTCCGCCGCGAACAACAAGGAGATGGCGAAGAACCACCTCGCCATGGTCTACAACTTCATGCAGCAGCATGTGAACATGGAGATGGGCATGGCGCAGATGGTCTATCAGGCCATGAATCCAGCCGGCTTCATCCCCTTCGTCTGGAAGTCCGCCGAGTTCCTGAACGACCTCGCCCGCAAGATGCTCGAGGCCAACGACATCCCCGGGATCGCAGCGCAGATCGCTCACATCGAGCCCCCGACCCCAGCCGAGCAGCAGGTCAACCAACTGATGGCACAGGTCCAGCAGCTTGCCGCCGAGAACCAAGCCCTGAAGGGCGGTCCGGCGGGTGGTCCCGGAGTGCCGCCGGGGGCGGGATCCAGTGGTCGTCCCGCGCCCGCTGGCCCCGAGCCTCCGCCTCCGGCGGCACCCCAGGGCTACTAGGAGACTCATGGACATCGAGCGCAAGAACTTCTGGGAGCGAATCGCCAACAGCCAAGTCTGGAAAGACTTCTGGCTGTCCGAGGACGTGGCGAAGATGGAAACGGACATCACCCAGAAGATCCTGTCCATGCAGACGACCGACCCCCACCAGATCAGCTATCACCGGGGACGACTGGCAGCCATCCAGCAGCTTCGGAACCTGCCGGCCGCTCTGCTCAAGGTCGAGGAAGAAATGCTCCGCTACGAAGCGGAGCAGGCAGCGAAGGCTGAGGAGGAGACGCTGAGATCCACAGGTCGCGGTGAACGGTCGTGGATCCAGAAGCTCAGCGATCACCTCCCCAGAATCTCCAACTAGGAGGCTCGAAACGAACATGGCAGACAACGACATCACCACGGGAGCGACCTTCGCGGACTTGCCCGACGTTCGCATCAACGCGAACGGCGAGCAGTACGTGGCGGTTCCTCCGGCCCCGGAGCCTACGGCTCCTCCCCAAGCCGCTCAGGCGGCCCCGCAGATGATCCCGGTCCCGGTCCCCATGCCGGCTCCCCAGGAGTCCGATGCGGACTTCCTCCGCAAGCTCGCTCTCGCCCGAGGCGCAGCCGAGCAGGAGGCGAACCAGCGGCTCCAGCGGGAAACGTGGAGCCGGGTCGCTACGCCGCCGGCTCTGCCCGACGATGACGACGCGCTGGCTGACCCCAAGACGGTC
The DNA here is from genome assembly GCA_964493575.1 of uncultured Candidatus Saccharibacteria bacterium. Classification (GTDB taxonomy): domain Bacteria; phylum Patescibacteriota; class Doudnabacteria; order UBA920; family UBA920; genus UBA920. Next base: position 2,435 of record CAZBOT010000131.1, on the reverse strand, counting down.
AAGGACATTCTGCGGAAGCAGGCGGAGTGGACACGAAACCTCGTGGCCGAGAACGCCAAGGTCCTCGGGGCCACCGTCTCCCAGTTGAACGAGGAGGCGGAACAGTCGCGCCTGACCCGTGCCGAGCTCGCCGCCGAGCGTGCCCGAACGAGCCTGCTCAACCAAGGATTCAACGACGTGGACGCCTACTGGGGTCCGGTCGAGGACATGCTCCGCCGGGACGCGAACAACTACTGGAAGATCCGGACCAACCCCGCCGCCCTCGAGACGGCCGTGAAGATCGTCCGCGATCACATGATCCGCTCCGGCCAGAACGTCCCGATGCAGGCTCCGGCTCCCCCGGTGTCAGCTCCCTACGGCAACGTCAACTCCGCTCCGGTCCAGCAGCAGCAACAGCAGGGGCTCGATCCCAGCATGTCCCGGGTCGCCAAGACCCTCGGCATCACCTGGAAGCCCGAAGACTTCGCGCGTCGGCGCATCGTGCGGTGAGGAACGATATGGCCTTCCAGAAGAAGCCCGTCGCAGACCCCAACCCCGACACGCTCGGCGCAGCCACGCTGCCCCCGACCCCCAGCTTCAAGCCCGACTTCACGAAGCGGACGCAGGCCGCAGAGCCGAAGCCCAAGGTGGACGCGAAGGTTCTCCGCCGGCCAGCCCCCGCCTCCCAGACCGAGGTGCCCCGGGCGCTCGTGGACTACTACCGGAACCAGGGCTGTCAGGTCCACTTCGTCTGGGCCGACAGCCGCCTTCTGGCGCAGGAGAGCACCTACGGGCGCTTCCCGGTCCAGATCGAGGATCTGCCGCCGGAGATCGTGAAAGAGATCAAGCCGTGGTTCGAGGACCCGGCCAAGCACGCAGGCCAGCTTCGGCGCTCGGATGCCGTGGTCGTCTACCAGTCCCTCGAGGCACGGGACGGCTGGCGGCTCGAGGCCATTCAGCAGGAGCAGATGCGCGAAGACGCCTTCATGCACCAGGGCGAGGAAATCGAAGCACGCCTGCGCGGAGCCGGGCTCCGTGGCACGGTGGACGCTTCCAGAGTCGGGCCGATCGCGTCCCACATCATCGGCGGACCCGAACTGATGAAGATGCTGGAAGACGACGGGGCTGACGCCGCAGGTCCCGGGTAAGTCTTGGCGCGGCTGACTAGGAGGTAGTATGGCGAAGACCTACCCGAAGCGCGGTATCCAGGTTTTCGCGCCCAACGATGCGTACCTGAGCAGCGTCTCCGTGTATCTCCCGGAAGGCCAGACTCAGACGTTCGAGGGCGTGAACCCCATCGTAGTCACTTCCGGCTACGTGGTCCTGGCTGCCGATCCCGTCACGAGCGTCATGGGCATCTGTGTCGAGGACGCCCACAACTCGGCCGCTGACGGCACCTACAACGTCCGCGTGATCCCCGTCAGCCAGGATGTCGGCGTCTACGCCAACTTCCTCGGCAACGCGGCAGCGGACAACGTGCTCGCGGCAGCCGACCTGTACCTGTCCCGCGACTTCGAGTACGACGCCAACATGATCTCCGCCGGCGTCGGCGGCTGGTACGTCGAGGACGGCGCGGCTTCTGTCTCCGTCAAGATCGTCTCCTTCAACTCGGACATCGCCATCCCGAACAACGCCCAGTCCGAGGCGGAGGCCGGCGACACCAACGCCCGCGTGTCGGCTCTGTTCCTGAACAGCGTCGTCCAGTCCTACAACTGAGGAGTCCTAGACATGGCGAACATGGAATTCCAGCAGTATCTCGAGGACTTCTCCCTCGGTATCACCCGCGTCTTCGAGGACGAGCTCCAGCAGCACGAGCGCACCTACACCGCCTTCCTCCGCGAGGAGACGGTGAGCCGCTGGTTCGATACCGAGTGGCTGGTGTCCGGCCTCGGCATCATGCCCGAGAAGGGCATCGGAGCCGCGTTCAACACCGACCGGCTCATCAAGGGTCCGACCAAGCAGCACGCCCTCCAGGCGTGGGGCCTCTCGGTCTCGATCGACTACGAAGCCATCGAGTTCGACATCTACGGCATCTTCAAGGGTCTGCCCGAGGAGTTGGCCCGTAGCTCGACCGATCGGTACAACGTGGTCGGCCACTCGCTGCTCAACAACAGCTTCTCGGCCCCCAGCGCCTCGTACCAGATCTACTCGGGCGAGAACATGATCTCGACGGCCCACACCCGCCTCGACGGCGGTACGTGGTCCAACCAGGTCGCCGGCAACCCCGGCCTCTCGTACCTCGCCTACCAGCAGGCGCGCATCCTGCTCCTCAAGATGGTCAACGAGCGGGGCAGCTTCCGCAAGATGACTCCGCGCCTCATCATCACCTCCGTCGAGCAGGACTGGATCGCTCAGGAGCTCGTCATGTCCCGTGCCCGCCCGGATCAGTCCAACCCGGCCGTGTACAACAGCATGACCAGCATGAGCACCTACTCCTCGCCGTTCCTGACCACCGC
>CAZBOT010000130.1:0-4190 GCA_964493575.1 uncultured Candidatus Saccharibacteria bacterium | reverse complement strand
TATTGTCTGGCTTGAGTGTGTTCAGAGAAAGTTTTACTAAACACCGCCTCCCCAGAAGGCTGTCGGTGCAAGAAGTAATAATAATCTGATTTAGTCGGTCTAAGAGCGGCTTGCAAACTCCCCAGTGAAGGCGCCCCAATCGGGCCCGGTGGAAGCCCGGCAAAACGATAAGTGTTATAAGGTGAGTTAATCTGCGTATCACTCGCACTCACTCCTGGAGTATTTTTACCTGTGATGTAATTTACAGTGGCGTCACTTTCCAGGCCTTGTCCAATCAACAACCGGTTATAAAACACCCCGGAAACCAAAGCACGTTCTTCTGCTAAACTCATCGGACCTTTGCCACCGCTTTCTTCTTCAATGATCGACGCCAAAGTCAAAATATCATACAAAGACAAACCTGGCTGGTTATCGCCACCCGTAACGGATAAGTTTTCATAACCATTAATTACAAAGTCCTGATCCGCCGATTCTACTCCCAGAGAAGACACACGGCTACTAAAGTTTGCCAACATCTTTTTGATTACATCATCGGGGGTTGAACCTTTAGCAAACCGATAAGTATCTGGGAATAAATAACCTTCCAAACTAGTGCGGTTTGGTTTTTGAATTAGTGGAAATTCTGAAGCATCATAGTTTTCGGCTGCTTTTAAAAAATCCTCGGCGCTGAACATCTCAGCATCTTCAAATTTTTGAGCCATTTGCTTTATAGTCCAACCTTCAATAACCGTTACTTTTACTTCTTCGGCTTTCTTCTGTAATGCTTCGACCCGGCGGCGCTGTTCGGTTCGATAATCCGAGACCTGTTTATAAACAAAAAGCGCCCCCAACACTATGATAATCAACGCCAAAAAGGGCCAATATTTTCTTAACATATGAATAGTATAGCACTTGATTTGATCTTGAGAAAAACTTCATTGTGAGTTTAGGATCTAAAAGCAAGATTTAAGAGTGGGGCGGGGTTCGGTAAGCAGAACACCCTAATCACGTTATTCAAAGCGGGCTTAACACCCGTCCGCTCCACCACCTTGAAAGAGGTTCTTGTGTATGGTAAGAGGGACACGATTAGGGTGTTCCAAAGGTTCCGACCCAAGAAAAAACCGTCCTGAGCATTAGCCCAAGGACGGTTTTTATAATTTTGATTTTAGTTTTTGGAAGTAATTCCTGCCTCAACATTGTCGAGGACTTTCTTGGCGTGATCCTTACCGCCTAAGCCGAAGGCCAAACCACCGGCCACTGCAAGCATTGCAACAACGGCACGGAATAAATCTTGCAAGAAGGTTTCCGCAATTTGCAATTCTGACAAAGCTGCAATAATTGCAAAAATCATAATTGCCCAGCGGGCCAATGAACCGAGCATATTGGCAGTTCGGAAACCACCAGCTTTAACAGTTCCTTGGACAATGTCGCCCACAAAATTAGCTGCCAACATACCTAGCAAGATGATTGCCATAGCGATGATAACATGACTAGCATAACCTAGTACATCACTATAAAAGAAGTTGGTGACATTATTGAAGCCGAGGATATCAGCTGCAGCAATAATGCTAGCTAAAATAAAGAACCATTTTACGATCCATTGTGCAATGTGCGAGATACGGATTTCTCGACCACTGCGTTCAGACAACCGCTTTAAGCCGAGTTGATCACCAAGGCCATCTATGCCTACAGCCATCAAAGCCCGCTTAAGTAAGTTTCCCAAAAAGATACCCAAAATCCAGCCGAGCAAAAGTACAATAATTGCGGCTAGAGCATTAGGTAGAAATTGGATTACCCGATCGTACAAGCTGTATACTGAGTCTTGAACAACATATGGATAATCATTGTAGTAATTCATATTGAATTCCTTTCTTATTTAATCATTTGGTACCAAATGATTTTGATTGAGGCCTCCGGTCATCGACCTTTACCGGATTTAAATAATGACATTATAAAAAGCAATAGAAATCTATTGCTCCCCATAAATAACAACATGAAAATTGCGCTTGCGCCCACCGTCCAGCTCCACAAAAAATAAAGTCTGTTTACTTCCTAATACCAATTTTTTATCTGCAACAGGAATACTTTGACTACTCCCCATTAAAAACGACTTCACGTGAGAATGGCCGTTGCTACGTTCGTTGACTTCCACTTCGGTGCGCATCTCAAAGACGTCGTGCGAATAATTCTCTTCCAATGGCACAAGCCGATAAAGCATTCTCATTACATCCTGGATCAACATAGGTTCATTGTGAGTTAACCGAACACTGGCAGTTGTGTGTGGGTTGTAAATTAGGGCAATACCGTCCTTGAGACCACTCGAATCAACCACCTCGGCTACTTGGCCAGTAATATCGATGAGTTCAAATTGTTTTTTGGAAGTCACTTCAATCAGTTTTGAGTAAATTGCCATTGAAGAAACCTAAATTTGTTTCTAGGAAACTACTGTTTCCTGGGGTTTATACCTATTTCAATTATACCATAAAACAGGCTCAATTACTCTTCACTTTGAGCCAAATCAACCACAGTCTCCTGGATTTTGCTCTTAATTGGGAGGGAAAAAGCAAAGGTGGAGCCTTTACCGATCCCTGGGCTTTCCGCCCATATACGGCCATTGTGTTGCTCCACAATGACCTTGGCTACATACATCCCCAGCCCAAGACCAGTAGCATGAGTAGCGCTATCCTTACCCCGTGAATACTTCTGAAAAAGAGCCTCCTGGGTTTCTTTGTCCATCCCCTTACCAGTATCCACAACTTTGATAGTTAAATTATCTGCATCCTTTTCTAAAATCACTTGAATATCACCTTGTTTAGAATATTTAATCGCATTATCGATCATATTATTCACTACTTGCCGGATTTTTTCCCCATCCATAACAATATCTGGTATTGCTTCTGTGGGAGCTTTATAAACAATGTGCTGCTTATGCATTTTTGCTAGAGGTTCAAGCTGTTCCACGAGCTGAGCAATCATTGGTGCTAGGTTAGCAGGTTGAAAAAAGAACTCTAACTTCCCGCGTTCAATTCTGGAAGCATTGAGCAGGTCATCAATCGTAGAAATCTGAGCTTCGTTGGTAACATTGGTGCGTTCTAACGCTGCGTAAAGTTCATCAGTTAATTTACCAAAGTCGCCAGCTAAAACCGCGTTAAGATACCATTTAATGGTAGCGGGCGGAGTGCGCAACTGATGGCTGGCGATAGAAATGAATTCCGCTCGAGCTTTATCTAGAGCCTTTAACTGCGCATTAGCCTCTTTTAACTTTTCATAGATCAAAGCCTTGTCTAAAGCTACGGCGACTACATCGGTGAAACTGTTGATTGAATCTTTTTCAAATTGATTTAAGTTATCGTAAGAACGATTCAATGCCAAAACCAGCATACCAATTGTGCCGTGTTGAGTTAGTAAAGGAAACAGAAAGATAGTTTCTAAATGAGAAGCCTGTTTTAACTTGGTTAGATCTTCTAAGTCCATCTCCCCATCCCAAATATCTACTAAAGACTGGGTCATTTGTGTAGATTTATCATCCACCACAGCACGCAATACTTTGTGGTCGCTGGCTTTAGTAATCTTAATTTTGTCTAACTGGAGCTTCTGTGTTGATTGTGCCTCTGCGAAACGTTCTGATTCAGAAAATTTTAAAGGTATCAAGGTGTCGATTTCTTCTTGAAAATAAAAAACACCCACCATTTCCATGTTGAGGTCTACTCTAATAGTATCAGCTACTTTATCTGCTAAGTTGGTTGGGTCTAGCTCTAAAAGGCTAATTTGATAAAGCTTTCGCAAAAGCGAAAGCGTTTTATTTACTACTGCAAGCTCAATATTCCGCTTGTAGATCTCTTCATTGATCTCTTGCAGGTGCTGCTTGTCCTCACCTAAAGTTGTCATTTTGTTTCTTACTGAAGAATGTCTGGAACTTGGTTTTTTGGTAATTCAACAATCAAATCCTGTACTGCTTGCTTACATACTGCAGTCGAAGCTTGTCCAAACAAGCGTGAATACTGATTAACTAAATTAGTAAGAATTAGTTTTGGATCACCATTAATCTTGATTGTTCCTTCATTTTGGTCAACAACTTGCAAACCACTCACCTTACGTGCTTCGTCCCAAGCTAATGGGCCAATCAAAAGCTCTTGTTCGCGAATAATGCGGACAGAGATTTGATCGAATAAATTTGTTGCAACTGCTGCTGTCATAAATTTATGAGTCCT
>CAZBOT010000129.1:0-4245 GCA_964493575.1 uncultured Candidatus Saccharibacteria bacterium | reverse complement strand
CCAGATTCGTGTGCAGGTCATTCAGTCCAATCACCTGCGCCCGCGTCATGTTGGCAATGTCTAACGCTTCCAGCAACCAGCCCGGATGCCACTCAATATCATCTGCCCCAAGCACGTACCAATCAGCGCCCGGAGCCATCTGGTAAGCCTGCAACCAGCCGTCAACCGCCGTCGTACCTGCCGGACGCTCGACTATCATTACCCTGTCCGGCCATTTGTTCTCCAGTTGTATCGCCATCTTCCAGGTATGCGCGTCTCCCTCGACAGTAGAAACCACCGCTATCAGCTCCACGCCCGGCGGCAACTCCTGCCGTAGCAGCGTCCACAGCCGGTGATAGAACTGGTCTCCGCGCCCGTAGGTAGGGACGCATACCACCACTTTCGTCATCATTCCGGCTCTCCCAGGCTTATCCGCTGCACCCGGCTGGCAATCACATCATGCCAATACACGCGCGGCTCACTTGCGAACACGTCCGCTATGAAACTGTGGTCTGCGCTGTAGCCGTTCACTTGCCACGCCGAACGGTGCGCCATCCACGTCTCCAACTTCACCACATAGGCGCTACATCCTACATGCGCGATAGCCGGCGCTTTGCCCCAGTAATCACCGTCCGGCAACACCCCGCGCTCGGCGTGGTCCATCTTCAGCATAATCACGTCTGGATAGTGTTCCTCGGCAATCGCCTTCAACTCCGCTATCAACTCCGGCCTGGTGCACATATCGTCATCGTCCAGCACCCACACATAAGCGTGCTCCGGCGTGTAATGCGCCAATTGCCCATTCGCCCAGGCCACGCCCTGACCAATGTAGTCATGTATCAGCACCTGCTGATAGTCCTTGTCAATCTGCCGTTGCAGGCTGGCGATGTTCTCGCGCAGCATGTTCGGCCGCCGGTAGCAGCGCGTAATCACCTCTAGGAACTTGGCGGCCACAGAATCTCTCCGTCTTCCCGCTTATGCCCACACAACACCCGCGTATCAGCCCGCATCCGGTAGCCAGCGTCGTACACGTCATTGGTGAACCAGCTATCGCAATGCACCGCCCGCGAGTTGTGCAGCACGCGGAAATCAATCTTCTCCAATACATGCCGCTGAATGAGCGTGCAACCCAGGCCCGCGCCGGAACATTCCACCGCGCCCATGCTCAACGCCCAGGGCCACAACCCGCGCACCGTCAGCGATTCGCCGATGTTCATCGCATGTTGCCCGCCCTCATAGGCGTAATACCGCTCGAACACATTCACCACCGGCGAATTGCGGAACATATAGCAGCCATAAGCCACATCGCACTCCAGCGCCGCCAGCCGTTTCAGCGCGTCCGGCGGCGGTATGATGTCGCTTTCCACTACCAGCATGGCATCATACCGGCCCGCCAGAAACGTCTCACGCCCTCTCTGGTATTGATGTAGATGGTTTTTCACGCCGGTCGCCCTGTCCGTTCCCGGGTGCGGGTTGTCGCGCTGGAACACATGCGTCAGCGGGCCGTCCCACTCCAGAGCGAACAGCGCCCGGATTGTCTCTTCTTCCAGCCGGTAAACCGGCGTGAAAACCATCACATCGTGAACCATGCTAGGCCGAGGGATGCACTCCGTAGCCAATCCCGCCCGCAATCAGCACGCCGTAGACAGTGCGGAAGGAATACTTCAGCACTACCACGCCGTCTTCACTGTACGGGTCAGTAATCAGCTTCAACTCGTAAGGCAGCCGGTATCCAACCTGCCGCCAGTCCCCGAAGTAGACCGGCTTGGCGCTGGCGGCGATGGCCGCTGCGTTGTTGGAGTAGTAAACCGGATAACCAAGAATCTCCCGGCTAAACGAGCCGCCGGGCGTCTCGGCGTACAAACGGGAACTGCCGGTCAACTTGGCAATTGCGCCGAACGAGGTCGGGCGCATCACCCAGGCCGCAGAACTGGCATCGTCCAGGTAGTAGCTCAGCGTATCGTTGAACACGACATCTTCCGGCTCGCCGGCCGCGATTGCCGCCGCAGCCGCGAACGTCTTCAAGGCCGTTCCATTAGCAGCGACCTCAGTCAGCATCATGCTGTTGTGTGTGGCTGCCATGTTGCGCCCGATCCAGTTGCCGATGTACTCCATCAAGTTGACATCGTTGTCCTCGAGTAGTTCCTCGGTGATGTTCAACTTTTTGGTTTTCTTCACCAGCGTGAACGCCTTCGCGGCAAGCACGGCGGCATCTCGCTCATAATCGTTCGTGCTCAGGTTGTCAGCCTGCTCTGCCTTCGTAGCGAATACCACCGGATCGGCGTTCTCATACACGTGGTTGACTGTGGTTCCAACGCCGGGGATGCGCTGGCATCCCAACTTCGGAGCCAGCCAGGCCTCGTTCATGCGAGCAGCGATTCTCGCGCCCAGGCCGGTCGGTACAGTCACCCCGCCGTCTGCCGCAGTCGTGATGTTCATGGTACTGTCCACAGCGCGTAGCTGGTCAGGCCGTGGGAAACTCACCGTCACGCCATAGCGCACTCGGCCAGTTCCTTCGCCATCCGGGTCTGCCCGCAGGTGCGAGATGCCGCTCGTGTCGCCGGTCCGCACATAGTGAGCGATGGCCCTCATCTCGTTATCGCCAGTCCTGGCAATAATCGCCGGCGCTTGTCGCGTCTCGATGATGCCGTCTAGCTTTTCCATGCGTTCGGCCCGCGTCAACAGCGTGTCGGCCTCGGCCATCTTCGACTCGTACAGCGTCTTTTCGTCCGCCGTAAAGTCGCGATTCTCTTTCTCCGCCAATTCCACCAACGCCTTAGCGCTCTCCAGCGTCTGCGTGCGTTGCTGGCGTAAATCTCTCGGGTTCATCGTCCAATCTCCTGTTCGATGTCTATTCGTCGCTTCCGATTCGCCAGCCGCGCCTGCGTACCGGCCCCATCCTCCGCATTAGTTCCTGTGGCATCTGCCGCGTCGCCGGCCCCGGCCAGCGCAGCCGCCCTATCTCTCACTTCCACCGTCGTCTGCGGATAAGCCGGCCCGGTGACAATCGCCACGTCGCCGCCATCCAACTCCACATCCAGCAGCCGGCGCAGCGGCTTGCCCGCCGCGTCCTTCGACCACTGGTCAGAGCGCACGCTAAAGGCGAATGACATTTGCGTCACATAGCCGTCTCGCACCAGCACCAGCGCATCGCGCCCGGCCTGCGTGTCAGGCGGCGTTATCCGCGCCTTCAGGCCCACTTCATCCGTTTCCAGTTGCAGTGTGCCGTTGCGCGTCCGGCCAATCGTTGACAAGCCGCCCTCGTGCTGGACATTCGCCCGCACGTCCGGGTCGGCAGCCAGCGTTCGGGCAAACGCGCTGGGCGCAATCGTCTCAATGAAGCCCAGGTCCACCGACGGCGCATCGAATACCGCCGGGTAGCCTTCAAAGTAGGGCCGGGCGTCGCCGTCCTCGCGTAGTTCCAAATGAGCCCGTATGATTCGCTTCTCTTCCATGCCTTTATCCTTCCGCCACCACCACGCAATCACAGCCCCGGTGCGCCGGCGCGTGTCCAACGCTACGGCTCGGCTTGAGCGGCCCGTTCGGCGCATCCGGCGCAAATGATTCGCCGGCTCCAATAAACGACGCCTGTATACCCACCACCTTACCGTTGAGCCGCGTGCAGTATGGGCATGTCTTGCCCCTGGCCACCCAGCGCAACAGCGTCACCCCGGCGAATCCGTACAAAGCGACGGCAAACGCGTTCCCGCTGCGCACCGTTTCCTCATGGCCCACGCCCTTCGGCCGCTCCGTGCGCCATTCCACCATCGTGCTCTCAATCTCGGCCTGCGCGTTCTCTCCGAACTCTTCCAGAATCGCGTCCAACCGCGCCCGGCTGCGTTGCGCCTGCCGCTCTCCCAACTGCTCCGCGTAGCTGGCAATAAACCCAGCGTACCTGGCCGGGTCTGCCGGCTGGCCCACTTCCCCCTCTACCTCGTCCGCAATCAGGCCGGAGTAAGCCTGTAGCACCGGCAGCCATTGCCGGGCTGTAAATTGCGCGTGCTCCGCGTAGAACTCGTCCAGCCAGGCCGTAAACTCCGGCACGCCCCGCTGGTTCAGCAGCCGCTTAGCCGCATTGCCCACGTCGTTCGCTTCACGTCTCAGCACCCGCGCCGCCGTGTCCTCGAATACCGGCCGGTGCACTTCCTGCAACCGCTGCCTGCCGTCTGCCGTTCGTTGCGCTCGTTCTTCAACATCCGGCAATACCGGCACCAATTCGCCGCGCTTCACTCGCTCCCCAAATGCGGGCGCTTGCTGCATCTGCCC
>CAZBOT010000128.1:0-4298 GCA_964493575.1 uncultured Candidatus Saccharibacteria bacterium | reverse complement strand
GGTTTGCCTGGGTGGCCCCGGTGATGGCCTTGGTGCCGGCTACACACGTGATGCCTGGGCTGACCTCCCACATCGGGCTGTTGAGGTCCGCCACACCGCAGTTCTGGCCGTTGTGAGTGGTCTTGGCAAAATTGGTGGCCGAACCTGTCTTGCCGCAGTTGCTGTAGCCGTCCGACTGGTACACCACCGTGGCGTCGTTGTGGTCCTTCAGGGCGTTGTTGCATCCTTTGGGGAAGTTGGTCGTGCCTGCGGCGTCGTACCACGCACAAACTGGAGAGAGCCTGGCACCACCGAATCGAGCAACACCTGCCGGCACTTCCTGCAACACACCCTCGTTGTCGAACTCCCAAGCCGTGGTGGCGCGGGTGTAGGTGGGATCACCAGTGCCTCGGGTGAGGATGAGGGAGTGAGTGAGGGGGGCGTAGAACTCGGAGGATCCCGGCAGCGCCGCGACGGGATCTCCGCCAATGCCTCCTCCTATACCTCCAAATCCAATCCCGATCCCGGCTCCGATCAGCATGGTATTACCACCTCATCCAGACGATGTTCGACGCGGTGGTGGCTGCCATGACGCGAACGCCGGTCACGGGCAGAATGACGCCTGCGCCAACGCCTGTGTAGGTGACGGTACTCCCGTCCTCGATATGCTTGATTGCCACGTTGCCGGCCGTGCCGACGTACAGCGCATCAAACGAAAGCTCGGTGTCATCGTCCGGCGTGACGGCTCCGCTTTCTCTTGCGGATGCGTACACCTTGTTGGGTTGTCTCGGTTGTGCTGACATGCTTGTCTCCTATCGTTCAGTCGTCTTCCACTTCCTGCTCACGGCCAGCGAACAACACGGGCGGCAGGACCTGCTTGCGCTTGGGCCAGTGTGGCACGTACTCATAGTGCTGCCGTCCAGGCGACACGATCCAGGTAGCGTGGTACCACCTCCCAGAACGCAGCATCTCGCCCAGGTGTACAAGCGGCCACACACACCACTGGAGCGCGATCCCTGTCCAGCGAAGTGGCGTCCACCACCACTGCTGGGCGATCCAGGCGAGCTTGCTGTACTCCGTGAACCGGATGCAGAGAAACCTTGCCCTGCCCTGGCGCAAGTATTGCCATGCGCGAAGATGGCAGTTAGACAAGTCACTCATTGTCACCGTACCGTGCTTCCAGTTTGTTTACCCTGCGCTCGATGTATCCCATCTCGGTACGCACTGCCGCCAGGTCTCGTACTGCATCGGTGCTACGGTAGCGGTCATTGGCGCCCTGCTGCACAAGCGTTTCCAGAGCAGTCACCCTCACAAGCAGGACGCTCACTTGGCTGGACAAGTCCACACTGGTCTTGAGTGACCATCCCAGGAGGCCGATGACCATGATCTGCATGATGGTGCCGATGTGCTGTTCGAGTTTTTCTGGCACGTTGATTCCTTTCAGGGTCATCGCAAAAGTTGCACCACCACCCAGGCCAGGCCCAGGACGGAGGTGAACAGTACGGCGGTCAACAGCCAAATCAGCAGGGCCAGCTTGCGATCTTCGCTCATCACGGCCCCCAGATCAGGTAGCCGACGACGATGCCAACACCGACCAGCATGGCGGAAAAGGCGACAGCGGACAGCAGCATTTCGAGGTCGTTGCTCATTTCATATCCTTTGCAGTCCCCTCATGCCAGTCGATGAGGGCGTTGAGTTGGGCGTAACAGGAGCCGAATCTGGCGTAGTTTTCGGCGACGTTTTCGGCAACAAGAGCGGCTGCAACGGGAGGGGTCGAGTCAACAGGCTCGCCGGCGGCTGAGGGCAGGGCGTTTGCACCACTTGCGGCCCCGACGAGCACCCCGAGAGTGCCAGGGCAATGACCAGTAATGGCATTCGCATAGGTCAGGTACTCCTGTTTCGTAGCGGACAGTTTTCGCTCCGTGGCGGCAAGACGTGCCGCGATGGCATCACCGCGCTCCCGCTGGGCGTCCACGATGGCTTGCTGCCGCTGTAGCGTTTCCGCGAGAGCCGCTTGGTGCTCCATCTCGCAAGCCCCCTCACCACGTCCATAAGCCCACAGGTAAGCAGAGCCAACAGCAGCAAGGGCACCAAGAGCCAGAAGACCGTAACGAGCCATAGGGGAGGCGATTGGGAGCATGTCACGCGGCACCTTGCTGCTGCTCAGTGAAGAATCGCCGCTCGGCATACTCGCCCTTCTTGCCGACGTTGAAGCTGGACACGGGGCGGTGATACCCCATCACCCTGGTCCAGACCTCGCAGGGTTGGCGCTCTTCGTCCTTCAGTTCGATCTCATCCATACATGTGCTCCAGTCGTTGCGATTGAATAGGGTGCATCGCCATATCCAACTCTTGAATGCCCGCCAAAGCGCGGAACACCGGTTCGCTGAACCGTTGCTCGTCGCCCAGGAGCAGGTCCGTCAGGTACTCGCGCAGCTCGGGCTCGCCCCAGAGGGCGGCGATGGCAGAGGCCACGCCTGGCTCTTCCGCCTCAATGGCGGTCAGCATGTCGGTCGGTGTGATCGGCTCCATCACGCCACCTCCCTATCTGGCGCCCACTGGCACCCGGTGCAGTCCCACCCGTGCCGCGTGGCCTCTCCGAGTGGCCCGTGCTGCTGGCACCCATTGCTCATTGGGTCTGGAATCTCGACCATTCGCGGCAGGCGGGTGGCATGCCCATCCACAACCGCGTCGAACCATCCATCCTGTACGACGCGTGAGACTTTTATCGGCGGGCGGTTGAAGCAGCTAGGCTTGGGCGGCGCGACATGCACGGTTGCGATGATGACCTCACAGAGATTGCGCAACCGCCATGCCTCAGTTGATCCAGGAAGGTCTAAGCCGAGCCTACGCAGGGCGCCCGCCAGTAGCGGCCAGTCAGCCAGGGAGCCGGAAACGCAACCTGCGGCCGCCATCTCGATCTGATCTCGGTCGTGCTGCGTCACGCTGTCCTCCCGTCCCCGTACAGCTTGGCGACCTGAGCCAGCAGCAGCGACACGGGGCCAGTCACTGCGGCAACGATCAGCCCCACCTCAGCGCCGGTCTTGCTCGTCGTCTCGGCAAAGTGCGCTGCCCAGAAATAGCTGTCGATGGCCAGCCAAGTTGTCACGGCAAGAAGGATGCGGCGGAAGATGTACCTCTGGTCCACCCAGTCCCAAAAACGCTTTGACAGCACCGTCATGACTTTTCGCCCTCACGCACCACACTGAACAACCTGATCAACCAGCCCTGGCCGAATCGGTCGAAGTTCTGCGTCTCAACGTACCGCTGGGCGCGCAGTGCCATGAACCGGCTCCAGTGCCAGGCTGTGGACTCACGTGCGAGCCGCTTGGTCGTCTGGCCGATGATGCCGTCTTGGACAGTATCGAGGGCCGCCTGGAGCATGCGCGTTGCCGCTCCGACACCTTGGTTGACTGCGGAGTCGAATACGTAGAGTGCCAGAGGCCATGGCAATTCGTCGCAGTGTGTGGCCTGCCAGTAGCGGCTCCAGTAAATCGTGCTCGCAATCTCCGCGGGCAACTCGCGCATTGGGCCGTAGTACCCATTCTCGCGGGCAACCGCAGCGGTGATGCCGTACATCGTCTCGCCGCCAGGGTCTTTCGGGTCATTGCTGTACCCGCCTTCATGCCCTAGCACGATGGCGAGAGCACGGTCGAAGTCAGTCATCATCATTCCCATAGATCGGCTCGTACACGTCGCACTGAAATGCCTTCGGGAACGCCGCACGACCGAACACGCAAACCGGCTCCTCTACAAGGTTGCCGTTGCGCAGATACTCGTCCACGTCACGATTAGAGCAAGTCTGGCAAAGCGAGTCCTTGTTCACTCTTCCTCCTCCTTGACCTCTGCGCCGAGGATCTTCCCGTCTTTGTCCGTCTTCAGGTCGATGCTTTTCTTGACTGCGCCGCCCTTCTCCACTGTCACATTGATGACCGGGGCTGGCATATCTTTGGGCGTTGCCAAAGCCTTCACGGCAGCCAGTAGCGCCGGGTCTGTCTCCGGCTTGCGCGCCTCGATGGCCTTGATGGCGTCATCAATCATGGACAGGCGCTTCTCCAGTCCTGACAGGTCCACAGCTTGCGGTGCTGGAGTCGCGCTGGCATTGATGCGCGCCACCTCGATGTCCTTCTCGGCATTGATGCGCGCCAGCAAAGCAGCTTCGCCCTGATCCGGCGGCATCTGGGCTTGGGGTTCCCTGTTCTTCTCCGCAGCCTCCAGGTCGGCCCGCATGCGTTCGATCTCCGCCCTGGTCCAGTCCGCCTCGGCCTTCAGATTCTCCACGTGGGCCTTGGCCTTGGCCTCGAATGTATCCAGGGCCA
>CAZBOT010000127.1:2019-4314 GCA_964493575.1 uncultured Candidatus Saccharibacteria bacterium | reverse complement strand
AGTCCCTCCCGCGGCACCATTAAAAAGAGTTATAAATAAGCCAATTTTAGGCATTTTTCATTGACAAAACTATCCATCACTGCTATAATGAATTTGTTCAATTGATAGATGAATTGTTATTTCTTTGAAGTGATTATTCATGTGTTAATTGCACTACGAGTGCACGAGTACTAGAAGGCGGCCCCGGAAGCCACTTCTCTACTCCCCAAGAATCCTGTTTTTTTGTTGGAGAATATTTTGTTCTTAGCGGATTAGACTGGATCTAAACTGACACAAAATTATTTATTGCAGCAGTTTCTGTTTTTGAGACGCATAGCGTCGTTCCGGATGCACTGATCAAACTTTCTTGCAGATGCCGATCAATTATTTTAGGGCAATCGCAAAGCATGATACCGCATAACAGAAACTCCTGCTAAAGAAAACTATGATAAAGAAAACTAATCCGCAAAGCTCGAGGAGCCGCACGCCTGCTAGCAAACCTGCTAGTCGTCCTGCGCGCAAAACAAGCTCTGCAAATAATTCTCGTTCTGGTGGTCGGAGCCGTGGCTTACCGATTATGCCAACCGAGAGTAAAATCACGCCTATGGAGCGTGTCGCTTCTGGTTCTAACAGTGTTTACACTGTGTCTCGCAATACCTTGCGGGTAATCCCGCTGGGTGGACTCGAAGAAGTTGGTGCCAACATGATGGCCTACGAATTCGGTGACGATATTATTATCGTTGACGCCGGATTTGCATTCCCAGATGACACTACTCCGGGTATTGATTACATCATTCCAGAAACTAAATATCTGGAAGATAAGAAAAAGAATATCCGTGGCTTGTTCGTAACTCACGGACACATGGACCACATTGGTGCGATTCCCTACTTGCTTGCCAAGCTTGGTGATCCTCCAATTTATACCATGAAGTTGTCTGCCAGCATGATTAAGAAGCGTCTCGAAGAGTTTAATCTCGTCGGTCGCGCCAAGCTTAACGTTGTAGGTCTAGACGATACTGTCCCGTTGGGAGCATTCCAGGTCCGCTTCTTTGCGGTTAACCACAACATCCCTGACTCTGTTGGTTTATCTATCAATACCCCAATTGGTCAAGTGATTCACACTGGTGACTGGAAATTCGACCATACTCCGGTTAACGAAGTCCAAACTGAATTCCACAAAATCGCCAGCTATGGTAGCCAAGGTGTGCTCGCTTTAATGAGCGATTCCACCAACGCTATTAAGCCTGGTTATTCTCAATCTGAACGCGAAATCGGTCGCACCATAGATCGCATCTTCCAAGATGCCAAAGGCCGCATCATCTTTACTAGCTTTTCGAGCTTAATTGCTCGTATTCAGCAAGTCTTTGATTTAGCAGCCAAGTATGACCGAAAAGTTATCGTAACTGGTCGCAGCATTGTTTCTACTTTAGAAACTGCGGTGAGTTTGGGCTACATCAAGATTCAACCAAAGATTATTATCAAATCTGAACAAGCTAGCCGCTACCCAGACAAGCAAATTTTAGTGCTTTCAACTGGTGGCCAAGGCGAAGAATCATCTCAATTAGCTCGTATGTCTCGCGGTGAACACCGTTTTGTGAAAATCAAAAAGGGTGATACTGTTGTAATTTCTGCTTCTACCATTCCTGGTAACGAACGATCAATTGTGACTGTTTTGGATAACCTTACTCGCCTCGGCGCCAACGTTATCTATAACAAAATTTTAGACATTCACACTGGTGGTCATGGTCAGCAAGAAGAACTCAAGCTGATGATGCAGCTAGTGAAGCCAAAATTCTTTGTGCCAATTCATGGTGAATTGCACATGCTTGCGGCTCACGCTAAGCTTGCACAAAGCATTGGTATTCCAGAAGACAACTGTTTCCTTTTGGAAAACGGTTCAATTATGGAAATCAATCAACGTGGCGAAGCTAAAGTCTTAAACGAAAAAGTTCCTTCTGGTTACGTATTCGTTGATGGACTTGGTATTGGCGATGTTGGTGAAGTCGTGATTCGCGACCGCCAAGCTATGGCTCAAGACGGTATGTTCGTAATTATTGCTACCTTGGATCGGCATACCAATAAAATGATTAACCAACCGGAAATTCTTTCTCGCGGGTTCGTCTATATGAAAAATAATGATGAATTAGTACGAGAAGTAAAACATGAGATTCGAAAAATCATCGAAGGCAATGGCCATAAAACTGGTGAGCCTAACTGGGCTGACCTGCGCCAAAAGATTCGTGATGATATTGGTGAGTACCTGTTCCAAAAGACACAGCGTCGTCCAATGATTCTCCCAGTGGTAATCGAAGTATA
>CAZBOT010000127.1:0-1919 GCA_964493575.1 uncultured Candidatus Saccharibacteria bacterium | reverse complement strand
AAAGAGAGCGGTCCGAACATTTCTGTTCGGCCGCTCTTTTCAATTATCGTTCGATAACTAGATCCCCGAACGCCCTCGGCTGGTAACCGTAAAAGCGTTCGCTGATATAGATCGGTTGCTCATTGGTCTGGCTATTGCACCAAACCTTTGAGTAGAATCCCGCCTCAGGCAAAGCTGGGGTTTTCATCCTACCGCCGTGTCCGTCCGACTCCCACGAAAAATTGTGACCTTCGGGAATCTCTCTGCCCTTATATGACAACATTCGAACCTTTTGATTACAGTCAGGGCAGTTCTTTAAAGCACTGTTGATACCAACAGTAGCTCCCGAGAACGGACAGAATTCTGTGAGCCCATTATGGGCAATCCCATGCGACGGGAATGTCGCCTGAAAACTGACAACTGGTGCTGACACCTGTGTGCAATAAGGACAAAGTATTGGTTCCATTTTCACCTCCTATCGTTCTCTGAAATTGTGAAAAAATTCCACGGCCGCGTTAATTAACTCATCTCCCTCCTTGCCTTGTAGGCAATGTTCGGTGTTGAGCCAAACTTTGATCCGATCTATGTCGGAGTTTATGCTCTGGCGAGCTTTGTTAACAACCCTGCGGTCATCAGGACCATTTGGAAAGTCTTGAATAGAATGCATTCGTTGCTGGCCAAATTGGCCCGCATACTTTCTTTCAGCTTCCATGCCCTGAGACATACGACCAAAAATTAATTTTGCTCGCTGCTCTTTGAGATCATTGAGTAATTCCTGATGATAGCGCGATTGATCACGTCTCATGGGAGCATGACCAACTTTTTCGGCCCTCAGCAAAATAGTGATAGCCAATGCTTCTTTGTCTACTAGAGCGTCGATTACTTGATTCATGTTCCCTCCTTTAGAACTACAAACTATACCAATTATACACCTCTTAGTCAAGGCTCGGCAATAAGCAGGTTTTCTAGTATAATTATTTTATGAAACAACAAACCATTCTTTCTGGCGTGCAAGCTACTGGCCGCATGCATATTGGTAATTATTTAGGGGCCTTAAAACAATTCGTGGATATTCAAAATGAAGGCAAATTACAATGCTATTTTTTTGTGGCTGATTTGCACTCTCTAACTGTCCCTCGCGATCCAAAACAGCTCCGCCAAGATACTTTAGAAGTCGTAGCCGAATATATTGCTGCGGGATTAGACCCAAAAAAGTCTGTCATCTTTATTCAAAATCATGTTTTGGAACACGCAGAGCTTGCTTGGATTTTTAATTGTCTCACCCCTGTTGGTGAATTAGAAAGAATGACTCAGTATAAAGACAAGGGCCGCAATCAAAAAGAATCAGCTAACGCAGGATTGCTCACCTACCCTACTTTAATGGCCGCCGACATCCTCCTCTATAAACCAAACTTTGTGCCGGTTGGCGAAGATCAAGTGCAGCATATTGAACTGTCGCGCGTTGTAGCTCGCAAATTCAATAAGCAGTTTGGCGAAACTTTCCCAGAACCAAAACCTTTTGAAAAAAAGCCGCTGCGCATCATGAGCCTCAAAAACCCGGACAAGAAAATGAGTAAAACTGGTGATGAGCCATTGTATATCGATGATTCCCCGAAAGATATAGAAGCAAAGCTAAAAAAAGCTGTTACAACTCCTGCAGGCGCGCAGAATTTACTTGACTTACTCGCCTACTTTGGCGACGAAGCTTCTCACAAACGGTTCGTTGCTGCCCAAAAGTCTAGTGACATCCGCTACAGTGATTTAAAAACCGAATTAGCCAAAGCAATCGCAGATTACTTTGCAGACTTCCGCAAGAAAAAATCTGAGCTACTCTCAGATAAAAAGAAACTGGATAAAATTCTGGAAGACGGTGCGGATAAAGCTAGAAAAATTGCTAGTGAAACCATGAAAGAAGTTAAACAAAAAATCGGCCTGCTGTA
>CAZBOT010000126.1:0-4341 GCA_964493575.1 uncultured Candidatus Saccharibacteria bacterium | reverse complement strand
GGCATTATTGACTGGTGAGGTTGGTATGTTTTGTGATATAATGCAACAGCAAACAGCGTAGGTGTTCACCTATCGCTATGAGGATTTAAGACTAACTAAAATACGGATGGCAGAATATTCACATGAAGCGTCATATTGCGATAGCCACTACAGGTGGTAATTTTACGGTTTCACTTTCACCGCATGGGGATGGGTACAGCTTTGAACTGGGAGATCAGGTCTACACCATCACTCCTCATACAGGCTCACTCAACAGGAAAGCACCCAATTACGTATTAGAGAGAGGATCAGGAAATGGAAAGGAAAGACTGTCAGGCTTATGGGCGTATGATGGCGGATCTATCCTATCAGGTGGGATACCCATGAAAGAGGGTCAGAGAGATACCAACTTCAAATTAAAAGTTATCAGCACACCAACCGAAAAGAGGCTAGATGTTACACCCTTGTATCTGCTATTAGAGCAAAGGAAAGGGGGGCATGTATGAGGCATGATCCAGAGGGTACGCAATACGCATTGTCAGGAGCTGAAAGGGGTCTAAAACGCATGGAAGTATTGGCAGTAGACAAAGACACCACCAGAGTAAAACAAGCCCTTAAAATCCCTCTAAAATCACAGGAGAGCCTCTATGATATAGGCGTACAGACCAAGGCTAGAAAGGAGAGTGAGAAACACCTCTACACCCTCACCAACTACAATGGACACTCAAGGGATCTAGTCATTGAAAAGGATGATATAGCAGGGGTGGAGCTGATGAGGCAATACGCCCTGTTTATGGATCTGGATATCATACAGAGAAACTACACAGTCAAGGCAACCAAAAAAGAGTGGGGTAGGCTCTACAATGGGTTGAAGTTTAGAAGCAGTCCGCATGAGTTCCATAGGATCTTTCTAGACATTGACCAGAGCTACAGCGACAATGCAGACATACTTGAGAAAGCCCTGCAGGATCTAGGCGTGGGATATGATCTCTATGAGAGTGCCACAGGTAACATTCATGTATATATCCATATCACAAAGACATCCAGTCAGAGAGCCTACAAACAGGCTACAAAAGCCCTGAGGAAGTATCTAGCAAAGAGGGGGATCAATGTTGATATAAGCTCTCTATCACCGCTACAGGGGGTATACCTTGAGGGTTTTAGGATCATGAAAAAGGGCGGTAGAAAGAGTGTATTCAGGAAGCATGTAGGAGCATACCAGACCACCACCGCACACCAGATATCCAAGAGGTTAGAGGGCTACTCCATCAGGTATGGGATGAGGCTTATCAGAAGAGAGTTAAGGCATAAGAGATCCATCAACTTATCAGAGATCAGTAGAGAGTATGGCATACCTCAACAGACCCTACAGAGGGCATTGGAGAGGCTCACAGAGGGTGGTGCAATAACCTACACTAGCAGAGGATCTAAGGGGGTCAGAGTAGAGAGCATGGATAGAGAGAGGCTCAACAAGGTCATCCACTACCAGAGAACCAGAAAGCAGTATTGGCACATGGTACTAAACGGCTCATGGTGCATAGTCAAGCCATTATCAGAATTACTACAATATACTAAGAGAATGTTATGCACTCAGAGGGGTGTGAGAGTGTCAGAGGGTGGTGTCAGGGGTGCAGGTGGGGTGCAGGATGGCACAAGAGGATCACCAGACACCCAGTCAGGGGTGATACCAGAGGGTGAGAGAAACAACAGGCTGTGGAGAGCTTTAGTAAGAGCGAGGTATGAGGGCAGGACACCACAACAGGTGAGGGATCTTGCATGGAGAGTGCATGAGAGAATGGAGAGAAAAGCCACCTACAAACCAAGCGAGGTTGAGGCTGTCATCAGGTGGGCGTTACGCCTACAGATCAGAGGATCATCCCTTGCAAACACTATCAGGGGTGAGGGATAATTGAGGATCACCTATCAGACATGGACATGACCAAGCAAAACAGAGGACAAGGCGGAGAGCTACTCAAGGGAATCAATCAGGAGGTGCTTTTTGAATTCTTCACAGATGACAAGATCGCACAGGTAGTCAGGGGGGTGTATGAAATTGCACTCAATGATCCAGACCCAAGAAACAGGCTAACAGCATGTAGAGATATTCTAGACAGGGTCATGGGGAAGCCACCTATCAGACAGCAGATCCAAACCGAGCCGAGCGAGAATCAGAGCATATTCATAGGAAACCTTAAGGAGTAGCCAAAAAACAACCGCCTGAGAAGCTCTAGGAGAGCGAAAACCGCTCAGGGTGGCATCACAACACCTCTAAGAAACCGCCAACCTATCCATCAATCCTTTCAAATCTGCAGATCATCACCGATAGGATCGGCTCAGATCAGCACATTTTCAGGATCACAGCATGGCAAATCACTATCCCATAGAGAGCCACTATAAGGCTATAAGGGGTAGTTAGCTATAGTGTCAGCATGTATTGACCTTGTAGGGATGATGGATCTAGCATGTAGTTATCATTTTATTTATTTTGATAACAACAATGAGGGAGATCAAATATCTAGATCAAGAAACTGTCAGGGGGTTGTTAAACAGCATAGACAACCCAAGAGATCAGCTAATCTTTGAATTGATCTATCTGTATGGACTCAGAGTGTCAGAGCTTACAGCCTTAAGGGTAGAGGATATTGACCTTGAGAGAGGACAAATAAAGATCATCCCTCTTAAGAGAAGAGATAACAAAAGCAAGTTTATATTCCAGATGAGGCAGGATCTAGCGGATAGGATTAGGACATGGCTAGACTCAAGAAAGGTTGATAGTGAGTATCTATTCTATGGAAAGAGAGCGACACTCCAAGGGTGGCATTATGACAGGATGTCCAGAGTCAATGTATACAAGCTGTTTAGGAGATACTGTCAGAGGTATGGTATAGATCTTGAACTAGCACATCCGCACACCTTGAGGCACTCTCTAGCAGTTGCAGGTGCAAGTAATGGAGTTGATATATTCACCACTAAAGAGATCTTAAGGCACTCAAGCGTAAAGACTACAGAGGTCTATTATCAGATCATGGACAGCGTGAGAAACCAGAGGCTGTTGGATCTACACAACTCCATCATGTAGACATGAGAGCGGACATGAATTGAAACGTCTATGTCCACCTGATACAGTTGCACATGTTATTTACTCAATAGCATTTAATGATCATTCCATGACAAGGGGATGGACACGGAAGTGGACATGAATTGACCGCATTGACAGGGGGTGATAGGTTAGGGCATGACAATACAGGAAGCCTCACAGAGTCTAGGAGTATCAGAGAGAACCATCAGGAGATGGATAAAATCAGGCAGGCTCAAGGCTAGGAAACAAGGGGGCAGGGTCAGGATCTTATTAGCTGAGAGCGTGGAGAGTTCCAGTAAGCCACCAGAGAAACGGACAACGGATGTCCGCTCAGATGTCCGAACTGATGACCACCTGCAGGACATTATCAGGATTAAAGATGAGCAGATAGAGGAACTGAGAAAGGACAAGCAGAGGCTTGAAAAGAGGGTTGATAGGCTAGATACCAGACTTGAGGAGATGGAGAAGCGGACCAACTTTCTGATATCTCAGATCCCACTACTTGCAAGTCCACAAGCGGACATTGTAGAAGCGGACAGCGTGGACATTACAAAGAAAGCAACCACCCCACTTAAAAAGAAACCCAAAAGAAAACCCAAGGGAAAGCCAAAGAAAAGCAAACAAAGGCAGGAGAGAAAGAGCCTTTTCAGTAGGCTATTTAGATAATTTATTACAACATACCCCATGACCGAGGAAGTCAAAAAGGTTGAGGACAAGCAATCCGAGGAGATTAAACAGCTTCAACTAAAGCAACTCAAAAGAGAAGAGGGATTCTGGAAGATCTACAAGGTGGCGGTAGCAGGAGTAGGAATATATGCAATCATTGCGGTTATTATAATGGCTCTCATTCCACTTACATGCTTTCTGATATCCTTTGGTATTCCAGCTTTTGCAAGGCTCATGCTAGAGATCTTTCCATGATCAATTTTGAGTATGCAGGTCCATTGCACCCCATAGTAAATAGATGTATAATTATTGAAATGTCTAGTGCAATGGGGTAGTATTGAGGTACAGGGTACGACATATGACATTTGCTAATAGATCTTTATACAGATCAATAGAGATTTACTAGCAAGAGTTAAAAGCCCTTGCTTAATTAGTCTATGGACTTGCCGTCCGTAATCCTAAGATTAGAGATCCTGTGGCTTGAACAACCACCGCTAGAAAGGGATCTCTTTTCTTTTGTTCAATTCATAATTACTACAGGCTGTGGAAACCCTTTCAACAGGGCATTATTGACTGGTGAGGTTGGTATGTTTTGTGATATAATGCAACAGCAAACA
>CAZBOT010000125.1:0-4455 GCA_964493575.1 uncultured Candidatus Saccharibacteria bacterium | reverse complement strand
CTCATCTTTCGTATCCTGTAATTCGTGTTAGTATCATTGGCAAGAAAAGGAGAATAAAAAGAAATGAGCCGGAAAAGAAAAGCGACAAAGACAACTCACCCGCGTCAGTTGCTTGATTCCTTTTTGTCCGACCTGGACGCTCACTTTGAGCCTAAGGGGCTTAGTGAAATTGAGGATGCCATTGTTCCATTGCTGCCGCGTGAAACCATCTATGTTTCTGCAGAGTATACATGGCACTGCCCTTACTGCTCGCGCATCATGAAGAGCGATATTTTGGAGGATAGCGAGTGTGATGAGTGTGGCCTTCTAGTGTCTTTGGAGCTTCTATGAGTGCAACCGATACTGAGTTTCGAGAAAAAGTAGTTGGCCGCGCGGTAGACGCGATGGCCGAGGTGGGCCGCGAGCGCGCGATGGATATTGTCTGCGCGCTGTGCGATATTGTGGCGGCTAGTGCGCTCTACCATATGACCAAGAGTCCCAATGATTTTGCTGAGGTGGCGCGCCTGTCGGCTGAGTTTCACAAGATGGCTGGAGGTGGTGAGTGATGAGCGACCGAGAACAAGACAAGCGCGTAGCTGAGATTTTAGGCATGCACCACGAGATAGCCATGTCCCAAAACGCAATGCTCACATGCGAGTTACCTCGCTTCACCACTGATCCCGCTGCTGATTATAAGGTGCTGGAGTGGGTGAGGAGTCAGCGCGGCATTGCGGGGTCGCTGTTGCGGGGCGAATACGGTTATCGGCTTGGGTCTCGGATGTTAGCTGAGTATCATCCTGGCGACTATTCCCGCGCGTTGCTTGCACTAGACGAACTGGGGTTACTGAAATGAACGCATGGGAAGGTAAATCCATTCTTGATGTTTGTTGTGGCGGAAGAATGTTCTGGTTTGACAAGAGCAATCCTGACGTGCTTTTCTTGGATATTCGCGAGGAATCCCACATCCTGTCTGATGGGCGACCGTTTACAATAAAACCAGATTTGATTATGGACTTCCGCAAGCTGGAGTTGCCCGATGGACATTTCTCGCTCGTTGTTTTTGACCCTCCGCACATGGCTAGGCTGGGCGCGAATTCATGGATGGCCAAGAAGTACGGCGTTCTTGGTGATGGATGGCGCGAGGATATTCGTTCGGGCTTTGATGAGTGTTTGCGAGTTTTGAAGCCCGGAGGAACGCTGATTTTCAAGTGGAGCGAAGCCGAGATACGGGTTAGCGAAGTTATCGAAGCTATCGGGCGCTCTCCTTTGTTCGGACATACGACGCGCGTTCGCAAAGGCGCGAATGGTTCTATTTGGATGGCGTTTGTGAAGGGTGTTGGTGGCGCATGAGCGGCTTTGACCCCGAAAAGATAGCCGCCATGCACGCCGCGTGGAACGAAAGACTGAACAATCCCGCGCATGGCTATCCCGCAGACGTAGAGGGCATCATTGCGCTCATTGCAGACCTGTGGAACTTGCGCGTGCCTCAGCACAAGAAGCAGAAGGCGTACTGGATAGACGGAGCGCGCCAGCTGCTTGACGCGTGCGGCGAGAAGTGGGATAGTGTCCTGCGCTCCGTCAGAGAAGATTTTGAGCAGTACATGTCCACTCATGGCGGTCTCGCTCCTTACACGATTGCGTCACCGCTGAGTTTGGTGAAGGTGGCGCGGGCGAAAGAGGCTATACTCGGCGCACCACCAGTTGAGCAGGAAGTGCCCGCCTGGGCGATGAATGAGCGGCTGGCTACGGAAAGGGATAAGGGACGATGAACGAACTAGAGCTGCTGACGGATGAGGAGCGGCTAACATATGAGCAGAACAACGACCCGCGAGTAGCCATGTTGTCATGGGGGCAAGTGCACAAGTTATTTTCTGCCCTCATCGCCGCCCGCGCCGAGAACAAGCGGTTGCTGCAAAAGATAGAGGCGTTAGTGCATGTTTGGGATAGTAATACGCGCGACTACCGTATGCCTTTGGCGGTGTCCAATCTACGCGCCCTGCTCCAATCCGAGAAAGAGAGTGAGTGATGGGTGTGGATCTTGCCTGCAACGACTGCGGATTGGCTTATTCCAAAATGGGGCTCGACCTTGTATTGCCTGACCAGCAATGGGCTGTGATTTGCCCAGAAGGCGGCGTACTTTGCCCCAACTGTATCTCTAAGCGCGCCGGAAAGTACGGTGGCACAGCACTGCTCGCTTGGGTAGACGTTATCGACTGGGAACGAGTGCGCCAAGAATACGAGAAGGAGCAACCATGACTGACCTAGAAGAACGCTTGCAGCGGCTTGAAGAATTACACGGCCTGCCTAGTGGCCTCGAAGATGAGCCCGATTTTGATGATAGTGGTTTTGAGGAAGATGACATCTTAGATGAGTTTCCCTGTCCGTGCGGATGCGTGCAAGAAAATGCACGCGGAGAGCTAATCCGCGTGGCCGATTGTTGTTGGTGAGGTGAATGATGACTGACCTAAAGAAGAAGATGGCCGATTGGCATAATCGCCCCAATAATGCTGCCGACGAGATTGTTCGATTTCTTGTGCCAGTAAATATGAACTTCAACGGTGTGGCGGAATTTGCCAGTGACAAAATTGAGGAAGTATTGGAGCGTGTTACGGAAGCCGCCCGCGCCGCTGGCCGCATCGAGGGGCTGCAAGAGGCTGAGGAGTTGTGCAGATTAGTGCGTGATGGCCTTACAGTTACTACGCCGGACACGCACGAGGTTTGGTGCGCCATCCGCGCCCGCATCCAAGAGCTGGAAGGTGAGAAGTGAGCAAAGACGAAATCAACCGCTTGCTGGCTGAGAAGGTGATGGGGTGGAGGGTCGGGCCAATGGGGCTTTACATGACTGAATCGGGGTTTCCGTTGTCATATGCACACGACTGGACGCAAATGGCAGGCGATGAAATTCTATGGAGTCCCTACGACAACATCGCACAAGCCATGATGGTTGCGGATAAGGTTATCGCGATGGGCTATCACTTTGAATTGAAATACAATAACTATGACGGGAAATTCGCGTGGAGTGCTGCATTTGACGAAAGCGACACATGGGGATTCCAACAGATAAACTCTACGTCTGCGTGCGAAGCGATTTGTTTGGCCGCCTTGAAAGTTGTAGAGAATGACTAACGTGCCGCACTCTCGCGAAGCCGAGGAAGCCTTGATCGGTGCAATCCTCATCAACCCTGACGCGTACTATGACGCGTCTGAGATTGTGCGCGCAGACGACTTCTACATCCATCGTCTGCGTTTCGTCTGGCAAGCCATCAGCGAGCTAGCACGGGCAAAGATGGCGATTGACTTTGTTACTGTGTCTGAGCAGCTGGGGGACAAGTTGGCCGAGGTTGGCGGCCCCGCGTTCCTGACAGGGCTGCTAAACTTGACACCCAGCAGCATGAGCTGGGAGAGTTATGCGCGCGTGGTGGCTGACAAATCCACGCGCCGAAAGCTGTTAGAAGCGGCTAATAAGATAGCCAAGAGCGCGTATTCTGAGGATGAGGATGCGCTGGAGAGCGTGTCGGCTGCGCGCCAAGCCGTTGATGATGTGGAGACTGCATTGCCGACTCCGATTGACGGCGTGAAGCCATTGTCTGAACATATCAAAGTGTTTGCCGAAGAAATGGATGCCGAGGATGCTGGCTTGGTCATGCCAACGGGATTCCTTGGGCTTGACGCAATGACGGATGGCGGTTTCTGGCGCGAGCGTTCTTACCTCATCATGGGCGCGGCGAAGATGCGTAAAACCATCCTGCTGAGCGAGGCGGTGATTGGCATGGCCGAGAATGGCAAGCGCGGCCTGTTCTTCTCGCTGGAAATGCCGTATCGCGACTTTCTCATCCGCGCCATCAGCACGCGCGCCAGAATACCCGAAGACGCAATCCGCAACCGTGCCATGAGCGTAGAGCAGCGCACAGACTTCAACGAACAGTTGGAGCGCATGTATTCCCTGCCGATACACATGACCAGCGCGGGCAAGTGGAGTATTGACGCAATCCGCGCCGAAATCCACCGCCACAAAGAGGACTTGTCATTCGTAGCGATTGACTACCTGGGGCGCATTTCCGATAAGCCAGGGTTGCGCGAGGAACATCATAACCTAGAGTGGAAGGCGCGCGAAATCAAGGACATGGCGAAGGACTTTGGCGTAGCTGTGATCGCCATTCACACCTTGACGGGCAGCGGCACACTGCGCGCTCCGGCGGTGAGCTACGAGGTAGACCACGCCATGCGGCTTATCTCTGACAAGGAATTCAAGAACGCGCTGCCACCACTTGACCCGCGAAAGAACGATGTGAAGCAAAACGTGGTATGGTTGAGCGAAGACTTTGTGCGTTACGGCGCACCGCACAAGTCGCAGCCATTCGTGGCTGACCCGAATTATCCGACTGTGCGCGATATGGCTTATTTGTAAAAGGAGAATGAAAATGTACTTTGACTGGACTGATGTTGTTACGTGGTTTCTGCTAGCACCATTTTTTT
>CAZBOT010000124.1:0-4485 GCA_964493575.1 uncultured Candidatus Saccharibacteria bacterium | reverse complement strand
GCGCGCTTGGGCATCCGCTTTTCTGATTGCAATCGAAACTGCTGTAGCCATGTTAGTTTCCGTCCGACCATGTGCCCAGGCTACTGAGCGTAACCCAATTGGTCGCGTCAATCGCGGTCAGGCAGATGTTATCGTAAGCCGTGGTGTTGGTCACGCGGTCGCCGGGGCTATTGACCTCGTTCAGCGCTACGTCTGTAGCGTCGGTGAAGTCGATAGTCAGATCGCCGCCGTCATAGTTGACAATGCAGTACTGCAAGCCGGCCGCTGCGCCAGGGAGGGTCATGGTGATGCTGCCACTAGACTTGATGATCGATCCCGTATCAGCCGCCGTAACCGAATAGCTGGCGTCCTTGACCAGAACCGGCGCTTTGGCGTTGACAGTTGCCGCGGTAAGAGCGCCGTCCACAGTGGCCGCGCCGTTGCATTGCAGAACGCCAGCAGCAGAGAGCGTGCAGCCAGTAGAACCGTATCCACCACCCACAGTGACAGCACCGCTAAACGTGCCTGTGTCGGTAAACGTCTTGACGCCGCCAACGGTCTGGTTGCCGGTAGTTAACACGTTGGTGCCTGTGATGCCGCCTGTAACGGTCAACGCGCCATCGATGGTTGTGTCGCCTCCGATGACCAGATCGTTACCGATAGCTGCGTCATTCTGAACGATGATAGCCCGGAAGATAGCCGTATTCGGCCCCACCGCGGCCATGCCAACCAACAGCACCATCGCCAGCACCAACGCAAAAGTGAGTTTCTTCATCATGCGCTCCGTGTGAACAGAAGCGAGGCGGGTGTTACCCCGCCTCATTTCTACAGGTAGCCAGTCGGCACGCTGTAAGTACCGCCCGCTGCGATTTCCATCACGACGCCGTTCAGCCGGTTGGCCGCAGCCACGCCGAAGCGGTGGCTGTAGAAGCTCTCGCTGAACGGGTACTTGTCGTTGGTGGAAACCAACTGCAAGCCGCTGCCCAGGCCGGTGTAGGTCGGGTCAACGCGCATTGCCAGCGGGGCCGGCGCGTCCAGGTGGATGGACACGGTGTAGGTAGCAGGCAGGTGCCGCCATTCCACAACCCACGCGCCGCTGACAGTGCCCAGGATGCGGCCCGGCAGGCCAGCCGGCAGGCCGAACACGGTGGCCGTGTCGTCGCCGGGCTGGATGCGCATGTCAGTGACGGCCACGAAGTCGGTCAGCGCCTGGGTCTTGGCGGTGATGTCAGACGAGATGAAGGTCACAATGTTGGAGCCGCCAGTCGGCGCGCCGAAGTGCTCCTCCAACTCACCGACGATGGTCGCGAACGGGTTGTTCGTGTCGGAGATGTTGGCGACGGTGTACCCACTTTCCAGGTAGTGCGTTTCAGTCGCCTCGGTCTCGCTGCCCAGCACAGGCGGGTATACCACGCTGTCGCCGTTGGCGAGCGGTTCGATATACAGCGTGCCATTCAGCGGGTCGGCAAACGTGGTCTGCGTGCTGCCCAACAGCGCGTTGAGGATTTCATAGCGCACGGTGGCAACGTCGCGCATACGCACGCCTTCGACTTCCCGCGCCAGGTCTTGCACGGTGGCATAAGCGTAGGCAATGCGATTGCCGGCCAGACCCGCGCCCCACTCGTTCAGCGGAAACGCCACGTCCCAATAGCCGCTGGTCTTGACCGCGGCCGGCGCAGCCTGCGGGCTGAACCCCATGTTCTGCAAGCGCCCGCCACCCGGCAGGTAGTAGCGCTTCTTGAAGTCGGTCGTGGTCTCACCGACGAACACACCCAGCGTGGCGGCCAACTCGGCGTTGTGCATCGCCATGTACTCGTTGATGGCGTCGTAGACCCTCGATTGCCCCAAGGTGTTGAGGAAGATACGCTCGGTGTCGGAAACACCCAAAACTCCATAGATGCCAGCCATAGCTAATATCCTCCTACGTCACGGCAGCGATGGTGCCCAGGGTGCAATCGACTTGCAGCACCTTGGTCAAGGCGGCATCGGACAGCGGAACAATCCGCGCCACGATGTTGGTCTCAGCGCCTGTGTCCAGGATCGCGCCAGCGGTTGTCGACAGCGAGCAGGGCAACCAGTAGGCGTGAGAGTTCAGCGTGAAACCGTAAACCTTCCCTTTGCGGAGAACCTGAACCGGGGAGCCGCTAGCAGCAGCGTCAAGCGCCATGCCCAGCACCCAAGATTTCTCCGCCGAGGCGTCCTCGTCAGCCAAACCCACCTTGCCGCTTGAGATGATCCCGTAGAGGAATTGCCCCGGCGTGATCGCCTCACCAGCGATGTAGGTTTCGATGATCGCCTCCATCGGGTCAACGACTGCGATTTTTGCCGCAGTCAACGCAATGTCACCCATCTGTCTTTCTCCTGAGAGTTAAAGTCCCATCGGCTTACCAGTCCCGGTGGGCTTGCCAGCGCCTCCGGCTGGCTTGCGTCCAGGTGGTGAGCCTGGATCGTTTCTCGCCGTGCTCAGCAGCCACGGCTTTGCTGTTGCCAGCGCCTTGACCTGCGCCGCCGCTGCCTTGGACAGTTCATCGCCATCGGGCAGGTCATCGACCGAGATCAGCAGCAGCACGTCACCTATCGCCTCAGCGATGAACGGCGGTTCGTGATTGCGCGCTGCGTCCTGAATGGCAAGCTGTTTTTCGCGCCGGGCCATGCTGGCATGAGCCTGTTGCAGTTCAGCTTTGAGTTTGGCGGCTGCGGCTTCGGTCGTCTCGTAGAGTTGCTGCCATTTGGCTTGCTCCTTGAGTTCGTCTTCCGCTGCCTTTGCCTGCGCCTCCTGCTGCGCGGCTAGTGCCGCCTGCGCCTCTTTGGCCTGCTTTTGAAGTTCCTTGAACCGTGGGTGTTTGAAAACGTCTTCCCAGGATTGCGGCACTCCGTCAGCAGTTTGGCCGTTCGGTGCAGGTTGCACCGGTTCCGTGACACCAGCCGTGGTGTCGGTCACAAATTCCGTCATGTGTTACTCCCGTTTTCGCCCGTATCGTCGGCGGCACGTGGTGGGGGTAAACGCAAAAACGCCAGAAGGGCTGGCGCTCGTGGCGCTCCTTCTGGCGTTCTAGACGCTCTGCGTTTATGCGGTTACCCGAATTATATCACGTCTCACACGCTATGTCAATATGGAGTTTTGCGTGTTTCTTTTGCCCGGTAGGGCTTGCTCGTGTTGCTGCGCCCGGTAGGGGGTTAGATCGATGACGACCACCCGCCGCCGCTCAGCGATCTGTACCAGATCACGGCACGGATCGAAGCGGAACAGCAGCTTGCCTGCTGCGTCGCGAACATCTAGCCATGTGGCGTGTTGCGTCATGGTGTATACTCGAATTGCCGTCTCTCAAGCCCTGGCTTTCTAAGAAAAAATCATAGTGCATTTGCAGTTCGTTCGACATTGGCTTTGCCCGATGCGCGGCAACGTACCGATGGGTTGCCAGCCCAGCGCTGCGTACTGGATGCAATCGGCGCAACTCTCGGCAGCGTGCAAGATGCGCCGCTCCAGGTTGTTGCCATTCGTCGCCGCAGCGGCGCGCCTGTTCTGCTCATACGTCTTGCGGCTTGCATCCCCGTACAATTGCGCCCGCACGTTGGCCCGCCCGTCGAGCTTCACCTTGCCGCTGGCGATGTCAGCCGCCCACTTGTCGAGGTACTCGTACTGTGTGCGCAACTCGCGGCCAGTTCTGCCCCAATCGGCGTTGGTCATCTGGTCACGCCCGCCCTTCGCAACCATCGCAGCGTTTGTGTGCGCCGTCCTGATCTCGTTGCGCATCTGCGTCTGCCAATCGGCCAGGCTGATCTCCCGGTTGCGCAGTTGCGTTGTCAGACTGTCGAGCTTGGCGTTCTTGGCGTCGATGTAGCTGTCCAGGTCACGGCGCACCGTCAACTCAGACACAAAGCGCCCGGTTGCGCGGTCACGGTAGCGGCCAGCCGCGCCCTTGCCCGGTTGCCAACCATAGCGCTGTTCAATGGGGAGAGGTGGATTAGGCATCGTCAATCACGTTTTCGACTTTCGCGAACACGTACCCCGCCGCCCGCACAGGTGCCAGCGCCAGCCAGTCGGCTATTGCCGCGTCGATGACGGCCGGCTCTGGCGGCTGTTCCAGCGCGGCTAGTTCATCGTCTGTCATCTGGAGCGGAGGCCCAAGCGGAACGGGCTTCTTGACTTTGATCTTGCTCATTGCTCGTTGCCTACCAGAAACGCCGCCTGTTGTTGCGCGGCCATTTCGTCCATGTCCTCAGCATCCCAGCCCATGATCTTATCAAGCGCCGTCTCAATCGGCACGCCTGCGCTGACGGCCTGCGTGACCTGCACCCACTGCTTGCCCGCCGTGTCCACCTCCTCAGCGTTAGACGTGGGCAAGATCGGCCTGTCACCTATGCCGTGATCCAACCGCCCCGCCTTGTAGCTGTTTAGGTCGAAGCCACGAAACGCCGGGTCGTAGCCGCTCGCGCCGGCAATGGCAATTGCCATCTGCTGCGCCCGCACAAGCCCGCTGTCGTGGTTGGCCCGCACTGCTTCTA
>CAZBOT010000123.1:0-4488 GCA_964493575.1 uncultured Candidatus Saccharibacteria bacterium | reverse complement strand
ACTTAATTAGGAACTTGGTCTTTACTGGTAATTTATGAGCTGCGAGGCGCATTGCTTCGCGAGCTGCTTCTTCACTAACTCCATCCATCTCAAACATGATTCGGCCTTTCTTTACCACCGCCACAAAGTGAGACACCGCACCCTTACCGCTACCCATCACAGATTCATTACCGTGATCAGTGATTGGTTTGTCTGGGAAAATACGGATCCAGATTTTACCACCACGTTGCACGCTGCGAGTCATAGCGCGACGTGCAGCTTCAATCTGACGAGCAGTAACAAAGCGGCCTTCCATGGCTTTCAAGGCAAATGAGCCAAAAGCGATTGAGTTGCCGGAAGTAGCTTTACCCTTGTTATGACCGCGATGATGCTTGCGGTGTTTGACCTTTTTAGGAATTAACATAAGTTTACTTGGAAGGGGAAACCCGGAAAGGGTTTCCCCTTCCAACGACCGCTCCGCGGTCTGCCTCCCCTTTCCAGGAGTTACCTCGCCGCTGGGAAACCCAGACGGCTCGGTTTATAAAATTAATTATTTGCTTGGTTTAGCTTCTTGCTTATTCTCGAAGACATCGCCGCGATAGATCCACACTTTGATTCCGATAGTTCCGTAAGTAGTGTGGGCTGTGGCGCGAGCAAAGTCGATATCAGCACGCATCGTGTGAAGAGGAATCTTTCCGGAAGATAACTGCTCGGTACGAGCAATTTCCGCACCGTTGAGACGACCACCAATGGCAACCTTTACACCTTTTGCACCTGCTTGCATAACATCTTCTAAAGATTTCTTCATCAAACGGCGGAAAGCCACACGACGTTCAATCTGTTCAGCAATATTATTAGCAATCACTTGCGCGTGAAGATTGAATTCACGGTCCTTGATACCTTCGATGTTCACCTTCAATTCGCTCTTGATCTTAAGTTGCTTTTTAACGCGCTTCTTAAGCTCTTCAATACCAGCACCGCCGTTACCAATAATCAAGCCAGGCTTGGTGGTATGAATAACGATGGTAATAGTACCGTCATTAAGACGTTCGATATCGATACGAGACAACCCTGCTTTACGCAAATGCTTTTCTAAATATTCACGGATGCGAATGTCTTCGTGCAATTGCTCAACATAGTTGCTCTTTGAAAACCACTTGGACTTCCAAGTATCGGTAATCTTTAAACGAAATGAAGTTGGATTAATCTTGTGACCCATTGGGTATAAATAATTCTTGGTTATCGGGCCGTGTCAGGTGGCAAGGTTTGCAAACTGACAACGCCCGATAACTTTACTACTTAATTAAATTTTCTTTATTAGACTTCTGTTCAACGGCAGCTGATTCATTCTCGTGATGAGCTTCAACCGCTTCTGGCTTACTAGCTACTTTACTAACTTTTTTGCGGACTGGTTTGCCGAGCTGACCTTCTTGAGTCTTTACCACAGGTTCTTTCTTAGCAGTCTTTGGAACTTTGCTAGCACCTTTCTTGAGCTTAGCTTCACGTTCCTCGAGGATCACATTAACATGAGCCATCTTGCGACGAATCACGAAGGCACTACCACGAGCACGAGGGAAGGAACGCATCAACACCGGACCCATGTCTGTAGTGATTTCTTTAATAAACAACTGATCACGCTTTAAAGAAAAGTTATTTTCTGCATTCGCAACTGCGGAGCGAAGAAGTTTAGAAACCATTTCGGCACCCTTCTTATTAGTGAATTGCAATTGCACCAAAGCATCAGCAACGCGCATGTTCTTTACCAAATTAGTAACAAGTCGAATCTTGCGTGGAGAAATGCGAAGGTTCTTAGCGTGCGCTTTCACCAATGGTTTCTTATTCTGTTGTAAGGCTTCTTTTGCCATAAATGTAAATATTCTCTCGTCATCCCGAGCGCAGCGAGGGATCTCAGGATTGAGATGCTTCGCTTCGCTCAGCATGACGGACAGTGAAACTTATTAGTTACTTACCAGCTTCGGCTTTTTGCTCCTTAGCTAACTTACCACCGTGACCAATGAATTTGCGGGTTGGAGCAAATTCACCAAGCTTGTGACCAACCATATTTTCGGTAACGAATACTTCAGTATGTTGGCGGCCGTTGTGAACAAGAAAAGTAAAGCCAACCATTTCCGGAGCAATGGCACAAGCGCGAGACCAAGTCTTTATCTTATCGCCAGGTTTACCTGCTAAGACTTTCTTGAGGACACGCGGATCAATATATGGACCTTTTTTTAAACTTCTAGACATAAATAATTAGTAATGGAATTCTTCTGTCATCCTGAACGCAGTGAAGGATCTGTCTGTAATTGAACTAGATTCTTCGCTCCGCTCAGAATGACAATGAGAATTATTATCTTTTCTTTGTTCTACGCTTAACAATAAATTTAGAACTTGGCTTCTTCTTATCGCGGGTCTTCACGCCAAGTGCGTGCTTACCCCATGGAGTCTTCGGATACTTTAAACCAATTGAGTTGGAACCTTCACCACCACCGTGAGGGTGATCAACTGGGTTCATCACCTTACCACGAACTTGTGGTCGCCAGCCCATGTGACGCTTGCGTCCAGCTTTTCCAATACGGACGTTCATCCAATCAGCGTTTGAAAGGGTACCGATGCTACCAGTTGCTGTATCACGGACTTTGCGGATTTCACCAGATGGAAGTTTTAAGAATGCATAACCACCTTCCATGTTTTGCAAAATAATTCCTGCTCCGGCACTGCGAGCTAATTTGCCACCTCGTCCTGGAATCAATTCCACATCATGGATCATGCTACCAACAGGAATGTTTGCAAGAGGCAAACGATTACCAGGATGGATTTCAGCAGTTTCGCTAAACATGACTTGATCGCCAACTTTAAGGCCAGCAGGAGTAAGAATAAAACGCTTCACACCATCCTTATAAGCAATCAAAGAGATGAAAGCTGTACGGGTTGGATCGTATTCAACAGTCTTCACTGTACCAGGAATGTCTTTGCGATCAGTGCGGGAAAAATCCAACACCCGGAGCTTTTTGCCAGCGCCGCCGCCACGGTGACGAACAGTGATTTTACCACTGTTGTTGCGACCAGCTTGCTTGGTTTTACTCACAAGCAAAGACTTCGGAGTCTTCTCTTTCTTAGAGAGCACCGAGTAGTCAGTGACGCTGTGGATACGGCGTCCAGGTGAAGTTGGTTTGTATAATTTTACAGCCATAATTCTATATGTCATTCCGAGCGTAGCGAGGAATCTCATCTGAACTAGTTCAGATCCTTCGCTTCGCTCAGGATGACAGCTTAGGTTTGATTAGGTAGGTTCTACAATATTAATCTTCTTGCTGTCTTTGGTTAGAGTAACAACAGCTTTCTTAAAACCGCTGCGTTGACCAAGAACTCGGCCAAAACGGCGGGACTTACCAGCAACATTAACCATGTTAACATTGGCGACTTTCACTCCATACATCTTTTCTACTGCACGACGAACTTCAATTTTATTAAGCTTGCCATAAACAGTGAAAATGTATTGGTTAAAGCGATCAACGAAGCCAGCTTTTTCGGAAACACGAGGGACGATAAGTCCTTTGTTACCAATACCACTGTGAGGTACGTCCAACATAACTGGAGCTGCTGCTTCGTTTGTTGGTTGATCTGAGACTGGAGTTTCTTCAACTTTAATCTCTTCGTCGGTATTTTCTTTTTTAGAAAAAAGAGCCATTTCGTCGTCCTTGTCTTCCGGGCTATCGGAACCAGCTAATGCTAATTCCTATCGCCCTCCGCCAAGTACTCCTCTTAAATTTTCGCTTAACTGGCGCCTTCGCTACAACCCTCCTCGTTACACTGCGTCGGGTCGGCTCAGGCTTAGCCCAAGCGAAAATTTATATTTAATGATTACTTAGTTGCTTTAGATTCTTTAAGATAAGTCTTTTCAATAACTGGCAAACTTTCTTTCATTACGAGCATTGCGTCTGCCTTAAGGATGTCGGTGACATTCAAACTAGTTGCTAAGGTTGCAGTGATTTCTGGAAGGTTGCGAGAAGCACGAACTAAACTGTCGTCTTTCTTGGGCATTACTACCATCTGCTTCTTACCGAGACTGCCGAGCTTAGTGTGGAAAGCGGTCATGAACTTTACGAATTCCTTAGTCTTTGGAGTTTCGAGGTTTACACCTTCGACAACAATCAACTTACCATCTTTAGCTTTGTCAGAAAGAGACATGAATAAAGCTTTAGTCTTAGCTTTCTTGTTGATCTTCAAAGTCCAGTTGCGATCACTACGTGGACCAAAAGTGACTCCACCGTGACGCCAAATCGGACTTCGGGTGCTACCTGCGCGAGCGCGACCAGTTCCCTTTTGACGCCAAGGCTTCTTACCTCCACCACTCACTTCGCCGCGAGTCTTGGTGTGGGCTAGCCCTTTACGGGCATTAGAAGCTTGCACGCGAACCGCTTCAGCTAACAAGTGAAGTGATGGCTTTACGCCAAAAATCTTGTCACTGACTTCGATTTCGCCTACGCTTTCGGCGTTCTGATTGTA
>CAZBOT010000122.1:0-4494 GCA_964493575.1 uncultured Candidatus Saccharibacteria bacterium | reverse complement strand
TCGTCTAGCCAGCTATTGTCCTCAACGTGCAATCCGATGCGGCACTCGTAGCATAACCCATCGTGGCCGTCTGCGCGCTCGTGGCACTCGCAGAAGTCGCACTCACACGGGGGAGAGTTGGGAATGGGCATGTTACTTCCACTCCACCTTTTTGCACACCTTGTTGTAGATGGAGTCCCATGTGTCTGCAATGAAGTTGCGGACATTGTCTGCTGTGTCGCTGTAGAAGATGTCATCAAAGGCGTTCTCCACAGTGCGGCAAACTGGCCTCGTCAATCTTGAAAAGCCTGAAAGGATAGCTGTGGCTAGTGCGGCAACCTCGAAAAGCAATACCGCAGTACAAATCCCGCGCAGTAAAAATGTTGGCACTACATCATCGTTCCAGCCAGAAAACAACGCAACCCAAATCACAAGCACCTGCGCCCACACGAGGCCAATCGGCCATTCGCGCCCAAACACGCGCGGGTTTGTGATTAGCTTCCACGGGGCAAGGAACAGAACAATCTTGCGCACATCACAGGTATTACTTGAAGGCAAGTATCCGTAGTACCAACGCACAATCTTTGCGATAAAACTATTTTTGCTATACGTTCTCATGTTAGCTCCTCAATCATCTTGATACGCGCGTCAATCTCGGCGTATTCTTTCTCCAGAAGCGCGGGGGCAAAAATCCAATGCCCGACTGTGCGTCTGCGCCAGAGTTGGTGTTCTTTGCACAAGTCTTGATGCGCGCTCATGGCGATGTACTCTGCGTTCTGCGTTTCGTCAAACTCATGCTTGCTGATCCATTCGCCAAATAGTTGCGCGCACGTTGGGCATGTATTGAAAATCCCCGTGCTCATGCCCGCACCAACTCAACGACTTTATCAGGCTTCATGTTGCCATCATCGCCAGCCTTCTCGACGTACTTGGCAATCCACGAGCCAGATGGCTTGTTCTCTTTCATGGGGTCAAGCTTGCTCAGAATTCCAGCGGCTTCAAGAACCTCAGGCCAGCAAGTAACGCCAAATTTCTTGAGATTGCCACCCTTCACGACCCAGCGGGGATGTTCTCCGCCAGAGGCCAGCTGGATGCTCTCAACGGGGATTTGCTTTACACCACCTTGCACCGGCGCGACATACTTCGGGTCAGCAGCGGCTGGCAGGAACTTGGCGTTGATACTTGCGCGAAACGATGCCACGTTCTCTAAAAACTCATCCTGCGTCTCGCCATCCTTCGCTCGCAAGACGAAAATGTCCTCGCCAAATTTCATGCTCCATTGCATACGACTATTTTCGCTCATTGCTTACCCTCCATACGGTCGAGACGCTCCCATATGGCCTTCAGGTCTTCGCGCACATTGCTTTCAACTTCTTCGGCCAAGTCCGCGAGTGCGTTTACGATGGACTTTATAGCAACTTCACTCAGCCCGCTAATCTCGGCGGCGCGGGTCAAATTTCCAGGATTGTCATCGACGGCAATGTAGATATAATTGCCATCCGTATCCTCTGGGAAACCCAAGAAGGTGCGCCCAATTTCATCAACACTGCACTTGATTTCAAATACCGTTTTCATGTCTCAATTCTCCTTTAGTTGGTCTTGTGGCCTAAATCTGCCCATCGCTCTTCTGGCATGGAGCGCGCGAACTTGTTCAGCGCGACCAATAGCTCAGTCGCCATGCCTTTGCTGAACATCGCGCCACGATGCCCGTTGTATTCTTCGTGCTTGCGGTGAACGCCGCGATGCAACTGGCCTACAAACTTTTGCGCCTTGATTGTTTCTTCGCTCATGTTTCTTTCGCATCTCCTTTGGCCTGTATTCTAGCACGACTTTTGCGTGGACGCACCACCAATTTTCTCGCTCATTATTTTCTAATCCTTGACGCGGGCTTTGTGGTATACTGCCCGAATGACTGGCTCAGAGAACGGGAAACCAGTGGGCGCATTGGGTGCTGCCGAACAGACAAGCGCAGTAAGCCCAGCGGATGATAGCCGCGAGCGATGAGAGGCGCGGTGAAGAGAAACCTAAGACTCCGTCCCGTGTGGTGCTGGCTGTAATCGGGGTCTTCTCTGAGCCAGTCATTCGGAACTTTTTACAAGCGGGTGTAGCTCAATTTGGTAGAGCGACTGCCTTCCAAGCAGAAGGTTGCGGGTTCGAGTCCCGCCTCCCGCTCTTTATGCAAAACGACTACTATCCCGACTACTACGCAGACCCTGATGACGCGGTGCGCCTGAACATCGGCGGCGGAACGTTGCGCTACGGCGAGACGCACCACAAGACATTCGCCGACCATCGCGGTGGAATGTCTGAGCCTGGAATAAAGTCTGACGGTGCGCCAAAGCGTAAGGGGCGCAAGAAGTACATCTCTGCGAAGTTGTGGTACAATCCCAAATAATCTAAATTGCGACCCGTGAGGAAGGGCGCAGAACGAATAGCCTCACTAACGAACGTGCGGCTTCTGTGCAACGGGGAAACCTGTTGGCCTCACCACGGAAGTCGCATGTACGCGAGTGAGGTGTTTTTGTCTATGAGCGAAGAGCAACAAATAACAGTCCCCAACCTGCGAAAGTATCGCACAGAGCTACCCAACTTGATTGACGATATGGGCTTATCCCCGTATGAGTTTCGCCTGCTCGCGCACTACTACCGCGTGGGCGATTGCTACGAGGCTACCACCACCACCGCCGAGAAGTGCAAAATGAGTGCTGGGCAAGTGTCTAAGGCGCGGCGCGAGCTGGCAAAAAAGGGGCTGATTGTCATTGACGAGGTGAAGCGCAAGAGCCTGTCAATCCGCGTAGTGGACATTTGGGACAGGAATTTTACCCACTTTAGCGAGAAATCGCGTTCACACCATGAACGTTATCATTCACCACATGAACGCGACCGTTCACCAGGTGAAACAAAGAAAGAACTTATTAAGAATAAAAAGCATTCGCCCTATCGGGCAGAGGAAACCCCAGCTTGGCTGACAAACGAGATTATGGCAAGGGCTAGGGATGGCTCATAGATTTCTAATCTTTCGTGTCATAGAATCTGTGTTAGCATGTTCGTGAAAAAGGAGATTGAGAAGTGAGCCGAAAAAGAAAATCGACAAAGACAATTCACCCGCGCCAGTTACTTGATTCATTTTTGTCCGACCTAGACGCGTACTTCGAGCCCGGGGGGATTAGTAAAATTGAGGATGCC
Source organism: uncultured Candidatus Saccharibacteria bacterium (assembly GCA_964493575.1). Lineage (GTDB taxonomy): Bacteria > Patescibacteriota > Doudnabacteria > UBA920 > UBA920 > UBA920. Next base: position 1,329 of record CAZBOT010000122.1, on the reverse strand, counting down.
GTTGTTCCATTGCTTCCGCGCGAAACCGTGTATGTTTCTACAGAGTATACATGGCACTGTCCTTACTGCTCGCGCGTTATTAAGAGCGATATTTTGGAGGACAGCGAGTGCGATGAGTGTGGCCTCCTAGTGTCTTTGGAGCTGCCATGAGCGCAAACACCGAGTTTCGAGAAAAAGTAGTTGGCCGCGCGGTAGACGCGATGGCCGAGGTGGGCCGCGAGCGCGCGATGGATATTATCTGCGCGCTGTGCGATATTGTGGCGGCTAGCGCGCTCTACCACATGACCAAGAGCCCCAATGATTTTGCTGAGGTGGCGCGCCTGTCGGCTGAGTTTCACAAGATGGTTGGAGGTGAGTGATGATTACGTTGCACATTGATAACACCTCTTTGAAGGACTTGGCGTTGGCCGAAATTGCGCAGAAGTCATCTACCAGAAAAGACCTAGCCAAGACGATGGCTTTGATTATCCGCAACGGGAATATGCCGCAAGAGGATGTGAAAGAGATTATGACTGCAGCATTAGCGCGTTGGAGTCAATCTGGGGTAGACTATATTTTGAAACTCGCATGGAGCGGAAAGGCGTTTGAGTGATGAGCGACCGAGAACAAGACAAGCGCGTAGCTGAGATTTTGGGCTATTCGCTTCTCGAAGAATGGCACGGCACTTGGGCAAAACGCGGCAAAGAACGTGAGCGAATTCTGCCCCGATTTACAACAGATGCTCGATACGACTACGAAGTGTTGGAGTGGGTGCGCGAGCAACCCAACGAATTTCAGTTTTCGTTTCGCCTTCAACTTTCAATTCTGTTCCACAGTTTTGGCGAACCCATGTCAGCGCTATCTCGCCCTGTGCTAGGCGAGATAGCATACATCGCTGGCGACTACTCCCGCGCGTTGCTTGCACTAGACGAACAGGGGTTACTGAGATGAGCGGATTTGACCCCGAAAAGGTAGCCGCCATGCACGCCGCGTGGAACGATCGCAGGGGGATGGTGCAGGGTTACCCAGCAGACGTAGAAGGGATAATCAACCTTGTATGCGAGTTGTGGAATCTGCGCGCTCCTGCTCACAAGAAGCAGAAGGCACTATGGATTGACGGCGCGCGGCAATTGCTTGACGCGTGTGGCGCGCGGTGGGATGATGTGCTGCGTGCGGTGCGCGTAGACTTTGAGCAGTACATGGCAACGCATGGCGGGTTAGCACCATTCACGATTGCCAGCCCGTTGAGTTTAGTCAAGGTGGCGCGCGCCAAAGAGGCGATGTTATCTGCGCCACCAGTTGAGCAAGACGTGCCAGCGTGGGCGATGAACGAGCGTCTGGCGCAGGAAA
>CAZBOT010000121.1:0-4501 GCA_964493575.1 uncultured Candidatus Saccharibacteria bacterium | reverse complement strand
GAGCAGCCGGTCAACCTGGGGCGCGTCTACTAGGACGAACTGCCGCGCAAACTCTGTCAACTCCGCCGGCGTCAACTGGGCCAGCATTGCGCTTACCCGCTCAAAGTCCACCGGCGCACCCACTACCGCTACCGGCTCCTGTTTCACTACGTCGCTCACCACTGCATTGTAGATTAGCACGTTGACCAGCCGGTTGGTGTTCAAGCCGGTTTCGTCAAGCAGAGAAGCCAATCTCTGCTCGCTTTCATCGGTCAATACAACAGATATTTGTTTCATTCGCCCCCTCCGAATTTTGCCTTTAACGTCAATAATCCTGAGTTTATCATACATTTATAATATATGTCAATGATCAATTTGACGTTTTAGGTCGTTTCAATCGCCATAGGCCAGGATGACGAGGCGACGGCTCAAAGTATTCGGTGTAGTGCTTCAATATCGCTTCCACAGTGAGAGGGGCAATCTTGCACTTCACGGCCAGCGTTACGATGCTCAGGTCATCAGCACACAGCAGCGCGCCAAACAGCCGGTTGCGCTGTTTCTCTGTACCCGGCGCACTGGGCACGGGGCGCGGATCCGGCTGCACAACTACCGGCGCCCCGTGCCCAGTGCGCGGAACAGGGACAGCAGGAACCGTGACATAACCCTGCGGTATGCCAGCCGGCGATACAAACGCCAGCGGTTCCCCATCAGGCCGGTGCAGATAGCCCGGCCCGAACTTCGCCACCAGGTCAGATAGAAAACTGTCCAGTTTCATGCTCGCCTCCAAACAATATCCCGTCCACGCTTCCCGCATGGCACATACAGCGGATGGCGCACGTTGGTTTTCACCCGCTCGTGACCGATGCCGGTCAGCATCTCAACCTCTTTCCGTGTCAGTGCGCCATGCTGCGCAAAGACGGCGGAGATCCGGTCGGGAGCCTTGGGGCGCGATAAGCGCTTACTCGCTGTTGTCGCCATATCTGCCTCTCTTTCTGCGTAACATTTCGGCCTTGCGCTCTGCGGCTTTACTCGCATTGACCACACCTTTCAGCCACAGCCCGATGTCACCATTGGCTTGCACAGCCACAGAATCCGGCCTAGATTCAATTTTCTGCGCCGATACGTCTATTTGGTCGATTTGACGTTCTGAGTCAATTATAGGCCGTCCAGAAGCCTCACACGTCATCAGCGCATTGACGTGTAGCGCCGTGCCGTGATCCTTGAACCATTCATTCAGCAGCGCATGGTCACTGACGACCTTGCCGCCGGCCACGTCGAAGCGAATGCCCATTGCCATGTAGCCGTCAAACATGCGGATCATCTGCTCATCTCTGGCGCGCAGCACAGCATAATCGAGTGTCACGCTGGGGAAGAAGAGCTTCACCACATCGCCCAGCTTGCCCAGTGGGACAAGCCAACGCTTGCCGCTTTTGTCCCACTCTGCGCCGGCCATCCTTTTTATAGCGTCCTTTTGTGTCTCCGCATAGCCGAACTCAACCGCTATTGTCGAGTCGCTGATGTAGTGGATTGTGGCCCAGGTCATCAGGCCACCTCCCACATGTCCCACTTCACCCGTTCCCGCTCCGCTTCGCTGCGACAAGAACGGATCCGCACTTCGCTCAGGAACTCCCCAAGCTGTCCAGATTGCAGCAAGTCATTTGCATCCAACGCCTTGCCATCCACCTTTGGCGAATTGACGGCAAAAGCGCCTGGGATCTGACTCATCAGTTGACGGGCAATGCTGCTCTTGTCCATCCAAATGATCACCCGGCTATAGCGAGCAGCGAAAGCGAGCGCAGCCGGCGACGGCTTTTGAGACTCGCTGCCCAGGCTCAAAATGTCCCACTTCCAGCCGTGCGCAACCTGCCAAATGCTCATAGCGTTCATTTCGCCTTCACACAAGACCAGAGTACGCAACGCCTCTGCGCACTTGCCGCTTTCCGGCAGTGGCATAGCGCAAAACTCTGGCAACACATGGCCGCCGTACAAAACGCCTGCGAAGTCACTGCCATAGATTGAAGACTGCTTGACCGTGCGCACTTTGTTGTCAACATCCCGATACGTGTGCGTTGTCAGGAACCGGTAGCGCACCGCAACGACCTTGCCGCCACGGTACCACGGCATGACGATAGCCGGCCAGGGAGCAGCGATGCTACGACGCTGTTTCGTATCCCAGGTGCCGGGCAAGGGCGCGTCAAACCGGTAGCCTAAACCGAAGGCAATCGCCGTAATCAACAGTAGACCCCGGCTTTGCAGATAGGCTTGGGCATCCTCTATACGGTCTTGCGCCGCCTTTACCATCGGTTCAACCTTCGCTGCCCAATCCGGTGCTTGTGTATGCTGTACAGTCTTGGCAGCCGGTTGGAGTTTGGCGGATGGCTCTTTGGCGACATGGCCGGTCAATTGCTGTACAGCATCGGCAAACGAAACGTTGCGCACCCATTGCAGGTACTCAATCGCATCTCCCCATTCGGGATGACAGACCCGACAGAAAAAGCCGGTGGGCTTTACATGAAGTCGGTCCGTCCCTGCGCACTTGGGGCAAGGGCCTTCATACTCATCCCGGCTGATCTTGCGCAGTTCTATACTCTGACCCACCAACGTTACCAAATCGGTTAGTTTGGCAGTATCAATAATGGTTTGGTCAATCATGATGATCCCCTCAGTTGAAAGTGTAGACGCTCGTTGTGCTGTCTACACGTCTACACTTTCAAAGTGTAGACAGACATCCTGAAAGTGTAGACGCGTCTACACTTCTTTTTTATACGGCCACCTATCAAAAATACACGAGATAGCGTTGCAAGGCGTGTCAAAGTGTAGACGTGTAGACGCGTAGACGCGACCCCAATATGTGTCTACACTTTCAAAACAAGTTTTATAAAAGTGTAGACAAGATTTACTCTAGTAAATTATTATTATTATTAATGATCTACAGTCTACACTGTCTACACTTTCAAAAAGTCGCACGGAAGTGTAGACACCCCGTCTACACTTTCAAAGCTCTTCCGGCGGCACTTCCAGCCTGTAACGCTCTGTTCTGCCATCTTTCATGTGCGCCAGGAATCCAGTATCGACCATCGATTTGGTAAGCATTTTGGCCTGTCCAGAATCAAGGCCGCGAACGCCTTGCACGATTTCCCGAATGGTAAGCGGCCCCTTCTGGCTGATAAGCTGCATAATCCGATCTTCCATTGCGACAATTTTGGGAGTCTCCGTATCGCCTACGATTTGGTCATACAGGTTATGTAGATTGAGACGCCACGTTTCCGCAACCTGTTGGGCACGGTGCCAGTGGCATAGTTCAATGCGGCCATTGTTTTCAAAGCTGGCGAGCAGCATAGCAACTCGCAGTGCTTTTTCTGGAAGACGAGCGTAATTTCCGTCGAGGTCTGTCAGTTGACTTTGCGTGACAATATCGATAAGTGCATCGTTGTAGCGATAATAGGCGTCATAGACCCCCTCGCCCATCCTGCAAAGCTGAGCATCCTTGTGGGCAACAATCGCTTCATATTTGGCGCCACGGTCAATCATTTGCACTTCAGGAATACCTAGCTTTCTATGCCAATCGGCAATGGGTTGAATGAGCGATGGCGGTACAATTCGCTGATGTTGTGGAAAGCGTTCATTTTTCCTGACTGCATTGAGTGGTGGCGTGACAAAAGCGAAGCGCGCCCAAAAGCCGTCGTTCCAGAGCGCTGAGCCACGTTTGGCGTAGGGTTTGAGATCAGCCGGTGTCAGGTTGGCAAGCAGGGCTAAGTAGGGCGAATAGACAATATCGTTTCCACGTCCAATCGTCTCATACTCGTAGGTGTCTGGTGTGTCATCGAATTTGCGCAACAGGCTGCGGAAGTCTGCCATAAAGCCGCCGTCGCGCATCATGGCAGACACCTTTTGTCCGAACTCATCAAAGTACCAACCTTTTTGCGCAGCGAAGGCAACCTTGCGTTTGCGCTCTTCCTGTTTCCTTGTGTCCATATCGCCGTATTCCATCGGCACTTGATAGGTCATGCTGCGAATAAAGGCTTGTGGCGTTGCGTCATCAGGAGCAAGCATGTGAGTTAGACCGGCGCATTTCAAGATAGCGCTGGCGATTTCCGCCGTGGTCGATTTGGCAAAGACCGATGTTCGGCTTGCCAGAGCGATATAGAGACTAGTGTACCGGCGCTTGCCGAAGTCGATGGCCACGCGCCTAGCTGCCACGGTAGAGAGCATCCATAGACCCACCGACTCGTGAAAGTCGTCATGGGCGCGTGGGGACCATGTTCGACTGAAGGCGATATACGCATCAAGCCAGGCACATGCGTTTGCGGCCAGGGTGGGATCATGGCGGGCAGCTTCCGGCAATTCCGGCATAAGGGCGCGCTCTGGCAATGAGCGCTCTGGTAGTAGATCTTCCGGCGTGTGGTAGTTTCCGTTTAAGAGTGTAGCTACATCCACATCGCAATCTCCTTCGTGTTATAGCATCAATGTCAGCAGCGATGTGTGTACTATGCGATAGTCAGTGTGTTCTTTTTGTCAACCG
>CAZBOT010000120.1:0-4531 GCA_964493575.1 uncultured Candidatus Saccharibacteria bacterium | reverse complement strand
AGCGTGCTGTTCGTGGCGGACGAGGACGGCGAGATCGTCGGCATGTTCGGCGGCTACCTGACCGAGGGGCTTTTCGTCGATGGCATGCTCATCGCGTCCGATTACACCTTCTTCGTCCGGCCGGAGTGGCGCGGTACAATGGCTGCGCCGCGGCTGCTGGTGTCTTTCGAGCAGTGGGCGAAGGGCATGGGTGCCACGCACATCTACCCGAGCGTCAGCACCCGGATCGACGACGAGCGGATCGTCAAGTTCTACGAGGCGATGGGCTACCAGCACACCGGGCACAACTTGTCGAAAAGGATCGGATGATGGGGGCAGAAGCGCTTTTCGGGGCACAGGTGCTGGGCAGCGTCATGGGCGCGGGCGGCGCCTACAGTTCCGCCGCCGGGGCGAAGGCCGGCTACAAGGCGCAGGCCGCGATCGCGCGCAACAATGCGAAATACATGGAATGGGAGGCGCAGGACGCGCTTTCTCGTGGGCAGCGCTCCGAGCAGCGCGTGCGCGCCAACACGACCGCGCTCAAGTCCCGGCAGCAGGCGATGTTCGCCGCGCGGGGCCTCGACATGGGCTACGGCAGCGCGCTGTCGATTCTGACCGACACGGACTTCATGGGCGAGATGGACGCCATGACGGAGCGCAGCAACGCGGCGCGCGAGGCATGGGCCAAGCGCGAACAGGCACGCGGCGCGCTGGCGGACGCGTCGAATCTTCGGCAAGCCGCGAGCGAGATCAGCCCCTTCCGTAGCGCGATGACCTCGCTCATCACCAGCGCGCCGGCCGTGGCCTCGTCGTGGTCGGGTACGAACTGGAGCGGCGGATCGAAAACCACGTCGTGGAACCCGTATTCGCCGATCGGAAACGACAGGTGGTAAAACATGGCTGACATTCCTCTCTACGATCGCGCCGTCGTAGCGCCCAACGCGCTACCCGGTGTGCGCCAGTCCTCCGTCGCAACGCCGGGCCTGCTCGCCCGCCCGGGCGCTGAGATGCAGGAAGCCGGCCAGGCCCTGCAGCGCTCGGCCACCGTCTTTCAGCGCATGCAGCAAGAGCAGGAAGAGAAAGAGGACCTCGACCGCGTGATGACAGCCGAGGCTGGTGTGCTGACCGAGTTCGGCGAATACCGCAACTCCGTGCGCGAAACGCGCCGCGGGGTGAACGCGGCCAACCTCGGCAAAGACACGGCCGAGTGGTGGAACAAGAAGATCGGCGAGTACACACAGACGATGTCGGACCGGCAGCGCGCCGCGTTCCAGCAGCGTCTGCAGCGCACGCGCCTGTCGGCTGTCGAGAACATGGCCGACTTCGAGGCCGGCGAGTTGCGAACGCAACGCGAACTGTCACGCACTGCGGCGACGGCCGCCGCTATCACGGACGCCGTCGGCTACGTCGGGACCGGGCAGCAGGCCGACATGATCAACGACGCCAAGGGGCGCATCCTGGGCGCGCTGCGCGCTGCCGCCGCAACGGAAGGGTGGAACACCGAATATGAGGGCCTGAAGACTCAGGAAGCGCTGCACAACCTGCACGCGCAGGTGATTCAGCGCATGGCGGCCGAGGAGGGCGGGGCGGAGAAGGTCGCGGCGTACTTCGAGGCGAACAAGGGCGAGATGGACCCGGCCAAGTCCGACAAGCTGTACGAACTGACCACGCAGGCAAAGGTGCGCGACAAGGCCGCGTCTGCCGTGAACACGCTACTCGATCAGGGCAAGACCGAAGGGGAGGGCCTGGAATGGATCAGGCAGAACCTGGAGGGGGACGCGCGCGAACAGGCCCGGCTGCGCTGGCGCGAGCGCTGGGCCGATCTCGCGCAGGCCGAGCAGCGCACGCAGTCGCAATACACCGACCAGTTCTATGCGCAGCTTTCACAGCGCGGGTCGATCAGCCGCGTCGATCCGGCCATCCTGCAGCGCATGGACCCGAAGGTGCTGGTCTCCGAGCGGCGCATCGCCGAGGACCGGGCGCGCGTCGCCGCAGGGCGCGAGAGCAACATCAAGACGGACTGGGACACTTACGCCCGGCTGCGCGAGATGGCGCGCAACAACCGCGACGGCTTCCTGAAAGAGGACATGCGCCGGCACTTCGACAAGCTGGCGCCTGCGCAGCGTGAGCAGTTGATCGACTTGCAGGACAACCTCGCCAAGCCGCGGAAGCAGGTTGAAGTGCTCACCGACGACAAGCAGGTGGGCATCATCGTCGGCCAGCTTGGTCTCACGAAGCAGCGCAAAGCGCAGTTCGAGTCCGCTGCCTACACGGCCTTGCAGGAAGCGACGCGCACGAACGGCGACAAGCCGCTCACGGTGGAGCAGCGGCAGAAGGTGCTCGATCGGCTGACGATCGAGGGCGACGTGAACGGGTGGGTGCCCTTCGGTGGAAAACGCCTGTACGAGGTGACGGGCACGCCGGACGCTGCACGCTTCATGCCGGATGTGCCGAAGGAAGATCGGCAGGCTATCATCGACTCTTGGCGGCGCAAGCGCGGCACGACGCCGACGGAGGCGCAGATCGCTGAAACCTACCTGAGAACCTTCGATCTCGAATGAAGAACTACGACGATCTGATTCCTGCGGCGCCGCCCGAGCAGCCGGCCGCACGCTCCGGCAACAAGTACGACGAGATCATCGACGCGCCGGATGCGCCGCCCGTGCAGGCGATGGCTGTGTCGCTGTCCGCACTCAGCCGTAACCCGGAGCAGAGCGCGAAAGCGCGCACGCTCGGCCAGCGCTACGGCCTGCCGCCGAGCGTGATCGAGCGCAACTTGCCCGAATTGGAAAAGCGCGCGCTGCAGGACACGAACAGCGCAGTGCTGCAGCGCAGTCCGAAGTTGTCGCGCTTTATCGGCGCCGACCCGGATCGCGCCGCGGTGGTCGTGGATGATCTTCCGACTTTCGGCGAGATCGAGCGCACGCTGGGCACGCCGCTCCCGCGCCGCCGTCCGCTCACGGGCGCCTTCAAGGACGCCGCGGCGGAGGCACGCCGCACGCGCGACCGCTTCGAACGCGCGCTGACGGGCGCGCGCAGCGCGGGCCGCGCCGAGGAGACGCCGGTCGACTACTCGATCGCGGACCGTGTGCGCTACGGCTACGGCCAGGCGCGCGCCGGCCTGCCGATCGTGATGAACGAACTGACCGGACTGTACGAGGGCGACCAGTTCGGCCTCGCGCTGGCGATCTCCGACCGGCTGCGGGAAGCCGAACGCGCCAACCTGGCGACGCCGCCCGCGGCCGTCGCGGAAGGCGCGCGGCGTGTGGGTGAGGCCGAAGGGTTCGTCGAGTCGGGTGCCGCGGTGCTGGGCTCACCCGCCTTCGTGCTGGATACGGTTCTCACCTCCCTAGGCCAGTCCGCGCCCAGCATGCTCGCAGGTGTGGCGGGCGCTGCGGCAGGCCCGGCCGGGCAGGCGCTGGGCGCTGGCACGGGGAGCTTGGCTGTCGAGTATTCGGCGAGCCTGATCGAGTCGATCCGCGAAGCGGGCCTCACGCCCACGAACGCGCAGGAGGTCTATCGCGCGCTCAGCGACCCGGCGCTGATGGACCAGGCGCGCGACAAGGCGCTGAAGCGGGGCTTGGCGATCGGCGCCTTTGACGCGCTGACGGCGGGCCTCGCCGGCAACATCCTGCGCAACGCCCGGGGCGCATCCCGCACGGCGATGGCCGCGGCGGTAGCCGGTGAGGCGGGCTTGCAGGCCGCAGGCGGGGCGGGCGGTGAACTGGTCGCGCAGCTTCTCACCGAGTCGAACGTCCGGTGGGGTGAAGTGTTCCTCGAAGGCATCGCGGAGATAGCCTCCGGCGTGGTCGAAGTGCCGTCCAACCTGCGCGCCGCGCGGGAGGCGGCCGAAGCGCGTTTCGCGCGCAACGACCACAACGCGATGCTGGCCGAGTACCACGCCAACCAGGTGAAGCAGTTGTCGGAGCTGGCCGGCGCGTCGAAGGTGCTGGCGCGCGATCCGCAGACGCTGCAGGAATTCATCGACAACGTGGCGCGCGAGGGCGGGCGCGTTGAGGACATTTACGTCGACGCGCGGCAGTTCGCGCAGACGGTGGGCGATGAGAAGCTGGCCGAACTGCGCCAGGCCTCGCCGGCTGTGGCAGCGCAGATCGACGAAGCGCTCGCGATCGGCGGCGACTTGGTGATCCCGCTGGGTGAGTTCGCGACGACGATCGGCCAGTCCGACGTAATGCCGAGTGTGCTCGAACTGGTGCGGCCTGAATGGACCGAAATGTCGCTGGCGGAGGCCAGGCAGTTTATGCAGACGCGCGACGACCAGATGCTCGCCGAAGCTGAACGCGCGCTGGAGGAGACGATCGAGGCCCGCGAGTTTTCCCGCTCGGCCGCTGCCGTTGAGCAGCGTGTCATGCAGGAACTGCAGACGGCCAATCGCTTCACGGAAGCGGTCAATACCCGCTACGCGAAACTCGTGTCGGCCTTCTTCACGACGATGGCGAAGCGTACCGGTGTACTGCCCGAGCAGTTCGCGGCCCGCTACAGCCTGCAAGTGCGCAACGAAGCGGTGCAGGGCGAGCGGCGGATGGAGCAG
>CAZBOT010000119.1:0-4535 GCA_964493575.1 uncultured Candidatus Saccharibacteria bacterium | reverse complement strand
ACCCGTGTCTTTGATGAAAAAGATAGTTTTGCAGTACACCCGCGAGGGCGACACCGTATTTGACCCGTACATGGGTTCGGGCACGACTGGCGTAGCCTGCGTGCAGACAGGGCGCAATTTTATTGGCTGCGAGATTGATCCTGGCTACTTTGCCATCGCTGAGAAACGAATCGCTGACGCACAATTGCAAACGAGGATGAATATATGAGCGTAGAACAACAAATAACAGTGGCTCGCACTTTGTGGTATAATTGAGTATCTATCAAGCGACTTCCATTGGGCGGAAGTATATACGAAGATGAGCCTCACAGATTTAGTGCGGCCTTTGATTGCAACGCTGTAAAAAGCTTCCGCCCAAGGACAATCAAGGGTCGCTCTAAGTTTATGAGGCTTTGTCTTTTATGAGTGGATTTGAGAAACCCAATTACACGCAAACGCCAAACGCTATCTTTGACGAGTTGATGGCTGATATGGGCAACGCCGAGCTGCGCGTTGTTCTGGCGATATCGCGCAAGACGTTTGGGTGGCACAAAGAGCGCGATGTGATCAGCCTATCCCAGCTAGAGAAAATGACGGGATTGGCGCGCGATAGTGTCGTTTCTGGGATTCAGAGGGCCATTGAGCGCGGAGTTGTGCGTAGAACGAAGTCTGGAAATAGTTATGCGTACGAACTGATAGTAGGTTTGCCCAACCACCGCGAGCACATAGATAGTAGGGCTACCCAACCAGAGATAGTAGGGCTACCCAACACACAAAAGAAAGAAATAAAACAAAAGAAACCCATTTCGCCCTATCGGGCAGAGGAAACCCCAGCTTGGCTTACAAACGAGATTATGGCGAGGGCTAGGGAAAGCTCATGAAACATCCCGCGAAATATACTGATACTTTTCTGCCAGTTTTCGAGGAATTGCTACGCGGATCGGCTAAAATCCTTGACCCGTTTGGCGGTACTGGCAAGTTGAAGCAAGTACGACCAGACGCGATTTGCATGGATATTGAGTTTGAGTGGGCGCGCTTATCTGGCCTTTGTGCTGACGCTTTGCGCCTGCCATTTTCTGATGGAGCGTTTGACGCGATTTGCACTAGTCCCACTTACGGCAATCGCATGGCCGATACATACACGGATGGCACGCACCGAATCACTTATACGAGCTATCTTGGCCGAAAACTCAACGACAACAATAGCGGACAAATGCAGTGGGGCAAGAAGTACCGAGAGTTTCACGCGGCTGCCTACGCCGAGTTTCGCCGCGTGTGCCGCGGGATTATCGTGCTGAACGTGAAAGACCATATTCGCGCCGGCGCAGTCATCCCTGTTTGCGACTTCCACGCCGAGGCGATGGGACTGCCGATTATTGAGCGCAGACGCGTCGCTGCGCCAGGTAATCGCTTTGGGCAGAACGGAGAAAAGCGCGTCGATAGCGAGGAAATCATCGTGTTCGCAAACTCATAATTTTCTCATCTTTCGTATCCTGTAATTCGTGTTAGTATCATTGGCAAGAAAAGGAGATTGAGATGAGTGCAACCGATACTGAGTTTCGAGAAAAAGTAGTCGGCCGCGCGGTAGACGCGATGGCCGAGGTGGGTCGCGAGCACGCGATGGATATTATCTGCGCGCTGTGCGATATTGTGGCGGCTAGCGCGCTCTACCACATGACCAAGAGCCCCAATGATTTTGCTGAGATGGCGCGCCTGTCGGCTGAGTTTCACAAGATGGTTGGTGAGTGATGAGCGACCGAGAACAAGACAAGCGTGTAGCTGAGATTTTGGGCTACATTGTTGTTGACGAGCATTGGATGCGCCCCATAGACCATCCAGACAATTTTCGTTTTGAGCGACGTTTGCCCAACTACACCACTGACCCCGCTGCGGACTACAAGGTATTGGAATGGTTGCGCGGCAAATATAGCGAAGACGATTTTGTGGGCGGGATGTTCCTTAGTGAACTAGATGATATTTGGTGCGCCGAATCTCGCGGTATATGGGGAGGCGACCCGCTGGCGTACCAGCCAGGAGACTACTCCCGCGCGTTGCTTGCGCTAGACGAACAGAGGTTACTGAAATGAACGAACGCATGGTCGTCATGTTCACATGGTGCTTTGGCATTATGTGCGGGGGCATTTTCTCGTTATTCGTTGACCCGTTTGTGGTCGTTTTGCTTGCGAGTGGACTGTATATGCTCTACAAGGTGTTGTTTCCATGAGTGACTTTGACCCCGAAAAGATAGCCGCCATGCACGCCGCGTGGAACGAGCGCAGAGGTATGGTGCAAGGATACCCAGCAGACGTAGAGGGGATAATCAACCTCGTGTGCGAATTGTGGAATCTGCGCGCTCCAGCTCACAAGAAGCAGAAGGCACTATGGATTGACGGCGCGCGGCAATTGCTTGACGCGTGTGGCGCGCGGTGGGATGATGTGCTGCGTGCGGTGCGCGTAGACTTTGAGCAGTACATGGCAACGCATGGCGGGTTAGCACCATTCACGATCGCCAGCCCGTTGAGTTTAGTCAAGGTGGCGCGCGCCAAAGAGGCGATGTTATCTGCGCCACCAGTTGAGCAAGATGTGCCGGCGTGGGCGATGAACGAGCGTCTGGCGCAGGAAAGGGAGACAAAATGACCAACACACACTACCTATTGCTGACGGACGAGGAACGCGTGCTGTATGAGCGTCTCGCGGAGGGGCTGCCCGAAAGCGCGAGGATGTTTGCCGCCGCCCTCATGGCCGCCCGCGCCGAGAACAAGCGCAAGGATGAAATGCTGCACGACGTTGATACGCTGCTGGACGGCATGAGCTTGCTTGGCGTGCATGATTGGCTTCTGCCAGCCAACCGCGATGTTTACGCAGACGTGCATCAGCGCGTGCGCGCCCTGCTCCAATCCGAGAAAGGCGGTGAGTGATGGCGCGCCCTGAAATCCCCCTGCGTGGCGGGCTAGAACAAGATGCCCTGAGTGGCTGGCGTAAGTTTTTGGCATGGAAGGCGGGACAGCGCAAATGGGTCAAGCGTATGTTTCGCAAGCGCGCCCGCCGAGTGGCGAAGGCGCAAATCAAGAAAGGTGGTGAGTGATGGATTGGTTCTTGTCTGCAATTAGCGCGCTCATGCTGTGGCAGATGGGTAACAAGTCCATCTGGGGGCCACGCATAGGGCTAATTGCACAGGGGTTCTGGCTTTGGTTTGCCATAGATAATAAGAACTACGGTCTAGTGCCTGGCGTGGCAATGTTTGCTTTTATACACGCCAGAAATCTACGCAAATGGGAGCAGCCATGACTGACCTAGAGAAGCTGGCTGAGCAAGTGCAAGAGCGCATTGAAAAGAGCTATCAGCTTGACAACCCGTTGAGCATCCTGTCGCCTGCCGAACGCAGGGAAGCTATCATCCTCTCGGCTCTCGAAACCGCCCGCGCCGCTGGCCGCATCGAGGGGCTGAAAGAGGCTATGCGGAATGTTTGCATCCTGTGCCGAGAAGGGAAAGTGATTAGCGATGACCATTTTCATCCCATGATTATGGCGGTTGGGCAGATACACTACGAACTTTGCCAAGCGTCTAGAATACATGCCATTGTTAGGGAGTTGGAAGGTAATAAGTGAAACGAATTCTATTCTGTTCTTTCTGCGGCAAAGAAACCAAGCACGGCCCTGACCGTGGCTGGGTATGGCATTGCACAGTATGCGGAACTACGCGAGGAGAATGATGAGCAGGAATGAAATCAACCGCCTGTTGGCCGAAAAGGTGATGGGGTGGACTTTAGAGTCCCGCCCCAGCGACTCTTGGTTTGCTGATGGCGGTGGAAATATCATGAGCGAGCCGCGTTACTGGAATCCCTACGACAACCTCGCGCAAGCCATGATGATGGTTGCGGATAAGGTTATCGCGATGGGCTATGCACTAGAAAGTCATGTTACCCAATCAGGGTGCAGCGCGCGTTTCTTTGAAAGCGATGCTGTTTGTTTTCCTATTGCTCACGCTAAAACCTTGTCCGCTGCTATCTGCATGGCCGCCTTGAAGGTTGTAGAGAATGACTAACGTACCGCACTCTCGCGAGGCCGAGGAGGCCTTGATTGGCGCAATCCTCATCAACCCTGACGCGTACTATGACGCGTCTGAGATTGTACGCGCTGATGACTTCTACATCCATCGTCTGCGTTTTGTCTGGCAAGCCATCAGCGAGTTAGCGCGCGCAAAGATGGCGATTGACTTTGTTACCGTGTCTGAGCAATTGGGAGACAAGTTGGCCGAGGTTGGTGGTTCTGCGTACATCATGGAGCTTATCAACCAGCCACCTAGCAGCATGAACTGGGAGAGCTACGCGCGCGTGGTGGCTGATAAGTCTACGCGGCGCAAGTTGCTAGAGGCGGCCAATAAGATAGCTAAGAGCGCGTATTCTGAGGATGAGGATGCGCTGGAGAGCGTGTCTGCTGCGCGTGCGGCAGTAGAGGCGGTGGAGACCGCGCTACCTACGCCGATTGACGGCGTGAAACCGTTGTCTGAACATATCAAAGTGTTTGCCGAAGAAATGGATGCCGAGGATGCTGGCT
>CAZBOT010000118.1:1680-4582 GCA_964493575.1 uncultured Candidatus Saccharibacteria bacterium | reverse complement strand
AGGCATTGACCGACCCTCCCGCCTGCGCCACAGCCTGCTCCTGCTGGTTGAACGCATTCTGCTCCTGCCGCAGCTTCAAGTCATTCAACAACGCCTGCGCAAGCGTCTTCTTCGCCTTATCCTGCAACTCCTGGTCCTTCTGCATCCGCTCGATCTCCACGTCGCTCCACCCCTCGCGCCGCAACACAGTGATCAACGGGATTCCCGTATTGACCGCCAGTTGCCGCGCCTGCGCCTCGGTATAGACTTGCACCGTCTCAGGCCGTGTCCAGATCACCGTAATATCGGCAGGCTTCACTTCCATCCCCTCCATCTTCAACAGGAACGAAGCCACCTCCTGCCAAACCGCGCCAAACACCCGTTGACGGGTTTCCACTTTTTTCGTCAGTGGTGCTTCCATCGTCATCAACGCCTCGCCGCTGATATTGCTCCCAAACTGCAGCAGATAATGCTTTGGCGTCCGCGTGATGATCGCCATATAGTTGGCCAGCTTGTCCATCGAATCGTGGAAGTTCGTCAACTGCGTCGCCTCGAACTGCCCCACGCTCGCCTGTTGTCCCGTCCCATCCCCAGCGGGGAACCATGCCCACACGTTCGGCCCGTTCTTAATGTCCCCAGGGTCCGCCTGGCTGATCGCCCATCGCATGGGTGCCGCGCCGAATTCCGCCGCCACCATCATGTCCGAGAAAAGTTTATTGATCGCATCCTGAATGGTCGTCACCTTCACGAACTCACCAGGCGATTGCAACTCAAAAACGGGGATCACCCCATACGGGTTCGTGTCGGTCGTCCGCTGCGTGAACGCCTTCCACGAGCGCGGGTCTTTTTTATCCGTCTGCCAGTGCTCGATGCGGTCTGTGTAGTACAACGTGATTTCATGCCGTTCATCATCCATTACGAACCACTTCGCCGCGAACCGTTTCACCTTCGGGTGCGCGCTGTCATACACGATCTCGCACAAGCGTGGATCGTTGTAATAAAGCTCCGTCTCCTCCCCATCCTTCCAGGCAATGATGAAGCCCTGCGTGGTGGCCAGCGCCGCATTGTGCGCCTCGTGCGCTTCGATATCCAGATGCAGGTTGGCGAACAATTGTTTCAATTTCGCATCCACCGCAGTCTCGCGTGTATCGAACCCCTGCAAATGGATGCGGTCCAGTGTTGCATCCACGATCACACTGCACCAATTGATCTCGAAATGCGCATTGATATCATTGAACGCTTCCTGCAATCGATTTGTGGAATACCGCAGCGGCTGCTCCCCATTGGCATACGCCCACAGCGTATCCAACTCGGGCCGCTTGTTTTTGATCAAGTTGTAGGCAATCTCAATATCAGACATTCCATTCTCCTCCCCCTAAATGCGTTCTTTGCATTTGGGGGGATGTCGGTGTACTCACCGACAGGGGGGTTATCCTTGCCAACTCCGCGCTCTCTGCTTCGGCTTCTCCTCTGCGATCATCTGTACACCGCCAGAGAGCATGTCCACAACATCATCGTGCCTTCCCTTCGGGAACGCCGTCGCCTCACGGATGAAATCTCGGTTCCACTTCCCGCGCACCAAATACAGATGACCGTCCTTCGCACGCCTCCGCCACGGACGCGCCCGCGTCACCTTATCCCCGTTGGGCTTCACCGCCTTGATCTCCTTGTTCAGCAACTCAGGGTCAGAGCGGAACTGCTTGATCACCAGCTTCTGAAACGCCACATCCTCGATGCCCCACACCGAATCACGTTCCTGCTTATCGGTCATCACCGATTTCAACTCAGGCAAAAACGCATCGATATCACGGATCTTCACCACATCGCGCACATACAGATCTTCGCCATGTAGGCCCACGCCCCCCGTACAATTCCAGTCCGCCGTCTGCGATTCCCCCAGCGCCAGGTCTGCATACCAATGCCAGCGCACCCCATCGGGTGCTTTATCCGCGATCTTGAAATCCTGGTCATCCAAAAACTCACCCACAGCCAGGCGCGGCTTCTGCCCGTATTGGCTCATATACTCAAAATCGCCAACATTCGCCCGCACCTTCGTCAACTTCGCCGTGTCGTGCTTCTCGGGCCATAGCGGCTCGCCTGGTGCGCGTCCCAACTGGTCTCCACCCATCGGGATGTAGATCCCGCTCAAAAGGTTTTCCTCGAACTCCTCCGCAGTCTTCGGGAACGCATCCGCCTCATCCGCCTCCGCGGGCATGTACACCACCTCCCACTGGTCCGCATCAGGGTCGCTCACCATCGCCTGCAACAACATCCCCGCCAGGTCGTCCTGGTCCCAACGCGTCATGATCAGGATGATGGCAGACCCGACACTATCGAGACGGTTGTATGCCACCGAGCGATACCACTCATAAATGGCCTCGCGTCTCGCCTGACTTTCAGCGTCCTCGCGGCTCTTCACGGGGTCATCCACGATAAAGAGACCTGCGCCAAAACCAGTGATCGCACCGCCCACGCCTGCCGCGATCATCCCCCCCGCATGGTTCGCGATCTCCCACGATGCCGAACTGCGGCTCTCGCTATCCAGCAAAACAGGCTCCTCGCTCGAAGCCAGGTCCCCGAACACCGCCCGATACTTCTCCGTCTCGATCAGATCCCGCACTTCCTTGCTGTGCTTCGTCGCCAGGTCTGCCCCATACGAAGTCAGAATCACCCGCAGGTCTGGCAGTTTCCCGATCGCCCACGCAGGGAACTTGCGCGAAGCCGTCTGGCTCTTCCAATAACGGGGCGGCATGAAGATCATCAACCGCCCGATTCCGCGCTCGCCCTTGCTCTCGATGAACTCGAACACCTGTTCCAATTTCTTCCCCAAATATTGCACGTGCCGCGCCTCGGTCGGATGCTTCGGATCCATATACTTGCAGAACGCCAAAAAGTCACGCTCGGCCTTCAACCGTGCGCGCAC
>CAZBOT010000118.1:0-1580 GCA_964493575.1 uncultured Candidatus Saccharibacteria bacterium | reverse complement strand
CTTCCAACTCCTGCATCAACTCGGGCGCATCCGTCCCCAG
The DNA here is from genome assembly GCA_964493575.1 of uncultured Candidatus Saccharibacteria bacterium. Lineage (GTDB taxonomy): Bacteria > Patescibacteriota > Doudnabacteria > UBA920 > UBA920 > UBA920. The sequence continues at coordinate 1,540 of CAZBOT010000118.1, read as the reverse complement.
CAGGTCCAGCAACTCCGAAGTGGACCGCTTCCGCAACTGGTCCAGCAACTTGCGGCCAGCGCCCAAATTCACCGCGCCCTCCTCCACCGTCACCTTGCTCTTGTTCTGGATGATCCCCACCGCCTCATACATCAGGCGCCGTTCAGCGGTGCTCTTGTAATCATCACGCCCAGCCACCTCGCCGCTCGCACGGATCGCCCCAGGGATATATTCCAGGTATGCCGCCGCCTGCAGGTCCGCGATCATCTGATCAATGTATGGATACTTCCTCCGCCACTCGAAAATTCGCCGCGCAGAATTCAAACCCAGCACCTGCGTCGCCAATTCCTCCAGCGTCTTCGGCCAGCGATACTTCTTGATCGTTGTGCTCCACGCCACAAATGCCGAGATCTTCCACGGGATCCCCGAATCGATCATCCAGTGATACGTATCCGCCCACCCAGGGATCTCGCCATCGGTCTCCAACTTCCCCTCCAGCGCCATCCGCGCTGCCATCTCCCGCTCCTGAATTTCCAGCCAGGACATCGGCGCCTCGCCCTGCCCGCTCTCCTCTGAATCCCTCACGAGATCGGCAAAGCCATCCAACTGCAACTGAGTGACAGGTCGAATCTTCATAACTTCATCTCACCGTCTGCACAACGGGATACTCATCATCATCCAGCGGAGCGATCCGCCAGTCAGCGATCCAATTCTCACGGACAGGGATCCCCATAAACGTGGACTGGATCCCGCGTGCCGATTGGAACGGCACGGGCACCTTCCCGCCATTCGCGTGCGGGAAGTGATTCACCACAAACGTCCCATTCGGCGCTTTCGTATGCCGCGGGAAATTCGCCTGCGTTCCATGCTCTGGTCTGCAAACCGTCGCCGCATGAACGAAACAATCCATCGCATCATGCCCGATGATCTCAGGCGGGTTCACTGTTGTATCCAGGCACCACACACCCGTAAAACCGCGCCCGCCGATGTTCTTTTTATTGCCCGTACGCAAAACGGGATTCGCGCAGGTCGTCACATTCTCCCAACTCATCGGCGTCTTGGTGACGTTGACTTCATTGATGTAATCCGCGTATCCGTCATCCCAACCGTGCTTATTCGTCTTGAACTTCATCCCGCTTGTCAAGTCGCTCCACTTCTTCTTCTGTTCCGCCAGCGAAAGATGCGGTGTGTAATGCTGGAGTAAATCGAACCAGAACCACTGCCACGGCTCATACATTTTCTCGAATACCGCATCCCCACACTTCTCCGTCTGGGGTAGGCCATAGGGTTTTCCGCCCACCAGTTTCGGCGTCCCATCCTCATTGCATACACGCGGCAGCCAATTCCTCTCCTCAGATTGGAAATCGTGCAAAAGCACCCCCAACTTCCCGCGCATCTCAACGGGAAGCAGGGCAGGCGTCGCGGCTACCTGGATCGTTCCATCCGAGAAGACACCAATCTGCGTCATTGCTGCGGACCTCCGTCCACGCTGATCTTCCCATCCGAGAAGACCTCGATCACGTGCGTCCGCGTCGGTTCCCCAACGGGCGGAAGCGTCCCC
>CAZBOT010000117.1:0-4588 GCA_964493575.1 uncultured Candidatus Saccharibacteria bacterium | reverse complement strand
CCGGGCGAGCAGCATTCAATGGCTTCTTCCGGTTCGGTGTGCAGGTAGTGGCATTCCCGGCATTCGTAATAGATGATGGGGCGGGCGTTCATGCCGTTATCCTATCTTGAGCGCCGAATCACCGTACTTGACCCACAAGGTGACGTCGCGCAGGCGATATTGCCCGCCGGGGCCGCCTTGCACTTTGTATTCGTCACGGACGCTTGGGTCGATGAACACCTCGAACAGGCCGTCGATCTCGCCCTGGCCGTAGTATTTACTGGTGCGCTTGATCTTGGCGTAGAGCTGCTGGCCATTCATAACGTGCCTCATGCCGTCACCTGCATCAGGTCAGCCACCATCTTTGCCATGCCGCCCAGCCAAGCCACGAGCAGGAAGGCGGCGAGGAAGCCGGCGAGGATCTTCAAGTTGCGTGTTTTGTTCATGTTCTGCCTCCGTTCTTGTTATGCGGCAGTTTCGAATCTGCCAGCGCCTCGCGCAGGATGTTCTCCGCCTTGAACAGCGCGCCCTTGGTGTCCGGCTCCGTCAGCAGCATCCGATGGCACCTATCCACCGCATCAGCGAGGGCTTCGCGTTTCCGCCGCTCTCCGTGCCACCGCTCGAAAAACTCCTGGTGTTCGCGCTCCAGCACTTCCAGCCGGTCGGCCACGCCGTCGATCAATTCGCCAAGCTCTTTCGGGTTTGGTGCTTTCATCCGCTTGTCGCCGCGCCGCCAGCGGTTGTATTGCCGCAATCTCTCGTGTTGCTCCATTCTGTTTCTCCGTAGTTTCCGCCTGCCGCATAACACAGCGGTCGATGTCGCGCTTCGCGCTGGACCTTCGGCAACTGGCGTTGCCTCGGCCCATCACCTAAGCGGTGGGTATTCGGCGGTGCATTTCCAGCAGACCGTGCGCCAGGTGTTGACGTGGCCGCATGTGCAGCGCCATTTCATCAGCTGACTATTGCCAGGCGGCGGGATTCGATGCCGCCATCGCCGTTGTGGTGGTGCACGGCGATATGGTTGCCGCCGCGATAGACGCCGTAACCCAGCTTGGTGATGCGCTTGCGGGCTTGGTCCAGGGCGTAGTGAAAGTCGCTGGTCTGCTGGTTGATCTCCTGCACGATGGCGGTGATGGTCTCGCCGATGACGCTGGTGCGCAGGGCTTCGTCTTCGATCTCGATGCGGATGGTGGCTTGCATGGCTTTCTCCTTGACGATGATGGGCTTGAAACCGGGGATATCGACGGGCGATAGCACGCTGCGGCGCCCGTTGGTGAGCAGCTTGAGGTGCCGCGCTGCGGCACTGCGTGCGACTTCAAACAGCAGGGCTTCGTCGGGGACGATGGTGGTGAGGGCGGTCATGGAAGACGCCTTTCTGCTAGCTTCTCGAGGTCAGAATTCCCGTCGGGTGTCATGCCGAGTTCTTCGTATAGCTTAAGGACTGCTCGCGCCACAGTGCGAATCTGGCGCCGTCTAAGGGACGACTCATTTTCAGTCGGCTCTGTATTTTTTATTTTTTCTTTATGATCTTTAATGGCTCGTTGGTAATCGTTTTCAGTGATCAGCCAGCGGATGCCACGTGTATGTAGCTTTTGATCGGCAACTTTAATTCCGAGCCGATTCAACTGCCGAAGCACGTCTGCAGCGCCTCTTTTAGGGTTTATCCCGAGTTCATCTAATAGGTCACGTGCATTGCGTAAATTGCTCATGCTGCCTCCTGTTCTTGTGCCTTTTCTGCGGCTTCTGCGGCTTTCAGCAGAGTGCTGGCGAGTTCGCGGGCATCAGCCGTCGACATCGTGAAGTTGGTATCCAGTGGGTAATAGTGAAACGCGACGTAAACAGTAGGTCGGCGTCGATCTTGGTCGGCCGGCCAGCCGTAGACCCGGATGTCGATGTCTTCTTTGGTTCTGATGGTTTTTGAGAATCGGCTCATGCTGCCACCGCCTCTCTGCTTGCGTTGCGGGTGGCGACTGCGTTGAGATCCAGCTTGATGTTGATCGGGAGATCGACGAAGCGCTGGTAGGCGTGGCCGCATGCCTTGTGGCCTGCCGCGTGCAGCATCGCGACGCGCTGCGCGGCGGTGGCTTTGTCCCAGGCGCGGTGGGCGCTGGTGATAGGGGTTTCGCTGACTGTAAACATTCCTGCCTCCTGCTCGTTTGTTGTCGAGGTGAGGCAAGATTACAACGCAAAGAATATTATTGTCAACAACCCAGAGAATATTTTTTGTTATGATGTGCAGACCCGGAGATTTTCCGGGCAACAAAAAACCCGCCGAAGCGGGTTAATGGATGGGCCATCATTAATTAATGACGATGGCCCGGGTCATGAGTTGGGGTAGAGCAGTGATGAAATGCCACCGGCGAACATGCCGGCCACGATGGATAAGATAATGACCAGGATGATGGCGGCGGGGATGACAGCAATCGCCCACTTGATCATGAAGACGACCATGCTGCCGAACTCCATGTGCACGTCTTCGATGGTGACGCGCTGCGCTTCGCTGGCTTTGGTCTCGCCAGATGCCTTGATGGGGCAGCCGCATCCCGGGCAGTTTGGGGCGAAGCTGGAGACTTGCTTGGTACATTCCGGGCAGGTGATCAGGCTCATGGGGTTTCCTTCGTTACACTGAAAATCTTTTTTCCATATATTTCAGAGCGTCTTCTTCAGCGCCGCTGATAGTTGCCTCGGTGGCAACCAGCGCACGTGCGGTTTCTATTACATCGTGCTTGTATTCATTGCCCCTTGAGGCTATTTTTCCACACAGTATTTTGAACCCCTGCATGGTTGGTACGGTGATTTCCGAGAGGCCTCTGATCATGGTTTCCATGTCGAGGATCTCGGTGCCACCGTTACGCTGCATGAATGATAGATAGATTTCCTTTTCGCGCTGCGTGAAGCGCCCGTCCGCTTTTGCGATGTAGAGTAGTGCGCGCACTGCCTGGATGCTTGTGTCAAATACGTGATCGAGCTTGGCTTCCGGGCTTGTGTCGTATCTATGCTGCATGTAGGTGCGGATATCTTTGATGATCTCGCCGGTCTCTATATCAACGGCCCGTTTGATTCTGTCGAATCGGAAAGTGCGGTGCGCGTTTCTTAGGTGGCACCAGGCAATAATTACGCCTCCATACAAGCTGTGATCGAATTCTCTGGTGGTGATTTTGCGGCGGGTGGTGTTAAGGTTTGCATCGGTGTAGGTGATCTCAAGATCACATCTGACAGCCCTTGGGTCTGTTGCCTCGCCAAAGAACATCCCTTCCCAGCTGTCGTAGTCTAATTCCTCGACTTGTTCTTTGTTGGCCCCGGCAGATTTTCCGAACTTGTATATCCAGAAAACTACGCCGCCAAACCCAACGAGTATTAAGAGATCAACCACTTCATGAAGCCCCTTTTATTTTTCGTTTATTGGTGAAATCGACAACAATAATGTTATTGGGTTTTGGTTTTGTTGGTTTCTGCCATTTCGATAAGTTCTTTAATCGAAGCAACGCTCTTGATGGCCTCGTCCAGAGCGTAGTCTGGTAGTGTCTGAGCAATGGTGAAAATTGTCTGGACTTTATTGTTATTGGAATAAGGCATTTCTGTCATTTCGCCTTTACCCATTTGCAGCCACTGCGGTCGAACGCCGCATGCATCTGCCAGTTCCACAATGTAGCTGCATCTTTTCTGGTACCCGTTTTCAATCTTCGAAATCATCTGCTGCGGCACCCCAGACTTTTCCTCAAGCTGCTTTTGCGTCAGCCCCGCATGGTCTTCTCGCGCAATTCTTAAACGTTCGCCCAGTGTCATGCGCATGAGATTAGGCGCGATATATTTATTGGTCAAACAACGCAAGGGGTTGACAGGAATACAACGGAAAGAATATCCTTGTCGCATGTCTCGTACCTCACTGAAAAAAGCAGTTGACCTAATTGGTGGGCAAGTTGCTACAGCCAATGCAATTGGTGTGCGACAGGCACATGTCTGGCGCTGGTTGAACACCACGCGCAACGGCGTGCCTGGTGAATACGTCATCCCGATCTGCTCTACTATCGATTATCAGGTCACCCCGCACGATCTGCGGCCAGACCTCTATCCGAACCCATCCGATGGACTGCCACAACATATCCGCGTCGCTGAGTGCGAATGCAGGGCGGGTGCAGCATGATGGATGGCTCGGTTGATTTTTTGTTGTTTCCTCCCCGCCGCGCATGCGCGGCTTTTGGTCGCTTGCCACGTGCGGCCGTTTTTTATTTGTGAGGGTGTTGGTCGTGTTCATGACTGACATCCTATTTTTTTGCGTGAAGCATGTCTTTCCGACTGCTTCCGAAATTGTCGGAGGGTTTCGTGATGCAAGCTGAAATGCCTTTCTTTGATAGCCCTGAAGATGCAATCAGGAATGCTGTGCAGCAACTGGGCGGCGCCAAGCAGGTCGGCCCACTGCTGTGGCCAGACAAGAGCGTTGATGCAGCATCACGCTTGCTGCTGGATTGCCTCAATCAATCACGCGCCGAAAAACTGGAGATCTCGCAGGTGTTGCATATCCTGCGACTGGCTCGCAATGCTGGCTTCCATGCCACGACCCAGTGGCTCAACAACGAGATCGGGTATGAGGCACGCCCCGTCGTCAAGG
>CAZBOT010000116.1:0-4626 GCA_964493575.1 uncultured Candidatus Saccharibacteria bacterium | reverse complement strand
ACCCCCCTACATTCCTGATCTCACTTCCTGATTTCCTGTAGGCGTTGTAAGCCTCTACATTGCCTCTATACCTATGAGGTGAGGTAAGTAGATCATACCCATATTGCAATGCAACTCTCTGTGCTTTCTGTTCGTTGGCTGTATTACAGATCAATTGACCTCCGATAACTGGCTTGTTTTCCGTGTCTGTTGGTATCTGGTATCTATAGATCCTCTTTGCTCTCCTGTGCTTCTTTCCCTCTCCGTGAAAGTTGTTAGTTTGCTTAATGGCTTTGTATAGCTCTCCACCCCTCAGAGAGGCGTGCAGTTGTCGATCCTGTGATTTCAGAGGGCTTGTAAGAGCCTGTTTTCTCTCGGTGGCATGATATACCCCCTCCGATATTTCCGTGCGTTTTAGACCCCTTCTAGTTTCTGACAGCTCGTTATACGCACCTGCTAGATCGTGCCTCTGGTCGGTTTCTGGTGTGAGGTGGTATCTATTCATCCCTTGCCCCCTTCCCTGCTCTTAAATGAGAATTATTGCCCTTTTCGTTTCGCTCCTTGAAGTTATTGGAGAGCCTCTCGAAGTGGTCTAGAATCTCACTCTTGCTCTGATGATCCAACCCTGCAAACTCCGTTGACTGCTTCATTGCTCGGTTGATCTGTTGTCGACTGTAGGTTACTCCACTCTTGAGGGCGTGAATTATCAACTCGCCTGTGAGTGGTATATCGCCTATGTAACTGACTCGCTTGTCGCTCCTGATGTTTCTGTAGAGTGAGGATAGAGAAAGATTCGGAGAGTTCTTCATCATTCCCTCGATCCTTCGGTAGCAGTTACTCAGCTGATACATTCCGATATCTCCTGATCTGCTCGGCTTGTCCTGCTGTGGTTGCTTCTTTCTTCTTGTAAGTGATTGAGCCTTAATGCTCTTGATCTTCCATCCCACGCTGTATGGGTTGATCTTTTCTGGTGATGTCGTTATAGAAAAATTGCCACCTGTAGTGGTCTTGCTATTCTGCTCTTTCAATGTGAGTTCGCCTTCTCATAGATGTTATTTGCAAAAGTTTTCCCTCTGGTTACGCTAATAACCTAGACTGAATCAGTATATCAAATCTCTAATTGAGTTTCTAGGGTAAGTCCTTAAAAATGAGAAAACCCCCATTTCTGGAGGCTTTCCCTAGCGTGGATCTTTCGATCCTTTGGGTGGACAAGGCGTGTCCATTTACAAATAAGCAAGGGCTTTTAACCTTTGCTAGTAAATCTCTATCCCAAACCGATCAAAGATCTATTAGCAAATGTCGTATATGGTATATCGTACCCTGTACCCAATACTACCCCATTACATCATACATTTCAATAAGTATACATCAAATTACTATGGGTTACAAGGTGAATTTAATCCGTTTATACCACGGCCTTTTTTTCTCTTTCTGAGGTGGTTTTTCTCGCTTCTTCTGTGGTTCTGACGTGATGTCTACGCTCTGTGCCTCTACAATGTCCGATCTCGGATCTTTTAACATGAGTGTTTGTGCAAGTAGGATCTGCACTTGCTGTTGCAGTTGCCTCATGTCCTCTCGGTGTTCTTTCTCCGTTTCCCTGCGTTCTTTCTCTGCCTCATCTATCTTTCTTTCAAGTCTGGTCATGCCCCTTTCTAGTTTCTCATTGGTTTTCTTTAGCTCTGCGATCTCCTTTTCTTTTAACTTGAGGATCTCTCCTGATTGCACACTTGCTCCACCTTGTCGCTGTGGTGTTTCTTTACTCATCTGTGCAACTTGTTGTGCAATTGCACTTTCCTTTGCACTCTCCTCTTCTGTTTTACCATAGAGCTTTTCTAGATCCTCCTGTGCAACTAGTCGCTTCCCACCTTGCACATGAGATTGCACACCCTTGTTGCTGATAGCGTAATATATTGTCCTTTTTGATTTCCCTGTAATTGCACATGCTTGAGCAATAGGGATGAAGTTCTTTTGCACACCCTAGATTAGCATGAGCCTTGTAATAATAAAATCAGCCGTGCAAGGGTTGCACATTCATTGCACACTACGCACCTTTCTGTGCCTTCCTGTGGATGTTGTTTACATGCCTGTATACAACTGCGACATCCAACCCTGTTTGACTGGCGATCTTCCTATATGAAAGTCCCTGTTCTCTTAATTGATTGATCTTCTTTGCTTCGGTGTACCCAACTCGCTTCGGTCTACCAAACCTCTTGCCCTCGGCTCTGGCTCTGGCTTGTCCTGCTAGTACACGCTCTCGGATCATCTCTCGCTCAAACTCTGCAAAGCTTCCTATGATAGTAAACATCATCTTTCCTGATGGTGTTGTGGTGTCTATGTTCTGTTTGTAGCTGATAAGGTCGATCCCTAGTCTTGTGAAGTTCTCAAGCACACTCAATAGATGGCTTGTGGATCTTCCCAACCTATCGAAGCTCCATACAAGGACAATATCAAACTTGCGTTTCCCTGCACCATCCATGAGTTTATCTAGCTCTGGTCTACTTGTCTTAATTCCTGATATCTTGTCCTGATAGATCTCTACGATCTCAAACCCTCGCTTCTCGCAATACTCCTTCAACTCTCTTAATTGATTGTCTAGGTTCTGATCCTGTGTGCTAACCCTAGCGTAAATAGCTACTTTCTCTCCCATAATAAGCTCCCTCTAAACTTATTACTTAATCATAACTCCCGAGTGTTGCCAATGTCAATACTTTTGCAACATCCGTTTTCATCACTTGCGACTGCTTGAGGGTGGCTTTTGAGATCCACCTGAGGGATGATACTTTCGCAACACCTGGTATCTACCATCCTTTGATATCCTTATAGTGTAAGACTATAAGCCCTTATATTGATAGTGGTGATCCTGATGATCTGCTGATCTGAGCCGATCCCATCGGTGAAGATTCGCAGATTGAGGGATCATGTAAGAGAGTTGTAAGGTTCTTGTAAGGAAAATGTAAGGTAGTATCCACACCACCTGAGGTGATCTCGCTGATTGTAGGGCATTACAGAGGGCTGTTTTCTGGCTCTCCCTTGAGGTTTCCTATGAAAATGCCTTGAAGTTCGCTCGGCTCGGTTTTGATCTCTTGTCTGATAGGTGGCTTTCCCATGATCCTATCTAGGATATCTCTACATGCTGTAAGCCTGTTTTTACTGTCTGGATCATTGAGTGCGATATCGTAAACCTGTTTCACTACACTAGCGATCTTCTCTTCCGTGAAGAATTCAAAGAGTACATCCTGATTGATACCCTTTATTGTTTCCCCACCTCTCCCTTGATCCTGTTTCGCCATCTCTTTTTCTCTTAATATGTTAGTGATCCCTCTATTTCTCTATACCATAAGGATTATTTGAATACCAATGCTACCCATACACCACAACGGATCGTGCGTGGTTTTTGGCGTTTATGGCTCTGCTGTGGTCTTTTCATTGTGTGGTCGGGCGTTTTTGTTGTGTTGTATTGTCGCTGGTCTATGTACCTGATCTGCTACATTGCTCCTAACTGTGCTTTGCACAGGAGGCTTCGCCTCTACCTACACTCCTGATGATCCACTCTGCAACCCTCTCGGCTTCCTTCTGGCTGAATGTCGCTAGGTCATCCATGCGATTGAGCCTAACATCCCTTGCCCATATCCTGAGATCCTCTGGTGTCATCCCTCCCTGCTTCCATGTCCACACGCCCCACCTCATCAGCAGTCCATAGCGTTGCCCCGCTCTGATCCTCCCTGCACTCGCTGTTGTGTAGTCCACCCTGTGAGATGGAGGACTTCTCATGCCCTCTGAGCCTCCTTCCACCCTCTGTGGTTTACCCATACCCTCAGAGCTAGGTACAGGACTATCAAAGAAAACAATCTTTCCTATATAGGATTGTATAGTTGAGAGGTAATGTGATAGTGTCGCTCTAAACCGATACATGGCGTTGATGAAGGCTTGTTTTCTGGTGAAGGTGGTTTGAATAACTAGATCCATCCTGTCATCCCTCATGGCTGTAATGGTGAAGCCCCCTTTGTTACCCTCTGATACTTCTATATCAATTGCCCAATGCTCCCGTAGATCGCTCAATGCCCTTGAGATGTTGGCTTGTGATACAGCCCAACTCCTAGCTAGATCAGCCTGTGAGTATCTCTCTCCCACCTTCAAGCTCTTGATCTTGTGCATGATGGCTCTCCTGCTTGTCGCTCTCCTTCTCTTTCCGTTTAGCTTCCCTATCAGATCTCTGAGCTGTGAGAAGTTCATAGAGGGCGTTGTGTGCCTGATGATGGATTTACTAGCTCCACCCCCTTTGCTTATTACCCTAAACCCCTCGACATATACAAGCTTCTTGCAACTCATGCTTCTATCAGCCTCGACCCCATACTTGAGTAAATACTCTGCAATATCAGATAGTAGGTTATCAAACTCCCTTCGCTGTCTTTCTTCTTGTAATGAGTAGTTGTTACTCAGATAGAAGTACAAATGCACCTTGCCCCTTGAGCTTTCGTGTACCTCATAAGAAACCTGATCCAACTGCTTGAGGGCTTCTCTGAGCTTCTGCTCTATCTCGGTCCACTTCTGGTCAATGTCTATGAGTAATGTTCTAGTGTCGTATAGCTCAAACCCCCCTACATTCCTGATCTCACTTCCTGATTTCCTGTAGGCGTTGTAAGCCTC
>CAZBOT010000115.1:0-4647 GCA_964493575.1 uncultured Candidatus Saccharibacteria bacterium | reverse complement strand
TGTCTTTCTCCCAACGGCCTTTCTTGTCCTCGAGCAGTTTGTAGACCAGGGGATCAAGGCCGTGGGGAGTCGCCACTACGAGAATTCTGTCCTCAATCGGGTTGATGAGGAGCGGCGGAGCAATCGACATGACGGCCTGTTCGGCAGACACACGAGCAGCTTCGGAAGTCTGCGATTCAGCCCCTTCGGGGTCATCCAGGATCACGGCGTTGACGTGAGCGCCCTCCTGATCCGATCCAATTCCTCGGTAGGTGATGGCCGGTGGCGCGAACGGGTCCGTTCGGTTGAACACGATCTGGGTGTCCGTCGAGCCCATCATGTCTACCGGGATTCGGTCATACGGTCCTGGGAAGCCGGTTTCTGGGTCCCGGTATCCGGTATCACCCCACAGCCACCAGAGAAGATTCCGTTGCGGCCCGTGCTTCAATACCGCATAAATCTTGTCAAAGAAGTTCTTTTTGGTGTTGTCGTGGGAACTGCCCAGAATCCGGCACGACCAGTTGAGATTCACCAGGGATTCTCGGAGGGGCCACGCGATAGTGCAGATCGAGGACTTCAAGTGTCCTCGTGCCGTAGTGACTAGGCCGCGCTTCCAGTTCTTCCAGTCGCCCTTCCCGTCAAGAGACTGGCAAATCTGGAGGTGCGGCATCTCCTCCAAATCCGGCATCTGGACGACGGCCTTACAGAAGAAGTAGAGCGATTCAGCCGATTTCCGGCGCATCTCGTTTCTGACTTCTTCTGTGTAGCGAAGTACCGTTGTCATGTTGAGGATTCTACGCTTTTGCTTCTTTTTCTTCTCCCCCGCTCTTTGGTGGGTCCCGATCTTTGGGTGGAAGGAGCCTTACCCAGAGTAGAACTCTAGGGGCTCCCTCCATTGTGCGATCCGCTCTTTGGAGCCGCCCTCACAATGGCCCCTCGCTGACTTGTTCCGAGGGGGTCGGTGCCTACTTCTCGGGGAATCAAGCCCCTACCAGCCAGACTCGCACCTTTGAAGCATCCTGCGGCTTGGCTGGTCCCGTGGTAGCCGCCCATCCGGTCAGGACGCCACCGCAAGGCGAAGCGTCCATCCTGACCGCTCCTGCCCTACTTCTCCGCGTCCTCCTGTCCGATGGCCGCTCGGATGAACGAGCGTAGGGCTTCGGCCTCACCATCGCGTTCCAGGCGTCGGCTGAGACGAGAGATCGCCTTCTTTGCTCGGGCTTGGACTTCCTTGCCCCAAGCATCGTCGGGCGTCTTTTTCTGTTTTCTGAAATTCCTGCTAGACTTGCTCTTGAGCACGGACCGTACTCCGTGTGAGGCAGTTGGAAGCGCCGGCCCCAAGCCGGCGTTTCTGTTTCAGGGCGCTAGGATGCTCCCCCCTCGCCCTTCTTGTCAACACCCTCGGCCGCAGCGGCGCGGCCGGTTACATCCAGGGCATTCTTCAGCAACTCCTCGAATTCGGGTGTCGGGCGGATCACCGCGCCCTCGGCCATGGTCCGGGAAGCCTTGGCGGGCAGGACCCGCTCTGCGATCTCCTGCACGATCTTGGAGGCTCCCGGACTGGTGTCCGCGCCATCCCGGATCAGGCGGATCATCTCGCGCTGAGCGATGGCCTTATTCTCCTCCAGCCAGTCCTTTCCGTCCTTGTCGTGATCGGAGTAGATCGTCTGGGCGAAGGCTCGGAGCCTTTCCCGCATGACGGCATACTCGGGCAGCTCGCGGTAGTACTCGAGCGAGCGATTGGTCCGCAGCATCTCCAGCCGGTCGTCGTCGGTCAGATCCTCGAACTCGTCCGAGATGGCGAGAGCGCGGCACCGCTCGAAGACTTGGACCTTCAGGTTTAGGAAGTCCTGGTAGGGGATCTTGTAGGACAGGTCTTGGAGAAAACGCAGGGTTTCCCGGGCGGCTGGCGCGACGATCCGGAGAGCCCAGGAGCCGGAGTTATCCGGGACTGCCTCCTTCTGCTGGTACTTCGGGGGGATGCGGATGAGGCGTCCGCCAGCCACTTAGCGGGCCTCCGGGCAGAAAAAGACTCGGCTGGGGATCTTGACACTTGGGCCGAGAACCAAGCGGGGATCGGGCTGAAGAAGCTGCCGAGGCGCAGGGCTCCTCGAAGAACCCGGCCTACAGGCGATGCTACTGTCCCGTTGTCCGTCCACTCTCACCCCTCGAGCGAAGGCCGGCACGTTGTCGGCCTTGGGAACCGCATGATTGTACTCCTACCCGATTTCCACGCCCAGCGCCAAGATCGCCTGACGCAGAGCCGTCCGGTCCTTGGGATGCTCGATCTTCAGGCTCACGCACTGATCGCCCACCTCCAGGAAAACCACCATCTCCTCGATTTCCTTCCCGGAGGGATCGGTCGGCGGCGAGACGAACATGATGCGGCTGCGGTTGATGGCAAGGCCCGAGGGCAGAATCCAGACGTTGCTGCTCTCGTACCACTGCGCCTTGTCGATCTGTGGCTGCTTAGTGGAGGGCATGTTTTTCTCCTCTAGTATGTCCCACATTCTGTTGAACGCTTCTTCGTGGGCATTGAGTCGTCCTTCGAACCACTCTTGATCCCACCTGAACCGGACTGGCTTCATGGGATAGGAGTCACTGGAGGGCATTCGGATCTCCTTCGTCCCACTTGTCGTCTACCTCGGCCTCTGCGGCCCCTTCGTGTCTTCCGTCCAGATTCCTCTGCCAGTGCTCGTACTGGTCGATCCCCAGCTCCTTGCCCGTCTCCTCGTCCAAGACGAGCAGGACCGCGCTCGGAGTGAACTGGAGGATCTCCACCTCCTCGCTCGAGGTGTAGCCAACGTAGAACCTCCGGCCGGCGGTATTCGCCAGCAGGAGACGGGTGCCTTCGCCCCAGCGGCCGGTCGAGTCATGTCGGACCCGCACGATGCTGGAGCGCGTATGGGTCATGTACCCCGGAGGCAGGACCAGACCGCTCTTGGTCACGGCATCCATGGCTTCCGGAGTCCCGAGGATCTTGCCCGGGGGTGCTTGCAGGTGGGGCAGGAGGTCAAGACTTAGCATTTGGAGTGAACGTCGCGTATGGAGGGAGTTGGGTCCACGTCTCGGTCGTCGTCGGAGGCACCCAGCGCAGGACTGCCGTGGGCCGCGCATCCGAGTCCTTGGTCTTCTCGTTGTACAGATCCACGATCTCCCGCAGCCGGCACTGCCAGCAGACATCTCCATGCCCGTTCGTCGGCTGGCCCGTCACGAAGTCCACCTTCTCGTCGGGGATCACGAGGGGCTGCTCGCACTTGTCGCAGAAGGTTCGTTGACTCATGTTCTCACCACCGCGAGGACTTCCGCTGGATTCATCAGAAGCACGATCTCGCCCTCCAGATCGGCCAGGACGCCCGAGTGCGGAGCGAACACGATCCGCTCGCCGGCCAAGTAGTCCGGGTTATCGCTCATCAGGATCTCGCCCGTCTGCGGCCGGGCCTGCCGTTGCTGCGCCAGATGGATCTCTCCTACCTTGTCGGGCAGCGGATCTCGCCGCACGACCAGGATGCCGTTCACCGGAGCGTAGCTAGTTCTCATACCGTCCCCCACCATGCCCACGGTCCCTGAGCCTGCCCTTCGTGTATCCCGCGATCTTCATGGCTTCCTCCAGTGTCTTCACCGCCTCAGTCTCCCACTCCGGCGGAGTATCCTCCTTCGCCTGAATCACGTCCCGCTCTACCTTCTCTAGCGCCTCACGGTACGGCTCGAGGTCGATATCCCATCCCTGCTCGGTCATGTATTGAATGGAATCCTTGAGCAGGCTCAGGTAGTTTGGACCCTTCCCCTCCTTCAGCCGGTAGACATAGAGCATGTTCGCCGGGCAGATCGGATCGGGCCGGAGCAGCCTCACCACGCCCTCCGAGTCCACTCCCACCGCCTTGAACCGAGCCCCATGCTTCAGCACCAACTGACGGATGGACCAGAGCATCGACTTCGCCACGGTCCCCAGGAGCTTCCAACGCTCCTCCTCGCCTAGCCCTGCCGCCCCGTAGGCCGGGAGATTCAAGGCCACCCACCCGTAGGAGTACGCGCACTTCCACTCCTCCCGGGTCAGATAGACCGAGAGCATGACTTGAGGCTTACTCTCGGGGTTGTCCGTCACGACACCCCCTCCTTCCCCAGCAGAGCCTCCGCTTCCACCCAGGCCCCACTCTTGTCCCCCAGCCACCGCAGCACGTCCTCTGTCACCGGCATCAGCACTTGCAGGGTCGTATCCGACAGCTTCCGCAGAGCCCCCTTCCACGTCTCCAGCGGATCGGGCACTCCGGGCATCACCCGACCCTCCAGCACCGTGACCGCGTGCTCCAACAGAGAAGCCCCGAGCATGGCCTGGAAGTAGGGCACCATCACCGCCAACTCCTTCCGGGTGTCCGATCCGGTAGGACACCACGGAAACTGCTCCGTAGCCCACGAGAACATCACGTTCTGACGCAGAGCCACCGCATCCTCCTCCATCTCCACCCCGCTCTGCGGATGCTTCTCCCCCTTCCGGACCAGCACCGGCTCCAACGCCACCCGCAGCGTAGCCCTCCCCACCGGCAGAGCCCTCGCTGCCGACAAGAGCGCCTGACGCTTCTCCTCGCTCTCCGCAGCCCCCACCGCTCGCTCTACGTCCGAAGGATCGTCCAAGTCCACGTTCTCCCGGAAAATCATCGGCATCTTCTC
>CAZBOT010000114.1:0-4659 GCA_964493575.1 uncultured Candidatus Saccharibacteria bacterium | reverse complement strand
AAGAAGAGCCAGAGGTACAAGAAGGCTCAAAAACTAGCGCAAAAGAAGGGCAAATCAAGCAATCAAACGGTATGAGAAGGCGGGTAGTATTGCTTCTTGCAACCGTACTTGTTACAGGCGTTATAGCAATATCAGCTTATGCCTATATGAAAGGCTATATTGCCTTCTAGAAATTGAACCGCAAGCTAAAAAAGCTATTTAGGATTTCGGGAAACAGTAAGTCGAAAGGGGTGAGAAATTATTATGCTTAATACGGTTATTTTTATAATAATTGCTGCAGTAGCTATCTATTTAATGGCGACTTTCGAGCCAGAGTCCGCAAGGCAAAAAAGACTATTGCTATTAAAACATGAGCGGGAGATTAAAGAGCTTACGGATAGAATATTCCGCCATATGCAGCTGACTGGAAGCATTATAGATATTCTCAAGGACAACGGAATGATAGACCCAGATTATAAATGGTATAGGGATATGCTTGATAAAGCAGAGTATTACAGCGAGATACAACCGAGCGGGAAGAGTAAGGCAGAGCAACTAACCCTAAGCAGTCGTATCAGAGCGCTAGAGTCAACTTTAGTTAGACTAAAAGTGCTTGAGGAAGGGTATGACTGGAAGGAAGCTAGAAACGATAGGTTCACTGAGGAAATAAAAAGTCGAAAAGAAAAAATTGAAAAACGAAAGAGTGCGTGAACTATCACGGTAGGAGTAATGGCTGACTTTTGCTGATTAAAACAAGGGGGTGAGAAATTATCATGCAGGAAGTAAAGGAAAAAGAAGTGAAAACAACTAAAGGAGTAATGCAAATGTCAAAAGTGAAATTTTGGGGTCTGATGGCACTTTCATTTTTTTTAGGTGCGCTTTTCATGTCTATGGGAGAAACACCAGACACGACTAACAAGACTACAGAAACCGAAACAGCGCAAACCACGAACTCACAGCCCACACAAGCACCCACGCTAGAGCCAACGGTTGCTGAGAAAACATATCAGGAGATTTTTCTATTTGACGGTAATGGAGCGAAAACGTCAGAGCCTTTCACTATAACTGGGGACAGATTTAAGGTGAAATATGACTGCACTGGTGAATTGTGTCAGGCATATTTATATGAGGTTGGGAACGACCTCCCTAAGCAGCTTATTATGAACTCCACGGAACCACTCCATAGCGAAACGATAGTGTATGGGGCAGGGGAGTATTACATAACTAGCAATACCATCGGCAATTTTTGGATTATTGTAGAAGATTATAAGTAGCGAGCGTTTCAGGAAATACACAAGGGAGAATAAACTACGTATTGCTTGATGTGAAGCCGTAGCTTATGTATCGGCTTAATATCAAGTAAAAGAGTAAAGCATTGATATATAGACTGAAATAGCACATTGCGTAATGCGTGAGGTTCGATAGTATCGTATCAGCCTAATATAAAAAAACCCTCGAGTAACAAGTCTTTAGCGGGACGAATGTTTCAAGGGTCTTTTTATTTTTTTCAGTTATGACAACCGCCAGTTCTTTTTTGGAAAAACAAAAGGCAGTTGAAGATATGACAATGATTACACGTTTTGGCGGAACGTGTCAATACCAGTTGTCAGCACAGGGAAAGGAAAACCGCCTATTTACAGCTCAATCTGACAAGGGGTTGTTGTCAAATGGCACTGAGATGACAAAACCCGTCTACGTAGGAAGAAGGCAGGTCGGAACATATAACCCCAAAACAAAACAATTCATCAAGCCAGTAACGAGAAGCAAGCACTATTTTCGGATGGTGTCAGGGTATGCCATAGACGCTGAGGTGTTCGATAGGGCGGAGGGTCTAGGTTGCAGAGAAATAGTTATTGTCGAGGCAGACACGGGTCAGAGGCTCAAGTCAAAACTTATGGCATGGAAGGAGCATGGAAAGGTGGGAACGTGGGGTCATGGGAGGCAACGGACACTGAGCGAGAAATATATGACTAGGTCAGGCTTTGAGAGTTAATTCTGAGGGGCTAGAAGGTGTCTAGAAGCGACCAAAAGTCCAGCGATGGGTAATTGGGTGTTTCTATTATTTTTTAGCAACGAGAAGAGTTAATCAGGCGAAATAAACTGAGGGTTACCAATGAGAGCTGTAAGACCTACGCAGAACGGAAAGGCGTTTAAGAAGCAAGCGATTACAGCAAGGGCAATACGAAGGCGATAGTAAGGCATGAAGAGTTAAGGTTGAGTAAGAGAAGCCCTAAACAGTGTCTAGACTCGCAGGGACACTGTCTAAACTATAAACATCGAAAAGCCTCTGTCTAGTAAACACGCTTCAAGAGGGCTTGCGAATTAGTCTCGCAGGTTTAGCCGAGCAGGATATTGACTAACCTAATCGAATAAAACAAGCCGATATTGGTTGATTCCAATAGGGATACTCAGGCTCCAGAAAAGGCATTGGCTTTGGGTTACCGAGAGAACCTACGGGAAATGAAACTCAAGTACAAACTACCGAGAGTTGATACGGTTATAATTAGAATACCTCTATATATCAATGAATCTGAATATATAGCGGGTCGGCTATTTTTTTATGTTGCGAGCAAGGCTTGAGAGGCTAGAGAAACAAAAACAAAACCCAGCCGAAGCATTCTTGCCTGTATTTACACGATTTAAACGGGAAGGAGGCACGATTTACTTTCAGATGGATAATGAGTGGCACGAATACAATCCGACGATTTATAAGGGCATACCGCTTGAATTAGCGGAAATAAAGAGTCATGACACTACAAGAACGAATACATAAACTTGAGAGTCGACTAGGAAGCAAGTTAGCTTGGACAGTAAACACCGTAGAAAACGACGACGGAACGATTACGATTGAGCTAACCAAACCTAGTCCGAAAAATCCGCAAAAGGGAAATGACACTAGAGCAACGAATAGCAAAACTTGAAGCAAGGAATAGCGGTTGGGAACCGTGGGAAATAATCCATTTAGAGAAGATAGACGGGGTTACGTATTATCGGAAGGCGGGCGGGTCATATCACGAACCAGAAGAGGAACCAGCGAACATGGAAGGCTTGCAGGTTTACGTGCCTGAGGAATGGGACAGACCGAATGTGCTAGTAATAAGCGTATACGAACCCCCACCCGATAACCTAGAAACATGAATTGCCAATACATCAACGAAAACGAACAATGCAAAGCGTATGCCATGAAGGGTGCAAGTTACTGTTATATGCACAACCCGAATATAAGCGAGCAAGAGAAGCGGGAAGCTCAGGCAAGGGGAGGAAGCAAGCTCAGGGTAGAAGGAAGGAAGATATCGGAACCAATAGAGCTAGCAGAAACTAAAGACGTGTTAGTGCTTTTGAATGATACGGTAAACAGGGTAAGAGCGGGTTCGATGTCAACGAAAACTGCAAACACGCTTGGGTACCTAGCGACTGTATATCTGAGGGCATACGAGGTAACAGAGCTAGAAAGGCGGGTAAGAGAGCTAGAGCAAAAGGAGCAAGAACGGGGGTAACTTTCGGGCATTCGATATGCACAAGCGGGGCTTATGCCTATCGAACACCCTCAAGTAACCGAGAAGGGTAAAAATAGACCGTATAGCACACGCCATAAAACCTTATAAGACAGTAAGTCAGAAAAGGCGACGTAATTGGTACCAAGCGGAGTAGCAAATAAGGCTCAGTAAAGGGGAAATAACGAAAGTGTGTCGTGAATTGCATAATTCCAGACACTGCAAAATTTACAACTAAAAAAGCGTGAGTAAAAAAGATATTCATTAAGTAGAGATTATGACAATTCAACGGGGGCTTCATGTAGGCATAATGACACGATTATGACAAAAGTAATGACAACTTAATGACAGTGGCATGACACGAAATGTCAAGACCGTTAATCATGACAATTGCTATATGCGTAGTATGGGTAAGTAAAAATAAAGGGGGTGAATTGACAAAATGTTGAGTACGGGAGTACGCTTGAATGAGATGGAGCAATCAAGGACTATTGCAAACTTATCAATTGGGAAGCTTGCTAGGGCAACGAATGAAAGCGTAGATACCTTGCGCTATTGGCTTAAGGAAGGGTTGCTTCCGAGTCATAATACAAGCAAGGGCGGGCATTTTAGGTTTAATCCCTCAACGGTCAAAAGGGTTAAAAAGATTCGAAACTTGCAGGCAGAAAGGCTAACAATCGGAGAAATCCGAGAAAGGGTAGCCAATGGATAAGTTCGTAGAAGTCAACGAGGCGGTAGAGATTACAGGAAAAAGTTTAAGGACTCTATACCGCCTTGTTGCTTCATTGAAGCGTAAGGAGGGCGGATATGGAACATCAGTAACCCAACAGAAGGAAAGCGGTAAAACGAAAACATATATAAGCATTGAGGCATTAAGGGAAGCGTATGGAATCGAGTACAAGCAGCCTAAAGAATCGGCGACTCCTGAAGAGCACGAAACAGGCGACGCAGGTATTTATAAAACCTTATTGCAGGAGAAGGACAGGCACATCAATTATCTCGAAAAGGAAATAGAGGTAAAAAATCAGCAGATTAGTAGCTTTCAGAGTCAGGTCGAAAATTATCAGGTCATAATCCAGTCGAAAATTCCCCAGTTATCGGAACCAACCCCAACGTCGAACGTACACATAGAAGAAGAGCCAGAGGTACAAGAAGGCTCAAAAACTAGCGCAAAAGAAGGGCAAAT
>CAZBOT010000113.1:0-4735 GCA_964493575.1 uncultured Candidatus Saccharibacteria bacterium | reverse complement strand
GGGTAGCTCCGTGCGATACTTTCGCAGGTTGGGGACTGTTATTTGTTGTTCTTCGCTCATATATTCATCCTCGTTTGCAATTGTGCGTCAGCGATTCGTTTCTCGGCAATCGCAAAGTATTCGGGGTCAAGCTCGCAGCCGATGAAGTTTCGGCCAGTTTGGATTGCCGCAACGCCCGTTGTGCCAGAGCCCATGAACGGGTCAAAGACGGTGTCGTCCTTATCGGTATAGTCAAGCAAGATTGAGCGCAGTAGCTCCACTGGCTTTTGTGTAGGGTGATATCTCTCGCGCTCCTTAGATACAAATCCCTGCTGAATACATACATATTTCTTTACCGTATTCTTTTTGGCACTCGTCCAAAGCAATTCGGCATCACTAAACGGGTTCTTAAACTTCATTTCGCCCACCTTGTCCCAAACTATCCAATGTCCATTTACCCGCAACTTGTCGGTAAAGTAGTTGCCGCCAAAGATTATCTGCAATGTCGAGGTTCTAGCAATCTCATCAAACACTGCCAAACTAGGCACTCCATTATCCCATTCACCAGAATAATGCCTGTCTGTCTTTGACGCACCGAAGCCACCCACCCCTTTGTCCGCGCCTATCCCATACGGCGGATCGGTTATTACCGCATCCACGCTCTTGTCAGGCATGGCGCGCATGAATTCCAAACAATCACCAAGATGCAACTTGACTTCGCTCATAAACTATGCCCCCCAACGCGTGTGTTTGCGCGGCGTTAGTGGGGCAGACAACACCGTAACAATTCCCCATTCTGTATCTTCGTCATTGATGTACACGAATCTCTTGCCCCATACAGTCAGGCAGGCTTGCTCATCGCCCATATTGCGAACCCAATCAAACGCCACGCCAGCATCCAATACGCGCCCATAGGGGATTTTCGTTTTCTCGTTTTCGCGCTGATGTTTGCTGCGATTGTCGTGGATAATTGCTTTCACGGGGCGGTCTCGACGTCCTGCAATTTCTCGCGCCAACTCATTCAGAATATCATTGTTGGTAATCATCGTCATCCTCCATAGAAAAAAACACCTCACTCGCGTACATGCGACTTCCGTGGTGAGGCCAACAGGTTTCCCCGTTGCACAGAAGCCGCACGTTCGTTAGTGAGGCTATTCGTTCTGCGCCCTTCCTCACGGGTCGCAATTTAGATTATTTAGGATTGTACCACAACTTGGCGCGCTCATTTTCCCAATGGGCTAAGCGCGCTTTGGCAATTTCGGCATACTCGTTGCTAAGTTCTACGCCTTGAATAAAGTCCCATCCCGCGCGCATTGCTCCAATCATTTCTGAGCCAGACCCCGAAAACGGCACAAGCAGGCGGCGCTCATATCCGTCTGGCGGCAGCAGCAACTTGGCGAGGTGCTCAACCAGCGCAATCGGCTTCACAGTGGGATGCACGTTGCGCGCTTCCACTGCTTTGCCGCCCAAGCTCCCATCGCGCCTGCCGCTAAGACCTCCCGCAGGTCTTAGCGGCAGGCTATCCAGCCCAGCATTGCGCTCTTTCTTTCCTGCTTTCGCTTGGTATACAAAAGTATCTTCTAGCCTGTCCAGCATGAAGTCGGCGTTGAAGAAGTATCGGCTGCCACCGCCTTCGTCTGCGAAGCCGCGCTCTGTGTTGTGCGGGGCATCGCTTCCGCCGTACCCTTCACCTATGCCGTCTCCACGATATGACTTCTGGCTACGGCTTACGCCAGTCTGTTCATCCAGCTTGCGTACATTGCAATCTGCATGACACTGTTCGCCACATTCGGGATGATGGCTCAGCGCAAAGTTTGCAGGCCAGCGGCCATCCTCGTATAGCGTCTCTGTTATTTCCATTCCCGCCGAACCAGTGCCAGCAGTGCCACCAAATTGACCCTTGGAATACTTCCTATGCGCCGGCCACGACTTCTTTCCTGCAATCTTCGTCGCTCCAATGTTCAGCGCACCGGCACCAGTGGCAAGCATGCTGTCAATCGGCCTGCCTTCATATGGCTTTTGGAACACGATGATGGGCTCAGCTGCGGGCTTCAACGCCTGCGCGCCATAGCGGTGCCGCGCCCACTGACGCGCCTGCTCTGTCTGCGGCTCATGGCGGACTCGTGTTCTTCCGTTCTCATCAAACTCGGCAGCCCTCTCGCCTTTGCCAGCAGTATTGAACGCCTTGCCCTGCTCAATCTCTAGCCCAGCAGCACGGTCAATCTGTGTGTCTATCCGCGTAGCTTTCGGGAATCCGCTGCCATACACCCACACATACACCGTGGGATGAATGAGCAGGCCAGCGTCTTCAATAGCTACAGCCATTCTGTGCCATGTGCGTGACCCCGAAAACGCCATGCCAAACGCGCCGGGATGCAAATGTTCAGCAATAGCCGCCCAAGTCTCGGCACGAAACGCAATATCGCCGCCGTCCCAATCCTGACCCATGAAACCCTTGGCCGAACGATTACGCTTGACGATAGAAGTCAAGTGATACGGCGGGTCGCATAGTAACGCGTGAAATTTAGGGCCATCATATTTCTTTGCCCAATTCAAAATATCGTCAGTATCATGTGCAGTAGTAGTCCGCATTCGCCTTTTGAGCCTTTTACTCTCTCGGTTGATTGCCAGTATAACACGAAGCGCGCGTCAAGGATTAGAAAATAATGAGCGAGAAAATTGGTGGCGCGTCCACGCAAAAGTCGTGCTAGAATACAGGCCAAAGGAGATGCGAAAGAAACATGAGCGAAGAAACAATCAAGGCGCAAAAGTTTGTAGGCCAGTTGCATCGCGGCGTTCACCGCAAGCACGAAGAATACAACGGGCATCGTGGCGCGATGTTCAGCAAAGGCATGGCGACTGAGCTATTGGTCGCGCTGAACAAGTTCGCGCGCTCCATGCCAGAAGAACAATGGGCAGATTTAGGCCACAAGACCAACTAAAGGAGATGGTTATGAGCGAAAAATTGAAACCTGGCGTCTGCGTGTTAGTTGAAGATTTTGGGCTAGCAGCGTTGCGTGGCATTATGGGGAGCGACGCTCCACCCAATCACGTTGGCATAATTTCTACCGACCCTTGGGATGACGAGGACACGTACCTAATTGAGTTTCCCATCGGCGACGACCCGATTAGCGAACATAGTCAAGTCGCCCCGTTCCCAAAACACCAGGTGCGCGAGGTTTCGCAAAGCGACCCTCTATACAAATACTGGGAGAAGAAATGAGTGAAAATAGTCGTATGCAGTGGAGCATGAAATTTGGCGAGGATATTTTCGTCTTGCGCGCGAAGGATGGCGAGACGCAGGATGAGTTTCTAGAGAACGTGGCATCGTTTCGCGCAAGTATCAACGCTAAGTTCCCGCCCGCCGCAGCAGACCCAAAGTACACCGCGCCATCCCACAAGGGCGTTGGTCAATTCCCCGTTGAGAGCATTCAGCTTGCATCTGGCGGCGAACATCCGCGCTGGGTGGTGAAGGGCGGCAACTTCAAGAAGTTCGGCGTGACCTGCTGGCCTGAAGTGCTAGAGGCCGCTGGAATTCTGAGCAAGCTTGACCCCATGAAAGAGAATAAGCCATCTGGCTCGTGGATTGCCAAGTACGTCGAGAAGGCTGGCGATGATGGCAACATGAAGCCTGATAAAGTCGTTGAGTTGGTGCGGGCATGAGCACGGGGATTTTCAATACATGCCCAACGTGCGCGCAACTATTTGGCGAATGGATCAGCAAGCATGAGTTTGACGAAACGCAGAACGCAGAGTACATCGCCATGAGCGCGCATCAAGACTTGTGCAAAGAACACCAACTCTGGCGCAGACGCACAGTCGGGCATTGGATTTTTGCCCCCGCGCTTCTGGAGAAAGAATACGCCGAGATTGACGCGCGTATCAAGATGATTGAGGATCTACATGCCCATTCCCAACTCTCCCCCGTGTGAGTGCGACTTATGCGAGTGCCGCGAGCGCGCAGACGGCCACGATGGGTTGTGCTACGAGTGCCGCATCGGCCTGCACGTTGAGGACAATAGCTGGCTAGACGAGTATCGGCAGGAAGATGACTTGCCATTTCAGTAAAGTGTGGTAGAATAATCAGGCGTTCCATTTTCTCCTCCTTTTCCGCACTGGCTAGGCTCACAAGGTCTAGCCAGTTGTGGTTTGTGGTATAATTTGCTCAGGCATGCAGACAAGGAGATATACAGATGATTATCAAGATTGTTCCCATTCGCGATAACGAGCAAGGTGATGTTTTCGCGAACCAGTATGTATTCTCGACGGGCGCGTACTTCATTCGTCATGTAGAGTATCGTTCATTGCAGGAACTTCGCAACTTTCTTAGTCTACTTGGCGAGCAATATTTCGCACCGTACGGGATAAATGAGCGGTCAATCGAAACAAGCGATGGGCGCGAGATTGCCTCCATCACCAAAGACGATGGCTCGGCAGTTGTCGTAGACCATTGCCATGTATTCATCATGAATGACCGCGGCAAGACCGTAGACAGCTTCACGGTATCCTAAACCAAAACAATGCGTGGTTTGTGGTATAATTACTACATCAGACCCGCAAAGCCTCTGTCGACGGCACGCTCAAATGCGCGGGTTTGCTGGGTCGATGAGGCTGTCCGTATGGCATGCCAAGACCCAATCACCATGCTGCGCTACCACAAGGGTTAGGCCGAGACGATAGGGTTAGCTCGAAACGGGAATGCGCAGCAAAATAAAGAGGACTCCATAATCGGAGTCCTCTTTTACTACCAACAGTA
>CAZBOT010000112.1:2239-4753 GCA_964493575.1 uncultured Candidatus Saccharibacteria bacterium | reverse complement strand
TCGGCCATCTTGAGCGCGTTGTCTCTGACGCCGTTGACCCGTCGCGTCCAACCGGCCCCGAATACGTCCCAGGTACTCAGGGATTGCATGAAGGCGAGGTAGGTTCGCGCTATCTCGCGGATGAGCGCGTGAGGCTCCCACTTGTACACCGCCGCCAGCGTGATCGGCCCGATCCTGCCATCGGCCGCAACGCCGACGATGCGCTGAAGCGCCCGCGCCGCCGTTCCCGGACCAGACCCCCAGCCTCGGTCAAACATGGCGTAGTCAACGCCTGCCGGGAGATCGTCGCAGCGCAGCGGATTCCAGTACATCCGCGCCACGCCCCTGATCTGGTCGTCGGTGATCGCCTTCAGTTCCGGGATGGTCGCCTGCCGCCCGAGATAGGAGCTGAAGGTGGCAAGGGTGACGCCCTTCATGGTCGGGCCGCCGGGATCGCGGGGATGATTGGAATAGCCGCCCTCAAAGGGCAGGGTAAGCTCGACGGACTTCTCGAAGTTCTCGCGCATGGCGGCATCTTCGCAGCCGCTACAACCGGCTCAACGCACCGGGCCTATTGTCCGCCTATCGCGGCCTGCAAAGCATCGAGGATCGTTGGCATTCGGTGAAGGCGAAGTCCGCTCACGCCGTCCGGCGCATTGAGATAGACGTAATTGCCGGGCAGTGGGCCGCCAAGGACGCCGCCTTCGCGAACATGCTGAGGATCGCCCCAGATATCGCCGTTGATGGCGACGTTGGTCTGGTTCGCGCCCGTCCCTTCCACCGCTGCCGGAGGCCGCCCGGCATTGAACGTAACGGTCGGCAATCCGAGCTGGTTGCCCAGCCACGAGGCCAGCCCGCCGCCCGCCGAATGGCCGATGATCTGAAGGTCCGGGTATTGCGCCGCCACCTGCCGCGCATAGTCGAGATCGGCGTCGGAATAGCCAAACAGCCGCTTCCATGGCGCATAGAGGATATCGCGGACCTGATTTGCTCCCCGGATGGCAAGGACCGCCTGTCCGTCCCCATTGGTGTAGACGTTCATTTCCGTGCCGTTCTGGGGCCGGTAGTAGTGATCCGCCTGTGCCCAGCTATCGGGAAGCTGGTCGAGATTCCCGGTCGTGTTGGCGAGGAGTTGGGCGAGGAGATAGAGCGTCGGGTAGTCCATCGCTCAGGCCCACTCGACGACCACGCGGCCTTGGCCGCCCGCGCCGCCCGCACGCCAACCGGACCCTGCCGTGCCGCCCGCCCCCACCGTGACGGTGATCGACGCGCCAACGGTGAGCTGGCCTGTCGTGAAGGTCTGCGTCTTGTACTCGCCGGCTCCGCCACCGCCGCCGCCGCCCGGTCCCGTGGCAACGCCGCCTGAGCCTCCTCCTCCCGGCGCCGATCCCGCGACGCCATAGGCGTTGCCGGTCGTCGGGCCATTGCGTGCAGCACCCGAGCCGCCATCCGGGCCAAGGCAAGAGCCGCCGGCCCCGCCATAGGCAGACCCGGCCGACGTGGCCGTGCCGTCCTCACCGTCCTGATTGCCGCCGCCCGAGCCGCCATTGCCGCCGGCTTCGCGGCCCTGTCCGCCCTTGCCGCCGCCCGACGTGACCGGCGTCGGTGAACCGAAGGAGCTGTTGCCGCCGTCGCCGGCAACGAAATTGGAATTGATGCCGCCACCACCGCCGCCACCACCGCCGCTGTAGACATGAACGGTAAGCGTATTGAAGGACGGCACGGTGAAGGAGCCGGACGAATTGAAGGTCTGGCTGCCCGGCGTCACTGCGGCCTGCGTGGTAAAGGACGCCGAGATCACCGTTGACTTGTTGCCAACGGCGTCCTCATGGGCGAAATGCCCCCAGTAGTTCGTGCTCGGCGAAAGCCCGGTTGCGCTTCCCGTCCGCGCGCCCCCCGATGGCGTCGGGGCTGCCCACGATCCCTTCTTGCCAGTCGCCACGCTTGATCCGGTGTGATCCTGGCCAGCCTTGACCTGCGTTGCGGTCGGCTTCGTCGATGAGGTCGTTACGACCCAATAGACGGTGCCGTTGCCCTCGTTCGTGGTGCAGCCAACTGTCGCCGTCGTCGAGGCGACATTGGTTGCCGCCGCTGCCGAAAGCGTCGGCGCGGTCGTATCGCTCGATGGCGTCGTAAAGCCGTCGCCGGAGACGATTGCCGATTGCCGCCCCGAGACCTCGTGCAGATAGTGGATCGTGTAGGCGGTCAGTTCGGTGAGGCCGGTTGGCTCAACCTCATAGGTGCCGGCACCTGAGACGGTCTGGTTGCCATAGGCCACAGCACCCGTCCCGGCCTTGAGATCGGTCGCGCTCGGCGGCGTCGATGAGGTCGAGACGTACCAATAGAGGATGCCGGTCGGCGTATCGGTGGCGACGGTCCCGTAGCCGGTTGTGGGGCCGGTCGGTACGTCCGTAGGGCTGGAAAGGACGGGCGGATCGCGCGGGGCCGATGCCGCCAGCAACATGCGCCCGGCGGTCAGCATCAGCTCATATCCAGACCGGCGGCGAAGCCGTACCAGGTCGTGCCGCCATCGAC
>CAZBOT010000112.1:0-2139 GCA_964493575.1 uncultured Candidatus Saccharibacteria bacterium | reverse complement strand
GCCGAGCCGTCACGCGGCAGCGAGCCGGTCAATGCCGTGGCAATGTCGGCGTAGTTCTCGTTGACCTCGGAAACGTCGGCTAGCGTATTGGCCGCCATCGCCGAGGCGTCATGAGGAAGGGTGTAGTTGCCTGATCCGTCTCGCGGCATGTTAGGCTCCGAGCGCCCTGATGAGCGCTTGCTGATAGGCGGGGTTGGCGGCGTTGGGGTTGGGCGCCATGAGCAGGTCGGCCATCCGGGCAGCCGAAGGTGCGGCTTTCGCCATCGGTCCCGAAGAGCCGCCGAGCTGGGCAATCAGTTGTGAGGCGTCGCCAGACATCGGGCCGGGATTGATGGCCGGCGTGAACGGCCCGGCGATGTAGTTGTCGCTCTGGGGGTTGTTCGCCCCGCCGCCAAGCTGCTCGGCGAGAGTGGCCGCATTGCCGCTCATGTACCGGCCCTGCATTCCCGGCGTCGGGCTGTCGAATTGCGGCGTCGCTACGGTCTGTTCCTGGACCACCGGATTCATGACGGTGCCGATTTCCGCCTGCTGATGGCGCAGATCGAGCACTTCAAGCGCCTGCTGTGTCTCCTCGGCGGTGAGGTCGCCGTTGCGGATGACGTTGCGGAGTTCGGCAGGCGACATGGCGCCGAAGTCGTAGCGAGGGCCGGAAGCGCCCCCGAGCTGGTTGACCAGGGTATTGGCGACGCCAGACCGGGGCGCATCGGCGGTGTTCGGGGTGAAGCCGCCGCCCCAGCCCGGATTAGGCCCTACGGGGTTCACAGAGCCGCGATAGGCGAGCGGAGGCAGAGCGGAGGCCGGAGCGGTCGGCGGCTGCTGAGCGCCGCCCTGAGGCAGCGCAAACACCGTTCCCGAGGGAAGGGCTGGAGCAAAGCCGCCGAGGCCCATCGACTGCGGCGCGGTCTTGGTCGGGCTGGCCGGCCCGCCGCCTGCGGCAACACCCGGCAGCGCCGGAACCTCGTTCGTCTTGGCCTTCTCAGTGGAGCCAAGGAAGCGGTTGGGATTGGGCTGCGGGGTCGGCATCCCCGGCGTGGTGTTGGCGGGGTTTTCCGGGCGCGCTGTCGGCGTCGGCGGGAGCGGGTTGCCTTCGAGATCGGTGCGGCCGAGAGCGAAGCCCAATGCCGTGCGCCAGTCCTTGTTCTGCGCCCGCGCCTGCTTGAACCGGGACAGTGCGTCGATGACAGGCGTTTCCCTGCCGCGCCCTGTGCCGACCGGGCCGGTCTTCCCCTGCTTTCCCTGCCCGCCCTGGCCCATCTGATTGGCTGCCTGAGCGGCGGGGGTCTGCCCGCCCGTGGGGGCGTAGGCCATCGTCTGATCGGGCGAGGCATAATATGCCTGCGTCAGCCAGCCGGGCGCGTTGGCGGACTGCCCGCCCGCACCCCATACCGCCGGGGTTCCGAAGCCGACATGGATGGTTTGCCCGCCCATGTAGTCGTTGCCGGCCCCGATGCCGGTTGCGCCGTTCGCCCGCGCCGCCGTCACGAAGGACTGGAAAACCGCCTGATCCTGCGGGTTGTTGAAATCGAGCGTTCGCCCGTTGATCTGAAGCGAGATATCGGCCGCACCGCCGTTGTCGTGACGGGTCGAGCCGGTTCTATCGACGCCTTCCATGCCCGTGGTCGGCTGGCCGCCTGAGCCGATGATGATGGTATCGACGCCTGCCGCCTCGGCGGCTGCGATAAGGACGCGGGTGAGGTCATCCGAGATCGGCTGGTCGCGGATATGGCCTTGGTTCTGATAGACGATTTGCGCCATGCCGCCATGATGGTGACGGGCGCTCTTGTCTCAACGCACCGAGGGGAATACCTAGGGGGAATGGCGCAAGAGCCGAAGGTTCACGAACCTGAGTTCGTCTGGCCCGGAAAGGAGCCGGACAACCCGGAGTGGGATAACCCCGCAACCCATCACCGCCGCGCCGCGCCGGTCGTCAATGGCATTTACTGGAGCTTCCTTGTCGGCGGGATTGGTGTCCTGTGGCTGGCCATGTTTATTGAGCCGGCTTTCGGCGTCGTCGCCGCGCTCTACACAGCCCCGTTTCTATGGGCCTTGTGGTGGCGTCGTCGGAAAACCAAAAATCCCAGCGCCGGCACCCCCGCCAACCGCCTGCCAAGCACTCGGCGCATACGGGACTAGTTGCGA
>CAZBOT010000111.1:2910-4806 GCA_964493575.1 uncultured Candidatus Saccharibacteria bacterium | reverse complement strand
CTTCCTGCTGTTCTTGATGCGGTTTTATACGCTCCTGTTGTATGCAATTCGCCATATCCTGTTATATGAGCAGCTTTGAATTTTCCAGATGAAACAGGACTTGCAGTTTGTGTTTCTAAATAAACACCGCCAATCAATAATCCAGGAGCAGTTGATGTTATTGTTTGCGCTTGCGTATTAGTAGCAACGCCTAAATAACCAGTTTTGTATGTGTTATTTATGCTTGCTCCAATAGAATGAGGCAAATTAAATTCAGCAATAGAACCTGAATTGTTTACCCATGCGCCAAATTTCTGCCCACCTAAATCTTTTGGCAAAGTATCATTTATATTAAAAGCAGTTGTCATAATGTATTTTCTCCGTGTTTATTTGTATTGTATAACACAAAATAATTCAAAGCATGAATTGTGCCGTTATATTCATTGCCAGATGCAACATTTTGTCTTTGCAAAGTTAAATTAACTTTAGCATATGGTGTGAATGTTATTCCAGACGGCGGAAAATCAAACTTAATTGTTTGTCTGCTATTTTGCGCCCCTGGCGCTCCTGTATAATATTCACTCCAAGAGTTTGTTGCCAAAACGTCACTTCCACTAATTCCACCAAAGGCTAGTCTTATTTTTGAAGCGTTGTTATTGGACGCAGAACTATCGAAAACGAGATTGAATGACATTTTGCTGGCGGAAACATAATCAGTTGGTACTTTCAATGAAAAGTAAACTGCGCTATCAACAGAAAATGCTTCGGCAACTCCCAAAGAAGAACCGCCAATAACAGAAGATGTTGTTTTTGTGACAAAATTTGTTGCACTTGAATAAAATGGAACCAATTCTATCGTTTTTGTGACCGTTGGTATTACATTCAATTGAGAAGGCTGATATAATAAGCCATCAAAGACAAGATATTGATTCGCTGTTGGTTTTGTTAATGAAACTGGCGTGTCTTGAATCGCCCAAGAATTTGCCTTAAAACTATCAACATTGTTTGTGTTTGCTCCCGTCGTTGGCAAATCGAAAGAATTTCCAACATTCCCTTCAATTGAAAAGATTCTTTCTCTTACGTCCTTTATGTTAGGTTGCAAAAAGAATCTTGTGTCAATTAAATTGCTTGTGCCGCCAGTCCATTGAATTTGCGTTGTCGCAGAACCTAAAATAGCAACGCCTAATACAATTTCATTAGCGGGCATATCAACAACTTCTGCAAATGCTGAACCAGGAATTGCAGTAATTAAATAATCCCATGTTGATTGCGCCAATGTGCCAGAAACTAAATCGCTTGGTCTATATGTTACTGTGTTTGTATCAGCGTCAACGGCAATTGTAACATAACGAATATAATCAGTAGCAGATGCGGGCTTATAAGCAGATAAACTATTTGTTGTTGAACCAGGAAAGTATTTGAATCCTGATTTATAAAAATAAAATGGCTGTATTCTTAACTGCAATGAGGCAGGGTTTGTTGGATACAATTGCCCTGGCAAAAATAATCTTGAATCTAGCCAGACTTCATCGCCTCCGCCAAACATATGTTGTACGGCATGTGGGCCAATTCCATAATTTGTACTTCCAGAATCAGAAATAAAGAAATCATAATTTACATTAAGGATTTGCTCTCTATCTGAATCTTCATCCTCATATCCTAAAATAACAGGAAGATTGGCATATGGCCCAACTTTTCCTTTATGCAAAACAAGAAAAGCATTTGGGCTATTATATTCTCTTGCCCACATATATTTAGGGTCGCGTGAATAAAAAATATTTCCATCTTTATCTCCTGTCATAGCAAAGCGAGATGGATAAGATTTTTTGAATTTTGAAACCTGTTCTCTCCAGGCTTTTTTCAATTCATCTTTTTTAGATGTCATTTTTTATTCTTGAACCCAAATTGGAACAATTG
>CAZBOT010000111.1:0-2810 GCA_964493575.1 uncultured Candidatus Saccharibacteria bacterium | reverse complement strand
AATGACCATGTTGGCGAAGCGGTTTTAATATTTGTACTTTTATAAACGCCCATATCTGTTGCCAAATATGCGGTTGTTTCTGGACTCCAGGGGTCTAAAATAAAATGCCTCATCCATTTTCCAGAATCCATTGTTGGCCCAATGCTAACCCAAGCAGGATTTGCGACACTAAAATCTGATGTTCTTCCAACAATTTTTCCTGTTTGTACAAAGACAGTTCCGAATCCATCTCCCTGTCCTGGTGGGTCAGGAGGATTAGGCGGGCTAGGGGGAATTGGCGGAAATGTTGTATCTCCTGGTGAAACACTTGGCGGAACAAATGACGCGCCTGTCATTCCATTTACTTTTTTTTCTAATTCCAATTCCGTTGTTGCATATCTGGCTAATGAATTGTAACTTATCTTTGTTAAATAAGGAAAGAAAACATCATTGTTCCAAGATATTCCTCTTGTATTGTCAACTGCTGACAATGACATTGTAACTCTGGATTGTGGCACAGAATCTATTTTATAATTGCCAACAAGAGGCACGACTGTTCTTGGATATTCATTATTTTCTTTCGCTCTATAATTGCCTGACCAGACATTAACATTATTTTGTACGCCAGTTAGCGATTTTTCAACCGAGCGTCTTGTGCCAAAATATCCAGGAGCGTATTTAGGCGCAACGGCAAAATATGGCGTATCGCTGGCAACGGCTGAAAATAAAGATTCGGATACGTTTTCTTGATGTTTCTTTTGAATAATAACGGCATTCATTCTATCATTGTAAGCAATATCCATTACATTGACTAAATTATTGCTATTGCCTGTTATTTGAACTTCCTCAAAAGCGTGCAAATTTCCTTGCATATCAGAAGAAACATAACCTAGAAATCCATAATCTCCATAGTTATCTTGCAATTGACGAAAGATAGATTCTCTTGGCAATGGCTGGTATAAAATTAAACCAGTTTGTGAAGCCATGCCATTTGCAAAATTAAAATCGCAAACTTCACTTATTGTTGAACGTTCGGCAATAATATGGTGTGCAGCTTTGTCAAGCGTCAATCCTGTAATTTCTTGCCATCCGCTTGCTCCGTTGACGTATTCAGCAAGGAAAACATCAAACGCTTCTTGTTGCGATAAAATCTGGTCAATTGTAGCAGCTTGAAATGTTATTGTGCTGTCAAATGGATTGATTGTTTGCGTTTCGTTTAGAATATAGCCAGAGAATACAACACGTTCGGCTAATGGATAATTGCCGCCTATCTCACTTGCCGTATCGCCATATTGCGTATTTGCTTCAAAAACAACAACGTGTGCTTCATCAGGGACTAAAGCCAATGTTGCATTTTGATTTCCTCTTACAGTAAAGTTTGCTAAATATCCGCCCGCTTTATATCCACCCACAATTTCGCCAAATTCAACTTTAAGATATTCGCTTAATTGTATGTCAGCTAATGCAGATGTGGCAGGCGAAGGATAACCAAATGCAATTCTATGCGTCATCCCGCTTAAACCATTTGAATCTGTTATCTTCAATCCCAAAACAGTTCCATCAGGTCTTTGTGGAATTTGAATTACTGTTGGCGCGGCGGCTGTTCCAATACTAGTTAAATTGTATCCTGCCAATGGCGAAGCACTATCATAAGTCAACCATTGCGTTGTTGCTAATGTCCCACCAAAGAAAACTGAACTGCTGCCAATCATGCTGGCATTGAAATCTTTGGCAATAATTGGCGGCCCCATAATTGGAATAGGTCTTAAATTAGAAAATTCTCCTGAATGTCTTTTGTCAAAATCCATATCATATCGAGACGCGCCCGTATCGAAACGCGGAAATTTAACCCAGGGTCTAAATTCTTTTAAGACTGTGATATAATCATTTGCCGCCCAATTTATTAAAGCGCAACCATATTCTGCAATTTTTAGAGTAGATGTGCCGCCTGTTGCGCTTCTTACTCTCAATTTTCCTTTTGATGAACCACCTGCAATTGTGCCGCCATTTATTAACGTCATTCCTTCAACAACGCTAGTAAAATTGCCGGTTACAGAATTGAGAACAATTCCAGAACCAGAAAACGTTGTTGGTTTCGCATTCAATCTTCCTTGCAAAACAGAAGCAGGGCGATAAACCGCCAAATACCATTCTGTTGATTGCGGTTTAGTTCTTAATATGCTTTTTTCTGTTGCCGTAAAAGCGCGTTTCATTTTTATGGATTCAAATTAGTAATTAAAATGGTCATTGTATTTGCAGTAATATCCTCAGTAAATGGATATTGCGTACATTCTAAGTAAACGGAAGAAACGCTTTTCCATGTTAATTGGCTATCTGATAAAATATCTAAATTTTGTGGGCTTCCATTGCAAATATCTAACCATTGTTTCATTGAAGCTGGCGTTCCAAAAGTAAAATCTAATTGAACCTGACGCTTTCTGCTAAAAATGGGTGCGCCATTGTGGTCAACGCCAACCTTAATTCTTTGCCACGAAGATTGTCTAAATGGCGACAAACTTGCAGAAACATTATTTATTGTATAATAATTAGCCATTTATTACTTCCAATAATACAGAAGAAACAGATTCGTCAAGCATTTGTTGTAACATATTGTCATTTCTTACTTGCAATGTAACTCTGTATTGTTGATTAGGAGAAACATTTGCCATTTGCGCCCCTCCTGCGCCCAAATTTACTGCTGCCCTGCCATTTACAGGTTGCCCATTGCCGCCTATAAATCCTGTTGCGTCTGACCAAATGCCGCCAGTGCAAATGAATACCCTCCCGTCAGGACAATTGTAAACCTGCCCGTATGTGGTACAATATCTTCC
>CAZBOT010000110.1:0-4997 GCA_964493575.1 uncultured Candidatus Saccharibacteria bacterium | reverse complement strand
TAGCATCGTCTACGCTGTCGGCGGCGACACCGTTCTTCTTCGCCCACTCTTCCACACGCGCACTCAGGTTAGTTACGATACCTAAGTTGTCCAAGATGAGCGGCGACATACGGCCAATACCTGTTACGATGTCGTTGAAGGCTTGCGTAGTAGACAAGCCCATTGAGCGACCACGCAACGCAGCCACTTCCAGCAGGTTAGCCATCTGGTCAGCATCGGTGGATACGCCAAGCATCATGGCGCGGTTTGCAGACAGGATGAGGTCAGTTTCAGCTACCGTGCCGCGCGAGGCCGTCTTTAGCGCGCCAAGAATCTGGCTCATGTTCGATCCATAGGAACGCGCCAAACTAGCACCAGCGTCTTCAAGGCGCGCGAGTTGTGCGCCCTGCTGGGCGAAGTCGAAGCCTTTCTTCAGCGTGTACAATGCCGCCGTGATTTTGGCGATATTGACTACGCCAGTCAGCCCAAACTTGTCAAAGCTCTTTTCGCCTTTGCCAAGCTGCGACTGAACATCGCCCATGCCCTTTTGAAAATCACTCGTGTCCGCGCCTATGCGAGCGAACATTGAAGCAATTTGCTGACCTTGTGCCGCCATTACTTGATAATGCTTCCTTTAGCCTTCTGCAAGCCATCCTGCACAGAGTGATACTCCTGCCAATCGCCAACAGACAAGCTGTCTACATACTCTAGTGTCCAGCCAAACTCTTTTGCTAACTGCCACCGCCAGAACTCATACGGCACTAACTCTCCGTCTTCGTCTCCTGGTGGTCGGCTTCCGTGTTTGATTGCCCAGTAGACTCGCTTACTGAGCTTTTGGCTAAAGGGGCGTAGGCACCCTCCCAGAACGCGGTCGCCACCTCGCGCCACTCCTGCCAAGACAAATCTTCAAACACGCTGCGCTCTACGCCAGTTACCCGCGCCAGCATGTCAAACATCTTGTCGTCTTCTACACCCTTTGCCAGCGAAATAAACTCGGCGCGCTTGATTTTGTAGAAGTCAAACGTGATTTCAATGCCACTTTGAAGTTTCATTGACCCTCCAAATGAAAGTTAGAACGTGTTGATTGACGGCGTGCCGTTGCCAGAGAAGTCGCAGGACATCTCCACTACGTCAGCGTAGGGCATGTTGGTTACAGGACCAGCCGAGATAGCGGGGATAACATAGCGGCGTTTGCCAGAAGCAGTACCCTCTGGCCCAACCGTCAGCGTGCCATCCTTGCCGGCCAGAATTGCATCTTCCAGCGCGGTGCCGCCAACGGGCAGCAGAATGGACACGCTGGCCGAGATACTTTTGATGGTGGCAATCTGCTTGCGCCACTCGTCATCACCAGCCGTAGAGTCGGCCAAGTCGGTGGCCGTGGTAACGGTTACGCTACGCTGGTCGCCAGACAGGGTGACAGTGCCGCCAGAGTGAACCCAGCTAATGAACACATCCTTACCAGTAAAATGTTGCGAAGAAGGCATATCTTTGTTACTCCTTTATGCTTCGTTGAAGCGGATTCGGTATAGGCCGCCAACGTGAAAGTAGGTTTGCGAGGCATCGTCTACCTCGGCAAACTCAATGTCCGCTTCACGCGCCAGCCAGAAGTTGTTACCCCAGCCGCTGATCGTGAGCGGGTTTGAGTTAGTGAATAGTGCGTCAATGATGGCATCAGCCGCGCCAGCCGTTGATTTCGTTTTGGCTACTGCCTTGATACGCACTAGTAGATTTTTCATGCGCGTGTCGTTGAAATTCTCATCACCTCCACCCTGCACGCCAAACTCCACGAACGCATTAGGTATCGGCGTTTGCGTTACGCGCAGGGAATAGATGTTCGTGCCGCCGAGCTGCGTAGTGAGCGCGGTGCTGGCGGCCATGCGGGAGTAGAGGGCTGCGTCTAGTGCGTTCATGTGTAGAACAATGCCCTAAACGCGTTCTCAAAGCCGCGCGAACGCTCCGCCTCAACCGCAGGCACAAGGAACGGGCGCGCAGGCATCTTGACAGTACCCATCTCGTTGAAAATGCCATACTGCACGCCATCGCGAATAATCCATGTGAGCGGGGTGTCTGGCTCTGCGGTCATACTGTTACTGAGCGCGCCCGTGTCATATGGCGCGTGGATAGCTGCGTCTGCCTGAATGCGAAACGCGGCATCGCGCAGCACCGCCTCAGTCTTAGGGTGCAGTTGCGCCAGTATCTTTTCAAGTACGCGCGTATCCTTCTGCACGCTTACGGAGCTTTCAGCCATTCAACCTCTGCGCGAATACAATCGCGCCAACTCTTGTCTTCATTGACGGCCACCACATCGTAGGTTTCGCCACCATGCACAACGCGCATATCTACGCTAATCGTGGCGTTATGTGGGATGGTGAGCATCCATTCGCCATATGGCCGAGCAGCATCGGCGGCCAACTTCTCGTAGCCCGTCTTGCGGTCAAGGCGGCACGCCACAGTCCCAGCCACATTCCAGCCAATCGTGCCGCCACCCATCCCGTCAGGGATATAGCTCTGCGTGTAGAGTACGCAAGTGTCGGGCAGCATCTGTGCGATGTCAGCGCGGATTGCGTCAAGCTCGCCAGCACTCAACCCTAGCACGCTACAATCTCCACAGTCTGCGCGCCGCCTACGCTCTCAAAGTGCATCGCCATCGCAGTAGCCTCAGAGGCCATATTGCCGCGCACTACCTCGTGTCCATCGGTGCGCCAGCGCACTACGCCACCAGAGAAATGACCCGCTTTGGCGCGCCATACATCAGCCGCGGCGGCGTTCAAGTTGTACGAGCGAGCGTTGATGAAGCGCGCGCTCCCCGCCTGATTGTCTGCAAAAGTTACAATGCCCATCGCAAAATCAACCGTGCCGCCCGTTACGGGATTTCCAGCCGCGTCTTGCATGGTGAAGTAGACCGTGCCACCTTCCAGGTTGCGGAAGCGCGAGCGATACGTCTTATAGACCAGCGTGCCGCCCTCATAGGTTTCAATCGGCATCAGCTCATCGCGGTAAATATCGGTGCGATGGCGGTCTAGGCGGTCTTGCAACTGGTCATCGCTCCAGAACGGAACGCCCGCCACATAGTAGTCAGCCGTGCCAGCCTGCACCAATCCGCGCAGATATTCAATTAGGTACTCCATGCCTACGCGTGCTGTCATAGCTTCTCAATCCTCATCTCGCCACTCTTGTAGTATTCCTCTGGCAAGTTGAACGCCTTCCACAATCCCGTGCCGCCACCCTCTCGCAACTGGTCATACTTGGCGGCTATCTTGCGCCGTTCAGGCAGGTTGCGAAGCCTAAACTTGTGATGCCAGATGGACACATCGGCTACTTTGCCCGTACCATACGGCGAGCCATCGTGTACGCCGTGTCTACCGCCAGACTTCTCGCGCGTGGATAGGCGCGTCTGCAAGTCAGGGTATAGCGGCTGGCTGGCGATGTAGTAGCCATCCTGCCACAGGTGCTTGCGGGGAAACGCCCAGTGATCGCCGCTCTTGTACTTGCCATGCATGAGCCAGCTCATCATCTCTGGGCTGATGGATTCGTCATCATCCATCCGCAAAACGTATGCCCCGCTGGTTACGTCAATCGCCATATCCAGCACGCTCTCTATGTAGCCCTTGCCGCGCACCAACGCGTAATTGTCAGCCAGCGGTTTCACCCAATCGGCCAACGTCTCGCCATCCTGCACGATAACCAACTCGGCTTCTAGCAAGTTGGCCTGCTCGCGCATACGCACAAGCATTTCAAGCGCAAACTTCTCGGCCTTAGTTACGCAGAGAATAGATAGCGTCATAGTCGGTTGCATCCCGCAGCAAAGGCCACTCGCGCGGCCACTTCTCGCTCATCACGGCATCCATTTCTGCGCGGGCGGCCTCGTGATACTCGCTCACACTCAGTCCGTGTACGCCAGCCTTGTAGCCGTGATTCTCGCTGACTTCCATCACCACATCATCTACAACCAGCCCGTGCTTGCCATCGCGCCACGCCATCAGGCTAGAGTCGTAGTCCGTGCCCCAGTTGTGCGTCAGGCGCGGGTCAAAGCGGCCGTTCTGGTCAAACCACTCAGCTAGATACATGCCAGCCCCGCCCAAGTGACGGGTAACGCCAGCCTTCGCCATCTGCGTGTGCGGCCAGCGCGTAGCCCCTTCGTAACGCGGGGATACATACACACAATCGCCAGTCAGCTTATCGGCCATCTGGCGCACACCATCCAGCAACGCGAATTGCAGACTCGTGGTCATAAACCAGTAAGCGCGAAACTTCTCGCCGCTCACAGCAGCCAATCCATCGGCATACGCCAGCCCAGTCAAGTATGCGTGCGTCAGGCGCACGTTCTTGCGTAGCTTCACCGCCGTGTTCACGGGCTGGAATTCACGCGAGCCATTGTCCACAACGATGACCTCAAACCCATCAATACCACTCAGCGCACGCGAAAGGTTATTGGCGCGCTCTGACAGGTTGTGATTTGCGATGATCGCAGCCACTTTACTTGCGGGCATAAATCTCCATCATTGAGCGCGGGAACGCGAACTTCG
Source organism: uncultured Candidatus Saccharibacteria bacterium (assembly GCA_964493575.1). Lineage (GTDB taxonomy): Bacteria > Patescibacteriota > Doudnabacteria > UBA920 > UBA920 > UBA920. The sequence goes on along the minus strand of CAZBOT010000110.1, from coordinate 492 downwards.
TCTTCACACCAAACAAGCGCAGCACAAACTTTGCAAAGTCCACCAACGGGCGCGCATAAGGCGTATCCCAATACGGATATACAACCTCAATATCCTTTAGCCCCAAGTTGGTCAGGATGTTCACTAGCATCGTGTCGCTCGGCACAACCCAGTTGCGCGGCGCATCCAATGCCGGCAAATCGCCAAACAGCTTGTAGACAAGGCCGTTCGTGTTCGGCGTAGCAAGGATGGCGATCGTCGCTCCGCGCTTCATCCGCGCCACGCAATCGCGCAACTCGCTAACGGGGTCTGGCAGGTGCTGGAACGTGCCGCGCCAGATGACCAAATCCCACAATCGGTCATCAAAGCTCCACGCGGTGTCGCGTACATCCACGCCGCGCCGCGCGGCCTCTTTGGTCGCATATGCGCTAACCTCTGTGCCATGCTTCTTCCAGCTCGCAAAATGCTCTGCCAGAAAATCGCCAATGCCACAGCCCACATCCAGCACGCGGC
>CAZBOT010000109.1:3754-5025 GCA_964493575.1 uncultured Candidatus Saccharibacteria bacterium | reverse complement strand
TTTTATATTTTAGGCGTGAGCGCTACGAGCTTTTGCAATTCCTGAATCCAACTCTTCTCCTGCCATACCTTCGAGATTACTAGCCATTTGATTTACAAAATCAATGGCTTCTTGATTTTGAACAGCTGGTAACTGCTCTGCAGTTTTTGAATTTAATAATTTTATTAATTCCTTGCCAGCTTCTGCGTCACGTTTATAAACTCCACCGATATATTCTTCAATTGCCAACATCTGCTCTTTATTCACAATATCGATATTTGGAAATGTGGTGTTAAAATCTAACACTTCCGAATTAATCAAATCTCGGGCTTGATCGGTACCTGCATCTACTGAACGCTCCACTCCTTCATTAGAATGTTCAGTCTTCATACCCTCAACCAAATGAGAAATATCAGAGCCGGAATCAAAATTTCTTCGTTCATCTAACATATGATAAATAAATTAATGACTTTCACAGTATAACATAAAAACCCGGTGCGAACCGGGCTCTAAAACTAATTTGCTAATTCAAGCTTCTTGAAAGTAATACCAAACTCCCACACCTCTTTGAGTAACTCTCTGAGGTTAAGTGAGAAGATGGAATTAAGTGAAGGGTCGTGCAAATACCTCCTGATAATCCGAGAAATCCTCTGCACGCTTACATCCACCACTGTGGAAAAATTCACCGGCGAGTGTGTCCTAATCACAGCCGCACGTGCGGTTTTCCAGATCAGACGTAACAGTTGGGCGTAAGCATCAATTCGGAGCTGGATATTTTCCACCAACTCAATAAATGGTCGAACTGTGTCGAAATGATTCCAACTGATAATTTTCTTACCCTCAGGATCATAATCGAAGGTCCTTGGATTAACTATCTCTAACCTTATGTCGGCACACTTGGAATCGTAGATTACCAACAAAGAAGTGGCTTGGCTAGGACGGCGCAACGGTGTTGACCAGACGTCTTCTTTCATAAATTCACTCCTTAAATAAATTTACTAACAGTATGAACGCTTAAATATGATTAGTCAAACTAGACCATTCTGGTATAATAGTTGCATGAAAATCATCGTGGGCTTAGGAAATCCAGGAAACAAATACGAACTCACCCGTCACAATGCTGGGTTTTTAGCCGTGGATTTTTTTATGAAGGATCGTGATGTAATTGCTTGTCAAAGCAAATTTGATGCCAAAATTTGTGAGTATCACGAAAATGGAGAAAAGGTTTTCTTAGTTAAACCACAAAGTTTTATGAACTTGTCTGGTGAAGTAGTTAGAGAGATTTGCTCATT
>CAZBOT010000109.1:0-3654 GCA_964493575.1 uncultured Candidatus Saccharibacteria bacterium | reverse complement strand
GAAGTGAATAAGTTGATCGAAAAATTCTTACAAAATTAAAAATCGACGAAAGTCGATTTTGAATTTCCCCACTCTTCCAGAAGATAAAAATCCCATTATTGTTTGAGAACCAACCTGCAGCTGCGAAGCAGCGAAGCCTGGTGAACAAACAATAATGGGATTTAGGATTTTTATCTTCACTACCCCACCTGCAAGTGAGAGGCACACAGCAATCGCTGCGAAGTCTCTACTTAACCGCTACTGGCGGAGAAATAGGAGGGATGATCTCCGCTGTCGCGACTTACAAGTAGGATACTGAAGACAAATTGTGTTGGAATTGTACCTCAAAATTGCTATTTTGTCAATATTTAAAGTAGTTTATTCAAATTTTTAAGCAAATTTTAGGTAAAATTGATAGGGTTTTGATTGCTAAATGCCACAATTTAAGCATGAATAAACTCACCTATCCCCTCTATATATTAAGCCTAGCTATCGGACAACCAAAGCAGGATATCATTAACGGCTTAATCTCGTGGCAGGCGCAACTTGAAACCCAACCACCAAATTTCCAAATAGAAAAACTGGCTCAAATTCTTAGGCTGTCCCGTGATCACAGCCATAAATTTTTTAACGCTTTACAAAATAACTCCCAAGCAAAATATTTTGAGTCACTTGGAAACTCAAAAGTTTTTGCAATGAATATTTTTGAGGAAGATTATCCAATTACCCTAAAACACTTACCAGACCCTCCGTTGATTTTATATTACCGTGGTAATAAACAGTTACTTACTCATCAATACAACCTGGCAATCGTTGGCAGTCGGCGCGCCACAAAATATGGAGAGCTCGCGGTAAATAAAATCGTCAAGGAGCTATCCGGCAGCCCTATTTGTGTAGTTTCTGGTTTAGCGTATGGAATTGATGCGCACGCTCATCAAGCAGCATTAAAAAATAAACTACCGACTATCGCCGTTCTCGGTAGCGGTTTAGACGACGCAAATATTTTTCCCAAAGAAAACTACCAGCTTGCACAGACAATCATCGACAATAACGGTTTATTGGTATCTGAATATCCTCCTCATACTTCCCCACAAAAGTATTTCTTTGTGGCACGGAATCGAATCATTGCTGGACTTTGCCAAGCTACTCTTATCGCCGAAGCTGCACAAAAAAGTGGTGCCCTAATCACTGCGGATTTCGCAGTAGAATATAACCGCCAAGTTTTTGCTATTCCAGGATCAATTCTTTCCTCGCAAAGCATTGGAGCCAACAATCTTATCAACCAAGGTGCGACTCCTGCGCTATCTGGGTCTTCGATCTTAGAAGAATTTGGTTTCACTTTGCAACAAGTTGTTGAAGACACAGCTTATAACCCTGATGAAAAGGCTGTGTTACAATATATGCAAACTGAACCGCAAAGTTTTGAAGAACTACTGGCTTCAACTAAGCTCCAAACCACTACTCTGCAGGCTACTCTAAGTACTTTGGAGCTTCAATGCAAAATTAAACAAATCCATCCTCAAATCTATCAGATAATTCCATGATCCATTATCAAAAAATTTTTGCAGCTGTAATTGTTCTTTACTGTGTTCTCGCCTTGGGCGTGCTCGGTTACCAGAAACTTTTTAACAATCAAAAAGGTGGTCTTTCTTATGGTGGAATTACTGGCGGGAGTTTAGAAGAATACTACGATTGGTCCCAGCAACAACTAGGTAATCTCCAAGATCATAATACTGAGGTGACCTTTAACGCAGTTGGCGATATTATGCTATCTCGGGAGGTGGCTAGTAGAATGCACGCTAATCAAAAGGATGGTTATTGGCCTTTCCGTAATCTAGAAAATGAACTACGCTGGAACGCTGATTTCAATTTCGGAAATTTAGAATCACCTTTCAATGGAACAGACAAATTTAAATTCCAAAACCAGTTTATTTTTAATTCTCCAATTTGGGCTTTTCCAGGCTTGATTCAATATAATTTTAATGTTTTGAATCTGGCCAATAACCACATTTTGAATCAAGGGTTAGATGGCTTAACTTACTCAAAAGAGTTGCTCAACAATAATAATATTCAATCGTTGGGAGTTGGAGAAAACTTAGACGAGGCTTGGACAGGGAAAGTATTTTCGATTAAGGGAGTACGAGTAGGCTTTATCGGAGCAACCTATGCCGCAATGGGCCCAGATGGACTAATTGATGCCCAACACACTGCTAGAGTAAAGGATCTGGATCGTTTAACACAATCAATCAAGGAATTAAAAAATCGAAGCGATTTTATTGTGGTGACAATGCATGCGGGTGAAGAATACACTCGCGAGCCAAACTCCGAGCAAACCAATTTTGCTAGAGCAGCCATTGATGCAGGGGCAGACTTAGTGATCGGAGCACATCCGCATTGGATTCAAACTATAGAAGAATATAAAGGTAAACAAATTTTTTATTCTTTAGGAAATTTTGTGTTTGATCAAATGTGGAGCCAAGACACTCGAGAAGGGTTGATGTTAAAAATCACCTTAACCAAGCCGGGTCTATGTCATCCTGGATTACTTCCTAATTCTCCGACCCCGCTTTCACGCAGTGAACAAATTAACCTCGTGTGCACAACTGAGTTGCAAGGCACCCCAAAGCCAGCTACGCTTAAACAAGTTGAATTAATTCCGGTGATTATAGAAAACTATGGTCAACCACGGAAAGCAACCGAGCAAGAGAAACAAAACATCTTAAATAAAATCGGCGCAACCACGAATGTGATTACGCCACGCTAGACTAAGAGGTACGAGACCGCACTGCTCCGATCAAAAAATCGATCAACACCGCGCCTCCGAATAGTCCAATGAGTAAATACGGCTCTGCAGTCACGCGATCATATACGGACTCTTCAAAACGAAACGCAGAAGGGAAGACAACATGCATGCTGTCCAAAAAGTTTAGAGTTAAAACCATTCCGATCAAAAACGAAACGGCGAGAAATCTCCAAATGCATTGCGCATTAGACATGAACCTCATACCCACCTCCTTTGCGTATATTATAGAAACTTTTGACCGCCCTGTCCACAGCCCAAATTTGACAAAGTCGTAATGGCTCAGCTAAACTCCCTTTTGTATCTATTCAAATTTTTATGTCCAAGCAACTTATCATAGTAGAATCGCCCACCAAGGCGAAAACAATTTCCAAATTTTTAGGCTCTGGCTACGAGGTAGAAGCCAGTTTTGGCCATGTCCGCGACCTGCCAAAATCCAAGCTTTCTATTGATGTAGACAATGATTTTGAGCCCAACTACATTATCCCGCCCAAAGCCAAAGAAATAATTACTAAGCTCAAAAAGATGGCCAAATCAGCGTCCTCTATTATATTGGCGACTGATGAAGACCGCGAAGGTGAAGCAATTTCTTGGCACTTAGTGCAAGCTTTGGGTTTAGGGAATGAAAAACAGATTGTAGATGGTAAAGAAGATAAGCGCATCAAGCGCATTGTTTTCCACGAAATCACTAAGACTGCCATTGATAAAGCTTTAGAAAACCCGCGCGATATTGACCTTAACTTAGTTGATGCGCAGCAAGCGCGGCGCGTGCTTGATCGTTTAGTGGGTTATGAACTGTCACCATTTTTGTGGCGCAAGATTCGTTATGGTTTATCTGCTGGACGCGTGCAATCTGTGGCGGTTCGCTTAATCGT
>CAZBOT010000108.1:0-5043 GCA_964493575.1 uncultured Candidatus Saccharibacteria bacterium | reverse complement strand
TACCACTCAGGCAATCCCACCGTGATACCCTTCGCAATCTGCTTCCAAAAGTGCTTGAACAACGCCTCTTTGATTTCAGCCTCAGCATCCTTCAGCACATCTTTGCTGACCTCGCGCAGCAGCAGGGCAATGTCCTTTGGGCTACCCTCAATCTCGCCGCTCTCGCGCAAATGCTGAACGGCCTTTTGCCAGCGCGCCTCGGTAGCGTACTCGGCCACGAGATTGTCCAAAAACATGTTCTGGCCTGGGTGGCGCGCCTTCCAATCCTTGTTGTGCGTCTCCTTGAACGACTGGGACACATACTTCGCCATCAGCACCTTCTTGTCGGGCGCGTACTCAGCGTAGTTTTTTAGCACCACACCTTCAATCGCGCCGCCGAGGATGCTTTCGCCCTGCAGCATAGCGTCAAGCGTTTCAATGTCTGGCTTGCCAACGAGCGTAGCCAAGAACGGCACGCACTCCAAACCAATGCGCGCGGCCTCATCAGCCAACTCGCTCATGGTCAGATAGTGTTGGTCGCCGCCGTCAATGTCAAACAAGATGACGTGATGTTTCGGGATGCGCTTATAAGCCAAAGTGTTGTGCTTCGGCTTCTGCAAATACTCGCCGCGGTATGTCCACCCCTCGCGCAAGCCCACAGACTCGTGAATGGCAGTAATGGCCTCTACGCCTTGACGAAACATATCAGGAGCGGATTTGTCAATCTGCTGGCCGCGCGAACGAAAGGATAATTCGCCATCCTTGAAGCAGAAGCTAAACTGGCTGCCGTCTATCTTCTCTTGCACATAAACAACGCCGCCCCACATATTCTCTAAAGCCCGATGGCCTACGCTGAACGGGCTGCTGTAGCTGTGAATTTCGCTCATTCCAACCCTCCCGCCGCCTTCATCTCGCTCTGCTTGTAGCTCATCACTTGACGAATGTTGCGCGCTTCTTCGGGATACGTCTTTAGCATCTCGGCGGCAATGTCGCGCTCCATACGCTGATCTGCCGTCTCAGAATCCACCCACTCCTTACGGTCATCAGCAAGTTTCAAGTCTGGCATAGTGCGCGCCAACATGCGCTTCTCTTGGCGCAGCTTGCGGTAGGCATTCTCGGCCTTTGCGGCATGCACAATCTCGGCGCGCCAGTCTGCGATACACTCGTCAAGCCGCTGTTCTGGTGTCTTTTTCTCTGATTCCATCTTCTAGCTCCTTTTTTAACTATATATTCATCCTCGTTTGCAATTGTGCGTCAGCAATGCGCTTCTCAGCGATGGCATAGTATTCGGGGTCAAGCTCGCAGCCGATGAAGTTGCGCCCTGTCTGCACACAAGCAACGCCAGTTGTTCCACTGCCCATGAATGGGTCGAAGATGGTGTCGCCGGGGTTGGTAGAGAGCAGCATGCAATTCTGCGGCAGTTTTATTGGGAATGGTGCGGGGTGAGAATTGTCGCGGGCATAGCCGATTTTCCAAACCTCGGACTTATAGAATGCGTCTGCCTTGTTTACTTTTGGTCTGCCTTTGACAAACCATAGAATTAGCTCCGTTGTAGGGTCAAGGTACGCAGAATTTCTATCTACTGTTCCCTCCCTCTCCCACAATATCTGCTGGTAAAAAGTCAGGTGCGTATTTGTCAGTTCAGTCAATGGATGATGTGCAACCCCGTTGTACCGCCTGACTTTGTGATTGTAAAAAACAGAGCCGCCATCAACCAAAACCCTGTTGCACTCATCCAAAATATCTAATTGCCACGCCCAATAGGATGTTTCGGGCATGTTATCCGCGTAGGCAGAATAGGCTATATCGGCGTTCCATTTATGGGCGCCCCCGGCATTGCCATCACGAAAACCCGTCTTGTTGTACGGCGGCGAAGTAATCACCGCATCCACGCTCTTGTCAGGCATGGACTTCATGTACTCCAAACAATCGCCGAGATGCAACTTGACGCTAACGGACACGGGACTCTAGCTCCTTTCGCAATTCCTCGTTCTCGCGCAAATCATCCGTGAGTTTTGCAATGCCGTGCCACTTAGTTTCACCAAACGAATAGCGGCCAGCACCTTTATCCTCAATCACTCCGCGCGCAATGGCGAATGAGGCCAAGTCGGCAATGCGGTCAATGCCTTCACCAAACTCAATGATAAAGCTGGCCTCGTGGTTTGCGTATCGGCTAACGCGGCTCTTTTCAATGCGCGCAATTGCGCCCTGTCGCTTCAACCGGCCAGCAGCCTCTTTGTCCATGCGCCGCGTCATCTTGATAATCAGGTCGCCCCAAAATTGCAATGCTTGCCCACCATACGGGTGCGTTGGTACATAGCCTGGAATTGACGATTGTGCGCCCTGTGTTACGCGGGACTGCGTGATAAGCACTATCGCGCAATTGCCCTTCTCGGCAGCCAAACTCAACTCTGGCAATGCGTTGGATAGCAGTAGCGCAATATCGCCATGATGTAGCGTGCCAATGCCGCCAGTTACACGCCGCTCTGGGATGAGAGCAGGAACACTGTCAATCACTACCAAAGCCACCGCGCCACTCTCGGCCAATGTCTGTGCCGTTTGTAACGCTTGCTCACCATTGTTTGGGCGCGATACCAGCAGCTTGTCCATGTCAAGGCCAATGTTCGCGCAGTAGTCTGGCGGCAACCAGCCCTCCATGCGGATATAGGCCACATTCAAACCAGCGCGCTGAGCGTTCGTTGCCGCCTCAATGGTCAGGGTAGACTTGCCGCTGGATTGTCCACCATACACAACGGTTATCTTCTTGCGCGGCAGACCGCCGCCAATGAGCGCATCAAGCGACACGCTACCCGTTGGGATTACATCCAGCACCTCATCCTTGATGTCTGAGCCAAACGTTACGGCCTCTTTGCCCCAACGCTTGCTGATGTTGTCCAACGCCTTCTGTAGTGCTTCTGGTTTATCGGTCACGGTAAGTCAATCCAAACTATAAGCGTAACAAAACCAATATCCACACAAAATAGAGTTAGTTGTCCGTATGACCACCCAGCACTCAGACCAAGCATAAATTGCCCTGTGTTTATTTCTAGCCACCCAGACAGATACGCCCCAAAAGCAATCTTTATCCTAAAAACAAAGTCCTTGTACACATCGCCCTCGCTTCCGTAATCAACTCCACCATTCTATCATAGTGCGGCGATAGCTGCGCCGCCTCAATATCGCGCTCGTCTATGCGCTCGCACACGACCCACAAGCCAATCTTGACGCGCTCGGCACAGTTGGCATTGTAGGGACAACGCATGCAATCGCGCTTCACCTTTACGCCACTTTCGCGCAAACCAACGCCTGCACTCGCCCGACACTCGTTACACCACGCCATCATCTTGCGCTTCATCATGGGCGCGTGGCAATTGGCACACATTCCGCTCAGGCCACGACTCTTCTTGGTGCGCCCCTCGGCGACGTACAGCTTGTGAGCCGCACGCTGGCGCGCTTTCTGGCACTCAATCTTTGCACAAAATCGCGGTATCTTTTCGTTGCGATTAGCGATACGCGTGGCGCGCACTTCGCCGCCGCAATGGTGGCAGACCTCCATCACTCGCCGCCTTTCTCGGATTGGAGCAGGGCGCGCAGATTAGACACCGCCAAAGGCATACGGTAGTCGCGCGTATTACTATCCCAAACATGCACTAACGCCTCTATCTTTTGCAGCAGCCGCTTGTTCTCGGCGCGGGCGGCATTCAAATCTGCCCGACACAAAATCAACTCATCGCTAATATCGTCAAGTTCGGCGTGCCTCTCCGCAGAGTGTCTGGCAGCCTCGCGAAACGCGGCAATCTCGGCGCGGGCAGCGGTAAGGGCATCCGTCAGCTGGGCTAGGTAGTGTTCTTTCACTTTCTCGGCCAGTCGGGATAGGTAGTGGTCGTTCACTTTCTCCATTCTCCTTTTACAAATAAGCCATGTCGCGCACAGTCGGATAATGCGGGTCAGCCACGAATGGCTGCGACTTGTGCGGTGCGCCGTAACGCACAAAGTCTTCGCTCAACCATACCACGTTTTGCTTCACATCGTTCTTTCGCGGGTCAAGTGGTGGCAGCGCGTTCTTGAATTCCTTGTCAGAGATAAGCCGCATGGCGTGGTCTACCTCGTAGCTCACCGCCGGAGCGCGCAGTGTGCCGCTGCCCGTCAAGGTGTGAATGGCGATCACAGCTACGCCAAAGTCCTTCGCCATGTCCTTGATTTCGCGCGCCTTCCACTCTAGGTTATGATGTTCCTCGCGCAACCCTGGCTTATCGGAAATGCGCCCCAGGTAGTCAATCGCTACGAATGACAAGTCCTCTTTGTGGCGGTGGATTTCGGCGCGGATTGCGTCAATACTCCACTTGCCCGCGCTGGTCATGTGTATCGGCAGGGAATACATGCGCTCCAACTGTTCGTTGAAGTCTGTGCGCTGCTCTACGCTCATGGCACGGTTGCGGATTGCGTCTTCGGGTATTCTGGCGCGCGTGCTGATGGCGCGGATGAGAAAGTCGCGATACGGCATTTCCAGCGAGAAGAACAGGCCGCGCTTGCCATTCTCGGCCATGCCAATCACCGCCTCGCTCAGCAGGATGGTTTTACGCATCTTCGCCGCGCCCATGATGAGGTAAGAACGCTCGCGCCAGAAACCGCCATCCGTCATTGCGTCAAGCCCAAGGAATCCCGTTGGCATGACCAAGCCAGCATCCTCGGCATCCATTTCTTCGGCAAACACTTTGATATGTTCAGACAATGGCTTCACGCCGTCAATCGGAGTCGGCAATGCAGTCTCCACATCATCAACGGCTTGGCGCGCAGCCGACACGCTCTCCAGCGCATCCTCATCCTCAGAATACGCGCTCTTGGCTATCTTATTAGCCGCCTCTAACAGCTTTCGGCGCGTGGATTTGTCAGCCACCACGCGCGCGTAGCTCTCCCAGTTCATGCTACTAGGTGGCTGGTTGATAAGCTCCGTGATGTACGCAGGACCACCAACCTCGGCCAACTTGTCTCCCAATTGCTCAGACACGGTAACAAAGTCAATCGCCATCTTTGCGCGCGCCAACTCGCTGATGGCTTGCCAGA
>CAZBOT010000107.1:0-5127 GCA_964493575.1 uncultured Candidatus Saccharibacteria bacterium | reverse complement strand
CTGGAGGGGATTGCGTTCCAGAAATTGCTGGCGGGCGCCGCCGGACCGGGGGCCTAATCATGGCGGAGCCGGTACGAACCATCAACGGGGTCATCCAGCGTACCTACGCTGGAGTGCTCCAGTTCAGGGAGATCGCCCCAGGGCAGATCTCCGAGATCCAAAACTGGCGGGTGGGCACGCGCGGCGGCGGCGTGCGCATCCGCTCGTTCCAAGTTGTCACGAACCCCGCCAGCGCGCTGGCGGGGCTCCGCGTCCAGATCGGCGCGGGGAATTCTCAAAACTTTTTCAATGACGCCCAGGGCTCGACCGGGCAAACAGCCCCATTATCCGTCATCGCCGGCAGCGCGCAATTGCCCTATATCCTGATGGCCCGCGGATTCGATGTGGGCACCAACCAGGACATGACGATGCAGGTTTTTAACAACAACCCGTTCACCGTGGCCCTCGTCGAGGTTTATTTCGAGGGGGAATTGCTGGTGAATGAAAGTGTCGCGGGGGAATACACCGCCGAGAAAAACGGCCTGGCCCCCGCTGGAGGCGGCGATTAACCTGCGCGGTCATAAACGCGCCTACCGCGCCCACGAGGCTGGCGGGCAGATCACCCGCGTCATACCCTCGTATGCGCGATCGCTCAATAAATTGCGCGAAGGACCAGGGCACGGATACGCGCCGCTGCCGCCATGGAATTTCGCGCCCTTCGACACGCAGGACCGCGCTCAACTGATCGAGCGCTGGAACCCGGCGCCCAACCCGTCACCGGCGCCGCTGCTGACGAGGGTTTTCCGCGATGTTTACCCCAGCGGAACCGCCGGCAAATCGATCGGTTTCCGGTTCGCGTTGGATTTTGAGCCAGATCCCGCGCCGATCCCGTCCTTCGCGCAACTGAACAGCTATGCGTGGTACGTCGTGATTAATGGCGCCTTAATCTGGCAGCGGCCGCTAGGCGATATGTTGCTGATCATCGCGGGCGGCGCCCGCATGAATAACGCCCAGGGCTTGGTTCCGCAGACGTATAAATTCACCACGGCGCTCCCAACGCATTCATGGGCGGAAGCCGGGGTGATCAGCCCGCCCGTGTCGCCGGCGCCCACGTGGGGGCTGGTGTGCATGTGGGACAGGTATTTATACCAAACTCGCGGCCCTGGCCTCGATCCGGCTTACGGCGCCCCCGTTGGAGGCGGCTACTGATGGCGGCGAAAGATCATTACCCGCAGCGCCAGAGCCGCGCCACATTTCAAAAAGTCTGGGAGCGCTGGCGAACGGCCATCCGCGCCAACAGCGCGGCGGGGCAGGACAACGAGGGGATCGTGTCCGCGCTGATCACGGTCGAGAGCGCCGGCGATCCGGCGGCCGTGGGCGACGCCGGGCATGCATTCGGCCTCATGCAAATCACATTGCCGACGGCGCGATTGCCGGAACTCGGCAATGTGAATGTGACGAAAACGCAGTTGCTCGAACCCGCGATCAACATCAATTTGGGCACGCGGTACCTGGTTTATTTGTACTGGCTGCTAACCGATTACGCGGCCAGGAACGGGCAGCAATTCAGTATCGCCGACATGTGGCGGCTGGTGCTCGCCTCGTACAACGCTGGTCCCATCTACGCCGGCGCGGCCATGGATCTTGCCGCGAAAAAGGGGCTCTCATCGAAGGTCAGTTGGGCAGGAATCGCCGAGTACTGGATCAAGGCTGGCGAGGCCAACAAGGCCGATCCAGCGCAGACCTTTCCCGCGTTCGCCGGTAAGGACGCCGGCAAACCGCTCCGAAAAATCCCGCGGCTGTTTGTGGCGCCCCGGGCCGAGCATGTTTTCGACATGGCCCGGGAGGTGAGCGGGTTGATTCCAGGCGAACCGCCGCGCCCCGGGGCGGCCGCGCCTCCCATGGTGGCGCCGCTCGCGCCTGCGCCCCAGCCGGGCGCTCCCATGGTCAATCCATTCGGTCCTGCGCCCGCGGCCCCGGCGCCGGGACTGCCGCAGATCCCCCCTGGGTACCAGCCGCCGCCGCCCGCGGCGGATGAGGAAAAAAAGAAGGGCGCCAATTGGCCCCTGATCATCGGCGGCGGGGCGCTGGCGTGGATGATTTTCGCCAGGGGAAAAAAATGAGGCGGCCAGGGTGGATATGGATGGCGATGGCCGCCGCCGCGCTGGCCGGGTGTGGGATCAGCGAGACTGAAATTTGGACAATAGAACAAAATTGCCACGATTCAATTAGTGCGTTCCCAGATTGTTCTAGAGCTCGGACACGTGATGAATGTATCGATAAGACGCTTGCGTTTATAGATTCGGAACGATTTAGACTCGATTCTATCGCACGTTTTTCCAAAGAAGATTATGTCTATTGCCAAGAAAAGGATTCAATAGATAGGGAGGTCGAGTACTTAAGGGGAGAGCTTTTCAAGTGCCAATCCAAACAACCATAGCTCAGATTGGGCAATCGGGAATCGCGCGAGCGTTGGCCCCAATCGTGGTTCCTGCGCGGGAAATTTTTCGTGAGCCGGCAGATTTGCTGGGCGTTCAGCAGGCAAATTGGGCGCCTGTCATTGCAGACCGAATAGGATCAATGATTGCGCCTGGATGGGCTGCTGCTCAATATGCGAATGATGTCCTAAAGATGATTTTGGGTGCTGCAGATTATGCAGGAATTAAGAATGCAATCGATCAGGTTGTTGCATTGGCACCTGAAATTCTGCGGCGCGGAATCAATCTCGCATCCCAGATCGTTGGAGTCGTTCTATCATCAACATCGATCATTGGAGGGATGATCGCTCTGTTATTCGATTGGATTGTTTCCTTATTTCAAGGAGGCCCATCCCAGGAAGAATGGGAAGAATTTCTCGAAGTTTTTATTCGCCTAAAAAATTCGATTTCTGGTTTCGAGGTCTATGCTGCAGAATCACTCAAGCATCATATAGCTTTTCAAAAAATCATTGAGCCTGGATTTAGACTTGGTGCGCCGCTTCCAATCGAGTTCGCATTATTCGAGCGAGTCGATGGGAAGCCAGCTCTCTATCCCTTGAATGACGATTCAAATTACAGATATCAGCACTACGATTTTTTTAATTATCAGATCATGATTCCTGGGCTTGCCTCACCAAATGGTTTTGTGCCGCTTGGTTATTCGATGGTCTTCGCGGGACATGTTCCTGGTGGCCGTAAGAACGGCATTTTTTTGGCTAGATCATTAAAGGATTTAGCATCGAGAGCTATTATTTATCCGCTGATGGGAATCGAGCAGTACGTAGTGATTCCGTGGTGGCGAAAAATGTGGATGAATCAAGCTCGATTCATGGCTCTAAAGAAAGTCCCGGATAAATATCCAGATCAAAATGAGCCCTCGCTTTGGGAGCAACTTCGTGGCTCGGTACAGATCATGTCGGAGTGGGCTTCAGATCCTATGACGGATCTCGAGACACAGGTTTCAGAAAACATAATCGCCCAAACTCGCGATGCTCAACAGGTAGTGATTAACGGTCTCAATTCAGCCTTGAATAACCTAGGTGACGCTCAGGCCATGTTTGTTCATACGCCTGATGAAAATCAGGTGTACAGATCCCGTGACGGTTCTGCGCCGTATCCCGGCAGAAAAGTCGTGATCGTTCCCCGCGGCTCGCAGCGGCCGCCGGAAAATCTGGTCGCCCTGCACTGGACATCCAAAGGCTTCGATTTGTACCGCGGCGCAGCCGCGGATAATATCATCCGCGGCGCTAACCGGGCGGCCGCACAGTCCGCCCGGAAAACCGGTGACAGCCGCGGCGGCGCGGCGCTGCTGGCGTTGGCTGCCGCAGGAGCATTGATTTATGCCAATTCGCGCCATTAACATTCCTCGCTCGGCGCCAGGTGCTGGCGGCCAGCCGATCATGCGGCAATGGGCTGGCGTGGTGACGGTCGCGCCGGCGGTGAACCCGGCGCTGGTTACATCCAGCTTGCTGGGGCAGGATCAGGTTCCGCGGCCAGCGGGCCTGTCCGCTGATTTTGACGATATCCAGCAGGCGATCAACGCCTGCGCGCAATCCCGCCGCGCGATGATCGCCAATGGCGGTTACCGGCAATTGCCCTATCTGATCTTGCTTGAACCGGGCAATTACGAGGGCAATTTCGTGACGGGCGATCTACCCGTTCATATCGCGGCCAGCGCCAGCGGCAGCGTGATCGTTTCGGCGGCGGCGGGCGCCGTCTTCACCGCTGGCGGTCCGGCCATGACGCAGACCGTGGATTATTTTGGGCTTGAGGGTCTGATTATTTTCGGCAATTCAACCGAGGACAACGGCCCCGCGATTGTCCGCGTCAACGCAGAGCCGGCGTTCCCCATCGTCCAGGTTGTTCTGCGCGATCTCACGATCATCAATCAATCGGGGTTCGCCGCCAACCGGTGCGCGGTGATCGGCGGCGCCGGACGGGTGGACATCGAGGGCGTGCAGGCCCTCGACAGTGCGTATCAGGCTGCGACGGGCGGCGGCGCTGGCGGAATCAGCATTTACAAAACCCCAATCGCGGAATTCGATAATGCGGGCAATTATTCACTGCTCACCGTGCGCGACAGCCAAATCAGCCCGTTTTCGTTGTCGCAGAACGGTCCGGGCACGCTCGCCGCGAGCGTCGAAGCGAACCGCCGGGCGATCATCAGAGACAGTCTGATCAACACCAAATCAGCTGCTCAGGCGAATGGCCTATGGGGTTTCGGCGGCGATTTTGGCGTCGTCCAAATCCTGAATTGCGCCGGCGCGTTTTTGCGCGCCGATCCGATCGGCGCCGGCGCGGTGACCGGCATTGAAATCAACAATTCGGCATTCGGTGCGACGTTTGATTCCGTGGGTTTGCCCACGTCCATCCCTGGTTCCTTGGTTTCCCTGACCAACGGCCAGGCGGCCAGGGTGGGGTTGATCTCCAGCTACGGTGTCGTCAATCAAATCTGGGCGGCCAGTGCGGCAGACTGGAATTCACTTGGAGCCCCGCGGCCGTTGGGGCAATTGATTTACGTAACCGATGACCGTACCGGCCTGTTGCCGATCCGGGCGGGCACGGTTCCAGGACCTGGTCCCAACGGCGCCGGGCTGATGCAATGGTCTGGATTCAATTGGTTCGCGCCCGACAACTACTAACCCATTTTGCCGCCTGGGAGGGCGGCGGA
>CAZBOT010000106.1:0-5186 GCA_964493575.1 uncultured Candidatus Saccharibacteria bacterium | reverse complement strand
CACCATCGATGAAAACAGTAATCACATCACCAGCGCTCCATCCCACCATACCACCGCCAGATATTGACCACGCCCCGTCAACCACAGAATCAGTTTCGGCTTGCAGTACACCATTTAAGGCAAACTTAATCGAGTTGGAGCCATCATCGGTACAATCTGTAGTTTGATCATAGCCATCACAAGTACCAGAAATTGTTATTGGGGTTTGCACAGTTGTTGTCCCAGCCAGTAAAACCGGGAACCCTGGTCGCAGACTACCCGCTGAAACCACCACATCAGTATTCGGGGTAGTTATTTGAATCTCAATAGTTTGGCCAGCCGAAGCCCCCGAAGTTACGTCCAAAACTACGTAGACACACATAACCGAAGTGGGAGTCACAGCTACGGACCCAGTGAAAGTCGAAGTACCGTTCGCAGCGGAAAAGCCTGTGGTGTCGGTGGAGCCATACTGCGTTTCAGTGCCAGCGTAAGATTCACTTACACAATTATACGGAGCGCTGGTATCCATCTCATAATAAAGTTTGATGTTATCTAAATGATTTAGTCCATCAATCGTCCCCTGTTCTGCGATGGTAATACTCGTAACATTGGCAGTACTGGTGGTGCGGTTAATAACAAACGAACCTCCAACATGCGCATTCACCGCGCCGATGCCTAAAGTTGAAGTTTGAGTACCTGTGCTCCAGATATTATGAACTGCCGAAGTACGAAACGCAAAATCATATGGTTTTGTAGGTAAACTGGCACTCAAAGTTGCACCAGTGGACAAGTCTAATTCATAAGTACCCATGGTCGCGGTTTGGGTTAACCAAGTACCATTGGCATCACCGTTCCAAAGCTGCATCTCAGGTTTTAAATCTAAAGTTTGGTCTTGACCTAAAACCATAATTTTATTTGAACCAGGGTCTGGTACTAAGGTAATACCAGAAACAATATCTTCCCAAGCCATCCCTACCGCCGAACACGGCCCATTGGAATCCTCAGCTGCTGCCAAGCTAGTAATGTTTTCTGTGGTACCCACACCACCTTCCGTTAACAAACAATGAGTGCCATCTTCGATAGCCTGAAATTGATTGGCCGAAATGTCATAAACCATATAACGAATGTAGGTTTCGGCTGTGGTACCGTCACGCCAAACAAATAAGGCCCTGTCCCCCGAACTCTGTTCCCAAGCTACGTCTTGACCTTGAGAAAAACCATTGCTATTAATGTCCACGTCCATAGTGGCTGGCTGTGTCGCACTAGTCCAGTTGGAACCATTCCACATGTCCACGTTCATGTCAGCACTGGTTGTAGAACTAGTGTCATTAATCATCACCGCGATATAGTCATTAATCGGACTACCAGCTATGGTTAACCACTGCACAGCCGCACCTGGATCAGTCATACTGCTAGTGTCGGCCCAACCAGAAGTTTTGGAGTAAGTCCAAGCGTCTACGAAAGGCGCAGCAGTTGAATCACCAAAAACGATCATCCCATCACCACTAACCCCTTCCCAGGCAACATCAAAATCCTGCCGAGCAGAAGTACCATTCTCGGCTGAGACTTGAACAATATCAATCCAACTAGAGCCGTCCCAGACCGCAGCATAAACTCCCAAGTTGGTGTTTTCCCGCCAACCACACATAATATAATCAGAACCTGGATCAGACTCACAAGCCACCCAACGAACCGAAGCATTCCCCTCATCAACGGCGGAATAATCCAATGTTTGTTCACCTGACCAATCAGAACCATCCCAGACTCGATATTTTAATAAACCATCACCGGTAGTAGTGCTTTCATATAACACCACGCCATCACCGGTAACATTTTCGTAAGCCACGTCAAACGATCGGTACACATCATTGGTGGTACCAATGCCGGTTGTAAAATTACCATTGGTTGGAGCGCCGCTACCGTCAATCCACGAACCTCCACTAAATACTTGCACGTCCAAATGGCCATTCTGTTCCATACGGGCCATTAGATACTCGTCGCGGTTAGGGGCAGCTTCCACCACAGTGTGGTTAGTATCGTCATTGGCTGACTCATCATTCTGAGCATTACTCTCACCGCTTAAATCAGTCCCACTCCAAGTACGATAGTGTGGTGAAAGGTTGTTGGCCCCGTCTTCATCATAGTTAAGCATCCCAGTGCCATCAATGGCCCAGGCAGTAGTGGCAAACATCATCCACAAACCAACAAAACCAACTATGGTGAGTAGGTGCAAGTAAAAATTTTTAGACAAATTGTATTTTTGTTTTAAGCTAATCATTTATTTCACTTGATAGTGCTGCATATATTGGAAGGTTCGCGAACTGATAGTCTTCATTAATTCTTCCGCTCTCTGCTGATTCCGAGTGTAATCATCAGTCTTAGCTTGAATCATGACAGATATCAAATACGGTCGCTTCTCCAAATAAACAATGCCGGAATCGGAATAGGCATTCACTGTTTGGTTTATCCCCCACTTGTGTGAGAATGGGATACCTTGGGGCAACCCAGAGCGTAATAAACCCTTAAATTCACTTTGATTCAAAATTGCCAATAACCGATTCGAATGCTCCTTGTCTAAGTAGGTAGAAAGATATAAAGCGCGCAAGAGCCTGGTGTACTCTTTGGCACTCACTCGGCCGTCTGAATTATAAAAGGTGTCAATGCCCACGGCTTCGGAGATGGAAGCCAATTCGGCAGGCGTCAGATTTCTAACCAACACATTATAGGCAACGTTGTCAGAGTCTAAAAGCATCCGCTCTAATAAATCCTGTAAACGATAGCTTTGGCCCACTTCAAAATTATTCTGATTTGGATCGTGGGCATTAATATCTGTTGCTAAGATTTCAAAGCTGGTTTCGGTTAACATCCATTCACCATGCTCTACTTTGCGCATTGCCACCATAGCGGTTGGTAATTTAGTCAAGCTGGATGGCCAAATGGCCAAATCGGGATTCACCGCAATATTAGCGCCAGTGTTGATTACTTCAACATAGAGCGAAATGCTGGCCCAATCCTGATTCTGCGCTGGCAAAGCTTTTAAATAACTTCTTAGCTCCTGAATGTTCGTTATCAGATTACTACGGTCCAATAAAGGTAAGGTTGGATCCAAAAATGGGTACTCTGCTTGATGGGATACAAGCTCGTCTATCTTAGCTGTTGAGCTATTGTTTAGTGCATACCACCCAGTTACCAAGTTGCTAATAAGCAACAAAATAATGAGTCCGATAAGAGTTTTTTGATTGGCTACTGCCATAAAGCGTTAAATAAGTTTACCCAGAGTAATAATTAAAGCCGGTCTAATTTTGAGACGGCTGTTGCTCTAGGCAATCTTCAAGCTAAAAACACTCAAAGGGTTTGTTATATATTGAATTGTATTTTGATTTTGGTTTCTAAACGAACTTTAACTAAACTAATTATAGCATAATCTCAAGATTATTGCAAGCTAATCGGCTCGCCTTGGTTTGACTCTTCTTGAGTGCTTGATTGGTCTGTTGTTTGTTCACCTGCTACCTCACCGCCGCTATCGAAAGGCGCGGTCTCTGGGGTTTGGGTCTCGCCCCCTGCGCTACTGTCATCGCTGCCCTCAACTACCTGACCGCCTTCGATAACTAACCCAAAGCCATCACCACCGCCAAAGCCATCACCAAAGTTACTTGGGGAGTTCTCAACAGATAACACTTCCCCATAAGTGATATAGCCGTCTTGTTTCGCTGTCACATTATAATGAACCACCGCGCTAATTGGGCCAGAGATCAAATCGAAAGTCTTGATTACAAAACCAGTGTAGTTACCATCTTCATCTTGCTTGAATTCCATAATCTGAGCGAATACCGGAATTTGAGCCTCAGCAGTTAGCTGAACCACTGGCTTACCTGTTCCAAGATTATATGTGAAAGTGATCTCTGCTAAACCTTCTTCATCGGTTGCGATACTCCCGGCGAAGGTGTCATCCTTAATTACGATTACACCACTAACCGCAATGTCACCACGAGCGTTGATGCTAAACTTGCTTGAGTCTGCAACTTTCACATCTAAGATAAGTTCGGCGTCATCAACTGGAGTTGTATTCAAACTAAGAGCACCATTGTTGGCAATGAGTAACCGATCAATGCCATCACTCTTGAGCTGTAACAAATCACCAGTACCTTCTTGTTCAATGATGTAGGCAGCGTCAGCTTGGGTTGCAGTGATAAGTTTTGTTGTAGCAACACCGCGATGAAGAACTAAGTTTGCATTGCCATCAAGTGTTACACCAGGATCACCGTAAGCAGTGTTTACATAAACCATTGCCAACCCTTGCGCGTTCGGACCCGAGAGCGCCATACCAATCATCATGCCAGGAGCGGTTGCCTTCATAGCTTTACCAGCTTGGGTTGCAGAGCTTGTTAAGTAGTCCCCTGCTTGCACCACACCGTTTTCGTTGGTCACCTTAACTAAGACACGACCAGCCAAGGCAATTGATTTTGGATTGTCTTGTTCACGAATGTTATAACCGGTTGAAGAAAAGTCACCATAGTTGTCTGAAACCACACCAACCAATCGGCTGTTGTATGCGCTATCTGATTTAACTAACTGGGTGATAGCTCCCTTAACTTTGTTCCAATTAATTGCACCGCTTGCATCAACATCATAAGTGTTAACCATCTGAGTTCCTGCCACCATAACATCACCGACTTCTGTGCCAGTGGCCACTGGATACATTTCAGCAAAGTCAGCTGCAGGAGTATTACCACAGTCCACCAGCTCATCATCATTTACAGCGCCATTGGTTACATGACAGACGGCATTAACATAACCAACATTTGTGCGCAAACTTACAAAGGCGTTACCCTCGGCATCTACATGAGCCAATTGTGTTCCCGCAACCTGTAGACTTAAGAAATTACCACTAAAAGTTCCAGAATTATTGCCAAAATTCATTTCTAAGCCATTACCACTAAAACTGCTAGTTTCTTGATAAAAACTGACCAAATCTGCAGACGTAGCATTATTGGTATAAGCTCTGATGGCATTACCCTGAGTCGGTGCACTACCATTATCGAGATCGGCAAACAACGCAGCTGGCTGAGCGGCTTCATTTGCCTGCGAGGTGGTCACTGCATGAACACCAAAAGTGTATCCAAAACTGGCGATACCTGTGTTAATACCATTAATGTTTGTACCGCTAAAACTCTGAACTTCTAAGGCTCGAACAGTCGCAGTGTCAT
>CAZBOT010000105.1:0-5189 GCA_964493575.1 uncultured Candidatus Saccharibacteria bacterium | reverse complement strand
TGATAATATGCATTATAGCAACGTACACTAGCACACGCAATGGGGTTAACCTTAAAGATTTTCGAACAGGCGTGCTACATTCATGGCAACAAAAAAGCGGGCAAGCCGTCGCCGGTTGCCCGCTTTTGCCGAGGGCGTTACATGCCGTCGCGCTCCTCATTCATCGTGCTATAGGGGCGGCCACAGGGTTGCCAATCGGCCGCGCTGGTTGTTTCCCTCAGGGCAATGATTGTATATCCCGCCTGACGGGTCATCACAATTTCAGGTGTTACGCGATGCTGCCGGCGCTCCACGGTCAATAGCGCATTGACCGCCCCGGCCAGCAATTTGAGCGCGGTCTCGGTCGCCGGGGTCATGATTCCCCCCCGTGCGCGCCGTTCGTGCGCCGTGCGTGCGTGCTATGCGCGCCCTCGGCCGGATTGACGGCCACAGGGCGGGGGGGTGTGACATTGGCGAATTCATAACCCGCCGCGGTCGCCATGCCGTCAACATCGACCATGCCGAGGCGCTGCAGCTCCTCTATCGTTGATTGCCAATCACGGTACAGGGGCCGAGGCAGTACGCGGGCCGCGCCGTCGCGTGTCACGCGGCCGCCGTTGCGCGCTGCACCGGCAAACAGGGCCGCCCATGTGTCGGCCGTCAATGAGAATCGACCCGCCCGGATGTTGGCCGCGCCGTTGCGACTTGGCATAAACGGCCGCGCGGCCTGAGCTGGTTGCGCCTCGGGATAGGTTGCCGTTTCAGTGATTGCCAGGTACCTCGTGTAACAGGCGTGGGCGTCAATCGCAATGAGTAACGCGCCCGCCCCGGCAATCCCTAACCCTAAACCGATTGACGTAAATGCAACCAATAGAGCGCCGCTCAGGTACATTATTGACCCTGTTGCCAGTGCCATGCCGGTGGCCAGTGCGAACAGGTTGACCCGCTGCCGGGCACTGTAATCGATTACATATTCGTGAAAATCGACGGCGGCGCGCCGTGTCGACCGCGTGGGGATTGTTGCATTGTCGGCCGTCATGATTGCCCCCATAAATATGCATCCAAACAAAACAGGTCGACCAACTCGGCTGCCGTCGTGGTCGTGCCGTCGGGCAAGTCAATCACGCGGCCGCCGTCGCCGGTGCTGGCCGCCTCTATCGCCTCGGTCGCCGCGTTTACGTGCGCCTCAGGGTCGCCGGTGTATTCGGCCAGGTGATAGGCCAGTTGTTGCGCCCACATCGACCGCATTTGTTGATAGTTCAATAGTCCGCGTTTCATGTCACTTTCTCCAAGGTGCTAAGTATCAGGCGGGATTGCCTGAATTGTGCTAAACTATAGCGTGTACAACACTGTTTAGCAAGCAAGCGATTAGGTACACTGTCACCCGTGGACAGTGTGCGAGGAGCGAATCTCATGGATGTTAAGCGCGTCGCCGCGCACCTCGGCATCACGCCGGGTCGCGTGCGCCAATTGGCCGCTGCCGGTCAACTTAAGGGGGTGAAGATTGGCCGCGATTGGGTGTTCACCATGCACGACGTTGAGGAATTCGCCGCGCTCGTGCGTCGACCCGGCCGCCCGTCGCGTGTAGAATGATGAGGCACATCCAAGGTGCAAGGGCGCCCCGCCAATGCTCAGAGCGCTGGCGGGGTGTCTTTTTGTACCTGTAAAACAGGCCGCGGCACTATCGGAAGTTACCCATCTTGCCCCTTTTGCCCCTATTTTGGCCTGTGTCGCGTTTTACTGTTGCACGTGATAGATTATACCTTTTCACCTCGTTGCGCCCCGTGTAGCGCAACGTCGTGCGTCAAAAACGGCCGCCAAGGGCTTATTGGAGCGCGAGGCATTATTAAATTCTCATACTCATGGCGCCGGCCGGGTCGCGAGGCATTATTGAATTCTCTGACTCATGGCGTCGACCGCGCGAGGCATTAGTAAATTTCGTAATCATGGCGTCGGCCTGTCCCTCAGTACGTCGGCCGCCCATGACCACACCTGACCGCCGGCGCGCCTGAATTCGGTCACGTCCTTATAACCCTCAGGCAATTGCGCGGCCCGTGCCCGTGGTAGTTTGGCTTGCCACCTTGCCAGTGATTCCCGCCCGGCCGCGTCGTTGTCCAGCACGAGGATGATGTCGGGCACTGCAGCGAAATAGCGCAACCATGCCACACCCGGCAACGTGCCCGCGCTGCCCATCGTCACAATGGCGACTTTTGGATCGGTGTACTGTCGTAGCACCATGGCATCAAATTCGCCCTCTACAACAAAAGCGCCTCGGGGCGCATTTAACAGGGCGTCGCCATTGAAGAGCGCGCCAAGGTGTGAGCCTTTGAGCGCGTGGTATTTGCCTATCTTGCCGGATTGCCGGGCCGCGGCCGTCGTGCGCACATTCAGATACCACAATTGGCCGTCAACCATACAGGGGATTGTGATACCCGGCGCAAGTCGACCGATACCGTCAATCGTGCGCCATGTCGGATTGTAGCCGATCATAAAGTCCTGGAGCGTGAAGTCCCTTAGCTTGCGCTCAGTGGTCAGATAGTTGCGCGCCTTGAGTGCCTCAGGGTCGCCGGATTTCTGCAGATAGTTCGCGCACTCGGCCGCGGCAACCAGCGCGGGTATCTGCCAATCATCATCGGGCGGGGCGGCCAGCTCAACCGGCGGCCGCGCTGGTTGCACCGGCGCGCGCATTGTCGCCGGTGCGCTCCCCTTGCCGACAATCTCCACGAAAGTCCGCCCGTCACGGCGCATCAGGAAGTCGATCACATCGTGGTATTTTCCGTTACCGCATTGCCGGCAGATCCACAAGTCACCGTCATCCAACACCTTGACGTTAAACCTGTCGCGGCCGCCACAAAATGGGCACGGGCCGACGTAGTACCGCCCGGAGCGTTTAAGGCCGGGCACGATGTCGACAATCCGCGTCGACCGTTTGAAGTCATCCGCCGTGGTCATGACGCTCCCCCGCAATGAGTGCGCGCATCGACCTGATTAACAAGATATATAACTTGTGCTATAATATTGCTAGTCATTTACATTCATTACCCTATGTCGTTTGTAATGACACCCCGTCGCCGCCGTCACGCCCGCCCAGTGTGACGGCTTTCTTTTTGCCTGAGGAGCTCCAAGATCGCCAAGGCCGCCAAGGCCGCCGAGGCCGCCGAGATCGCCATGTAGGGTTGCCCCTTAATCCATTCAAATCCATGTAGGGTTGCCCCTTAATCCATTCAAATCCATGTAGGGTTGCCCCTTAATCCATTCAAATCCATGTAGGGTTTGCACAAACTTTTTTCACCTTTCCCCCCCTCGCAAGGCCGAAAAGGGGCAAAAAGGGCGTTTTATGTAGGGTTTTATGTAGGATATGTAGGGTTAAGGGATGTTTGGCCAACTTTTTTTGTTTTTTTTTCGTATGGGATTTTGTCCAAACGCATACATACCCTACATACCCTACATAGATGCCCCTTTTCAGGCTTGCCGGCCGCCCGTGTCCGACGTGCCGGCAAGCAAGCCGATCCCGTTCCAGTAGTTGCCGCGCATGTCCCGGCCGCCCTCAAATCCTCGCTCCTTGAGCGCGCGGGCAAAGCGTACGCCGGACAATGGCCGGATGTTATTGGTCTTGCCCCAATCGTTGTATGCCTCGTAAAGGGCGCCCGCCCTGACAGTTGTTGCCGGTTGCAAGATGCAGCAATCATCGAAAAACGCCCCGATTGTGTCGGATTCTGCACGGTAGTCAGTTGTCGCCGCCGTCACTGCTGCCGGGGGGTGTAGGCCATTCATCTGGTAGTCTTTCCATCCCCTGATTGCCCATGCCAGAATGCCCGCAAGCTCGGCCCGCAATGCGCCGGGCAATGCCGGGTCGCGCTCCGATTCAGGTATCTGCACCTCAAAGGGGATTAGCCTTACACGCCGCCAAATGCCGTCATCTGTCCCGGCAATGACCGGTTTGTGATTGCCATAGAGCCATAGCGTGAATGTCGGCTTGAATGAGAACGGCTCACCGTACAGGAATCGCGCGCTAATCGTGTCGCCGCCTGTCAGGTCTTTGATCATGGATTCATTCAGGCGGCCGCCGTCCGTTAGCTCCGAGGCGACCACGAAACGCCGCCCGGCCAGCGCCGCTATTTCATTTGGCACGCGGCCGCGCTCATCTGCCATGAGTATTTGCGCGCGTGCCCGGTGGCCAAGGTCGCCCATGAGCGCCGCTATCGTTTCGATGAAAGTCGACTTGCCGTTAGCGCCGCGACCGTGCAGAAAGAACAAACATTGTTCGGTCGCGCTGCCCGACAGGGTATAACCCACGGCCGCGGCCAGATAGCGCGCCATGTCCTGATTGCCGCCTGTAATCCTCTCAATGAATCTGTCCCACGTCGGGCAAGCCGCTGCCGGGTCGTAATCGACCGGCAAAGCGTAGGTAAACATGTCGCCGCGCTCATGCGGCCGCAATGTCCCGTCGGCCAGGTCGATTGTCCCGTTAAGGCAATTGAGTGCGAGGGGGATCGCGTTGAGCTGGTTGTGTGTGATTGCGATAGGCAGTTCTGCCCGCGCAAGATTCAGGATTGAGGCGCGCCGGTTGTCACTGGCCGAGGCGCGTGCCCATTTTGATAGCTCGGCCGCGCGGCCGCCGTCACCCGCGTTCGCTGCCTCGGCTGCCTCGGTGTACAGGTGGCGCGCCGTGTCGCGTGCCATGCGCGACACGGCCGCATTGTCATCCGGTTGCCAGTGCGTGCCATGCCATACAAGCCACTTCCGGCGGGAATGGTCGTAGCGCGCAATGTCGCCATACAGTGCCACAAACCGTTCCGCGTTGCCCGTGTCATCAAGGCGACAATCAGGCAATGGCGCGGCCGGGCCGTTGCCGTTGCCGTTGCCGTTGCCGTTGCCGTTGCCGTTGCCGTTGCCGTTGCTACCCGGTGTGGGTCGCGCGGCATATTGCGCGAGGAGCTCGGCTTTTTCGTCTTCTTTCAGAGCATTCCAAAGAGCATCATTGATATTCATTACCCTATTCCTCTATGTAAATTCACCGGCCGGGATAGCGCCCATATCCCGGCCGGTGTTGCTGCCTGTTAAGCGGCCGCGGGTGTCATGAAGAGCGCCGCGGCCATTGCGTCGTAATTCGTGCTCGTGTCACTGAATACGGTTTCATCGTAAATCTGAGTAGTTGCGACGTTGGCATGCCCTAAAAACGCCTGTAAGCCGCGTATATCGTTGCCGTG
>CAZBOT010000104.1:0-5241 GCA_964493575.1 uncultured Candidatus Saccharibacteria bacterium | reverse complement strand
GATAACGGCCGAGATCGCGCTATGGCGTAGGCTATGAGTCGACTTGGAGAGATCCCGGATTCCGGCCTCCCGGAATCGCTCTTTTACCATCCTCCGGATCCCCGAGGAGCTCAAAGCTTGGCCAAAGGTTCTCCGGGAGAGGGAGCAAAAGAGCGGAGCCTTGGGATCCGAGCCCTTGGGGTGATAAGCTAACCAATAGGAGAGTATCTCCTCGAGCTCTGGCACAATGACAATATAATCCTCGGCCTCGGCTTTTCCTTTCCCTTGGAGGAGGAGGATTCTCCGATTTTGCCGAGTCCGATAATGCCCAATGAGAGCTCTCCGGGCCTCGATAGTCCGGAGCCCTCCGAATAGCATAGACGCGATCAAAGCTTTATCCCGGGCTCCGATCGGGGAATTGGTAGGAATCCCCTCGAGGAGTCTCCTAACCTCTCCGGGAGTAAGAGCATCCTTTTTGTGGGCTTTGCCTCTCCCTCTCTGCCTTACTCCTCTTACTCCGAGAGCCGGATTGGAGGGGATCTCCCCGATATCATAGAGCCAATTGAGGTACTTTCGGACTCCTACCATTGCCAGATTAACGGAGCTCGGAGCATATCGGGATTTGAGATAATCCCGATATCGGAGGAATGTCTCTCGGCCGATCGCTTGGGGATTGGCCTCGAGCCATGAGAGGAACCGATCGAGCTCTTTCGCATAGGTAGTAACGGAGCTTTGAGTATGATCCTCCTCCCGGAGATAATCCTTATACTCCTCCGAGAGAGCCCGGAGCCGGGAGGAGTCGAATCCCGGCCGGGATACGGCAGAGCTCCCGGGAACTATTAGAGAGCCTCGGGGAGTCTCGAGAGGCTCCGGGAGTTGATCGATAATTATGGGCTTACTCATGGCTCTCTGCCTCCAATCGGGAGAGGATCTCCCGGAGGGGAGTCTCGATATTGGCCAAAAAGAGCTCTATCTCCCCTATGAGGTTCTCTCCCTCCGGGGAATGAATTCGGCCGAGGAACTTGGGCTCTGCTATCCGATCCCGGAGCCTCCAAATTAGAGCCCGGAGGGAGCTTAACTCTTTCCGGCTCTCGGATTCGGGCTCGGCTTTCTGTGCTAATTCCTCGATCGTCTCGGCCCAAGAGATTAGCCGCTTTATTAACCAATGGAGCCGGGAATCTACAAAAATAATCTCCTCGGGCTTACTGATAAATTCGGGAAAGGTTCCCTCTTGGATCTCCGAATCGAGATCTCCGATATCATCTAAAATAAGCTTTACGGAGTTAATCCGGGCTTTATGCTCTGCCAGAGATTCGGCCGAGTCTCCCGGCCGGGATTCCGTCTCCTCTCTCATATCTGCCTCCAAGCCCTCATAGAGCCGGAGAACCAAATCTCCCAACTCGAGGAAAGTATTCCAAAGCTTTTCCATAAAATCGGCCGAATCCGGCCCGGAGATTTGCTCCGAAAAATCTCCCTCGGCTATGAGCTCGAGGATAACCCGGATATAAGCTCGGAGAGCCTCAAATCCGGCCCATCGTACCAGAGGATCCCGGATAGGCTCCTCGGAATTGATAAAATTGCCAAGCTCGATCTCCTCCGGGCTTAATGTAGTATTCGGCCGCTCGATTCCCTCGAGGAGCCGGGAGGAGATTCGATCCATTAATTCGATTTGCTCCCGAAAATCCTCCCGGAAAGTAACCTCCGGATCCGGGGAGTTATAAGCCTCAATAAACTCCTCAAAGCCCTCTCCCTCCTCTGCCTCCAATCCCTCGAGATTTTCGAGATTATTCTCGATCCCCATTATCATGCTCCGGAGTACATTAAGCCGAATAACGGGATCCGTTATGGGCCCAAAGATATCCTCGAATCCCCTATCCAATTCCTCGAAAAAGTTATCGCTCATGCTCTGCCTCCAATCCCTCATAGAGCCGGATAACCAAGATCCCCAAGGAGAGGAAAGTATTCCGGAGCCTCCTAATAAACTCGGCCGAATCCGGCCCGGAGACTTGCTTAGAAAATTCTCCCTCGGCTATAAACTCGAGGAGGTAACGAATATAAGCCCGGAGAGCCTCGATTCCGGCCCATCGTACCAGAGGATCCCTAATCGGTTCCTCGGGATTGGTAGTATTCCCAATGTCGATCTCCTCCGGGCTTAATTCCGTATTCGGCCGCTCGATTCCCTCGAGGAGCCGCTTGGTATATTGATCTGTTAATTCCATAGTCTCCCGGAGGTTAATATTGAGCTCCGGATCCGAGAGGTATACGGAGAGATTCGGGCTCTCCAATGCCTCGAGTTGATCATTAAAGAATCGACTCATTAAGCGGAGAACTCTTATTTGATCCTCGGGCTCCGTTATGGGCTCGGATTGATCCCCGAATCCCTTATCCAATTCCTCGAAAAAGTTATCTGTCATGCTCTGCCTCTATTGATATCCCGAATTGGGCTCCCGATAGGACTCCGGATAATCCCGGCCGAATCGAGGCATATACGGATAGGAGAGCCTCGGAGAGAGCCGGGAGGAGGAGCTCGGGATTCCCCTCGAGCCGATCCATAAACATAGGAACATAGATCTCCGAATCGGGGAGCTCCGAGATCGTAAGGGAGAGCCTTACGGGATCCCCGAGCCGCTCGATTCTGGATACTGGCATAGATACGGCCGAATCGGGCTCGGCCTCGATTGCTTTACTCATGCTCTTACCTTTTCCTCTTACCTTTCCGCTCCCGGCCGAGAATCCAGTAAAAGAGATCCTCCCAAAGCCGATAGTACCAATAACGTCTCATGACTCTCCTCCGGGCCTATAGGCTCATGGTAAGCGGGATTCCCCGCTTGGAGCTCTCCTCGATAAGCCGGATAAGCTTTCCGATATGATCCCTCCATACGTCGATCATTCTCTCGGGATCGGCCTCGGGCATTTGGGCCTCCTCGAGATACTCCCGAGCATATTCGGCCGCTCTCGGGGAGTCCAGATACTCCGCTATCCGGGCCCGGAGCTCCTCGAGGAGCCAATCATTAAGCTCGAGCGGAAACTCCTCTCCCCGGAGGAGCTTGGGCCTTAAGTCTCCCATATAGGAGAGACGGAGAGCATTAAGAGTAACGTCTTTTACATAGGAATCCCGGAATGATATCGAGCCGATATCATCGAATCCCCTCCTCCCAATCCAAATATCCGCTCCCATGATTAAGCCTCCTCCTCGATATCATGCCAATCGAGAGCAAAGGGATCCTCCCGATAGGATAAGCCTCGAGCTATAGCCGATTCCCGATATCGGGCCCGGATCGCGTCTCCAATGAGAGCGGCAAGTAAGCCCGGGCTCTCGATCATATCTGCCAGAAAGAGAGCTCCGGCCTTATCCTTGGGCTCCCGGATAGTGACTCCTATCCCGGTTCTCATGCTCTTAAGGCTCTCCTCGATTGGCTCCCAAATGATAGCGGCCGAATATCCTCCAAATTCCTCGAATTCCCGGATAATGATCTCCCGGATCTCCTCCGGGCTCCGAGCCTCGGCCCGGGAGAGCTCCTCGGGAGTCACGTTATAGAACTCCCGGGAGCCGAGAATATTCCCCTCTCCTATTGCCAGAGCGGGAATAAGCCTCATGAGTAATCGAGAGTAAGCTATCCCGGCCCGGAGAACCGCTATCGGCTCTCCCTCGGAGTAAAGCATTACGTTATGGGAGAGCCTCCCGGCTCCGAGCTCTTTCGTAACAGATAGGGTAATCATGATTCTCCTCCGGATTCGGCCGAATTCCCGGGAGCCCATGAGCCGGGATAAGCTTGGAGGAACTCGGGCTCCGGGATTCCCGGGAGAGCCTCGGGATATTCGGCCGAATTCCGCTCGAGCCATTGATCCCGCTTTTCCCGGGCTCTCTCGAGGGAGGGAGCTATACATGAGAAAAGCCTCCCCTCGGGAGTCCGATAGTCATACTGGACTAGGGAGCGGCCGAGCCCTCGATCATAGAACTCCTCCCATTGCTCCTCCCCGGGCTTGGTACTGGATACTCCGTTGATATCGGTTCTCATGATACGGGCTCCTCGGGCTCCGGGCTCCCTTTCTCGAGCTCTGCTATCCGCTTATCCAGAGCCTCGAGAGTCTCCCTCAATTCCTCGAAAGCCGAATCGAGCTCGGAGTATGTATCCGAATCGATAGCAACTCCCGAGGCTCGGAGAGCCGTTAGTAAGTAGTGGCGTAGGATCCGCTCAAAGTATCTCATGATTCGGCTCCCTCGGGCTCCCCTCTCCGCTCCGGGATAAACTCGGCCGCTTGGGAGCCGTATGATTTGCGCCATTGGGAGAGAGTCCGATATACCTCCTCCAAGGAGGAGCAATTCCGAAAATCTTTCCGGATCCCGCTCTGCCAGTACTCGAGCCAATAGAGCGGGATATCCTCAAAATCCCTTACCTCCCGGATCTTGATCGGGAACTCGGCCGAATCGGGAGGAGCCGAGGGAATCCCGAGCCGCTCAAAGAGAACCGAGTAAGCCTCGGCCGCTCCCTTATGCTCGGCTATGCAATCCGGACATATGGAGAATTTGGTATCTGCTATAGTCCATCCCTCGGCCCGGAGCTCTCGAGTTATCTCGGGATCGGGCTTGGGGTGATAGGAATAGGCCTCGGAATCCTCCCCACATAGATCGCATTTGGCAAAGGTAAGGGAGAGATTCGATTTGGGGAGCTTTCGCGTTTTAATCATGGCTTTACCCTCAAAAGGAAAGGAGAGCTCCCCTCGAGGAGCTCTCCGGATTCCTATCTATTTATGCTCTGGACTCCATACGATCCCGGATAATATCCTTGGCTACCCTCTCGATCTCCCTTTGGAGCGTATTCCATCCCTCCCGAGTAAAGCCGAATTCGGAGAGAATCGAGTTCTCCTCGGCCTTGGGATCCGGCTCGGGCTTGATCGTTACTCGATATCCCCATGAGAGGGAGCTCCCCTCGATTGGCTTTACTGCCTCGAGGATCGTCTCCCCGTTATCCCGGGCCTCTCTCTTGATCTCAAAATTGCAACTCCAACGGGAGATAAATTCCCCGATTTTGGATCCGGCCAAATCCCGGGCCTCGGCATAGCTTAATCCCTTAGCTATGAGCTCGGGCTCGGCAATGTAGGAAAGCGATCTCTCGAATACTGAAAATGTCTCTTTGCTCATGTTTTTACCCTTTTGATCCTTATCCGAATTTGTACCAACTATCCGAATTACTAGAATAATAACACGACTCCGGGCTCCGAGTCAATAGCACTATAAGCCGAATTTTAGGGAATATGGCC
>CAZBOT010000103.1:0-5455 GCA_964493575.1 uncultured Candidatus Saccharibacteria bacterium | reverse complement strand
ATGCCGCGCGTGCGGGAAGGAGGTGTGAGGTGAAAGGTCAGAAGGCAAAAGGCAGAATGCAGATGGCAGAGGTGGAGTTGGCGCCGATCATGGGAGTTTTGGCGGCGGGTCTTCTGTTCCTGCTCGGATTGTTGATATTGGCGGCGGAGATCGCCGAGAAGTTTGGAGGTTGATGTGAAGCGAAGCGAGATCATGATCGTGCTGGGCCTGGTGCTGGTGGTTGGGGCGGTGCTGTTCTGGGATCAGGTCATGGCCACTTTTACAGGGATGACGCCACTCGAGGCGCTGCAGACGATCGTGCAGTACATCCTGCACGTGACTGTCATTACTATCTTTGGATTTCTTATCTTTGGTCTGCCCGAGATTGTAAAGCCGTGGATCAGGATGTTGAAGCGCACGCCGAGACGCTGGCGCTCGGGCCCAAATGCACAGTGGCAGAAAACGCCGCGGATGCCGAAGATGACTTCTGAACAGCGAACGCTGTTGCTGTTACAGCAACTGCAGAACGGGAGAATGCCGAAGCAGGCAACTCCGCCCAGTGGTACGCAAGGTCAGAACGAGAATCCACTGGATTTGAATTTCTAGGAGACCAGAATGAAACGAATTGTACTCATCACATTCTTTGGTATGGCGCTCATGCTGATGGCGCTACTGGTTGGATGCACGTCCAGCAATGAAGTTCCACCGACGCCACAACCGATCAGTCCTGGCGAAGTGGCTTTGACTATGATGGCGCAACAGGTAGACGCGCAAGCCACACAGATGAAAGTGGATATTCAATTCACCGCGACCGCCCAGATCGTTGGAGCGACCGCTACCCAGCAGGCGCATATTGATGCCCAATCTACCGCAGAACAAGCCCGCAAGGATGCACAAGCCACGGCCGATCAGGCGCGCAAGGATGCCCAGGCTACCGATGCCCGCCAGCGTCAGGATGCGATGGCAACCGAACAGCAGAGGCGTGACGATATTGCCGCAACACAGATAGTGATCAACATGCAGGCAACCGCCGAGCAGGCCGAGAGGAACGTGGTTGGAACGGCGACCGCCCAGCAACAGGCGATCTATAACAGCATGACTGCACAGGTGCTTCCCACTCATGCTATGTGGACCCAAGAGGCTGTGAGGCAACAACAGATCATTGCCACCAACGAAGTGGAACTTTCAAACTTGGAGGTTGTGCGCCAACGCAAGAGCAACACACTCGATGCGCTGTGGAAGTATGCGGTAGCCACTGCCGCCATTGTTGCGGCTGTAATTGTGGTCCTGCGCTATTCACGGGTGCGTGAGATCAAGAACGAAGAAACTGGGGTGGTGGAAGGTTTATTGGTGGATGCCGAACAGGTGATCAAGCCGCAGTTGCTGACTGGCCCTGTTCTGGATTTGCGCGGAAAAACAGCAACGGTTCCAAAACTGGTCGATGCTGAAATCCAAAACGAGGTGACAAGGCGGGCGCAGGCCATCGAGGCATTGCGAGCGATGCCCACCCAACAGCCCAATGCCAACGCCACGTTGATGACCAACAGCGTTTTTACTGAACCGAAGAAGCCTGTGATCGAAGTGCTTCAACCTGGGCAGACGACGCGTGTTGTCCTGGATGAACTCTCTGACCAGGTGATCGAGGAGGAATGATGCTTCCAGATATGACTGAATATATCAAGGCACAGGATATCGCCGAGATCATCCAACGGGTGATGACAGAAGAGATGCGGCTGGAACCGCCTTCGCAGTGGTGGATGATCCAGGACGAGCAATTCAAGTGGCTGATCGGCGTGATGGATGTTCAGCATTTGCGCGGCTCGATTGCCAAGTACACGACCGAGGTGGTGCGCCATCAGCTGAGCACGGCCATTGGCGGATTGCCAGTGGCGCTCAGTAATTCGACTGGACTGCGTTATGGCATCCTGCTTTCAGGAAGACCGAAGTTGCCGAAGGCGATTGCCTTTCCTGGGATGCCAGAAGAGCGAGACGTGATCCGCCTTGGGATGGGATTGCGCGGTGAGGTTGCCATCCATGCCAAAAAGATGGTGAACATGATCGTGGGAGGCGGCCAGGATAGTGGCAAGAGCACGTTCCTGCGGATGGCGGCATATACTGGGCGCGCACATGGGGCGAAGTTATATCTTGTGGACCCGATGGCGCACACGTTCAACCCCGATGCGTGGAACAGGCTCGCGGCGGCGGAGGTGGCTGGATCTCGCTCCGACTTGTTGCGGCTGTTGGAGAAGGTGCAGGCCGAGGTCGAGGAGCGAAGCGCATTGTTTCGCCTGGCGGCGAAGAATGGAATCCCCCCCGAGGATATCGATGCATATAACCTGGTAAGCGAGGAGCCGTTGCCGCGGGCATGGTTGATCGGGGATGAAATGAACACGTACCTATCGGATAAGGCAGTGCAGGAGAAGGTGGCGGATCTGGCTCGGGTGGGGCGCAAGTGGGGGGTGCATCTCATTCTGGCAGGCCATAACTGGCGGAGTGATGATATTCCGCGAGGACTCTCGGCAATGTTCCCCACACGGCTGTGCCTGCGCGTGGCCGACGATACGAGCGGGCGTGTGACGTTGGACGATCATCGCTGGGGACGACAGGCGATGAAGTTCCGCGTGCCTGGACGAGCTGTGCTGCGCGCTGGAACGTATCAGACCATCCAGGTGTATCAGGTGACTCAAGAGCAGGAAATGGAGTGTCTAGCCAGTGCGGTCACTGATTCACTATCTCCATTACCAGATGAGGAGATGGAGATCGTGAGGCGCGCTTTGAGCGAGGCAGGCGGGAAGATGACGATCAGCCTATTAGAAGAGTGGGGGATGGGACACAGGGAGGCGCGGCGGATGGTCGAAACCTATGAGGTGCGCGGCTGGCTGGAACAGGATGTGGCGCAGGGAAATGCGCGGGTGATCACGTCGAAATTGACCAAATTACTGCCAAACCGCCAAACCCGCCAAACCCTGCCAAACCCTGCCAAACCTGCCAAACCTTCTCATTCAATTGGGATGGCTGGAATTTAGTGACCGTCAAGAATTCCGAAAAATTCTTAACCGTCAACAATCATCAACAAAAGGAGCAAACAATGAACGACACAATCTACATCGGTGAAGACCTGGGGATGGGGGCGAACAAGTTGTGGGGACCTGCGGGGGGGTTGCAGGTGATCAGCCAGGTGGCGATAAGCGCGGGCGGCCACCTGGGTGGGATGGCTGGATTGAAGGCGAAGCGTCGCCCGATGGAGGTGCGTGGGGATTTCGGAACGTTCTACATCGGGCAGGGTGCGCACGAATACGGACGCCCTGTGGAGAACCTGGACTTCGACCGCCTGACGGGCGCGCCTGAGATGCGCGCGTTGCTGTATGGGACGCTGGCTGAATACCAGGCGTTACACGGTGCTTTCGATGCTTCGATATCGCTGATGGTTGGACTGCCATTGCAGATGATGGTGGGCGAGAAGGCGAAGGAATTCCAGAACGGCGTGAAATCGTGGCTGAAAGGAAAACACGAGTTCAAAGTGGACGGCAAAGTGCACTCCATTGAAGTGGTGCAGGTGCGGATGACGAGCCAGCCCGTGGGAGCGTTGTTCGATTACGTGCTGGATGAGACAGGGCAGATCCAAGCGGATCGAGCGGATGCGCTCCTGGATGAGGTGGGCGTGATCAGTGTGGGTTTCAATACGGTGGAATTGATGGTGGTGAAAGACCAGGGCGCGGTGGAACGGTTCACGCAAGGCAATACCATCGGCGTGCGGCGCCTGCTGGAGTTGATGAACCACGCTGGATTGTTTTCACTCGGCGAGTTGGATGAACGACTGCGCGCGGGGCGAATGAAAAGCCAGTTGAAGTCTGCACTGCCGATCTGGGCACGCGAGGTGAACGGCGAGATCGAGAAGCGCTGGGGACAATCCTACCGCCGCTTTGCGAAGGTGATCGTAGTGGGCGGCGGCGCGCTGATCCTGAAGGATGCGTTGACGGCGCAGTTCGGGATGAAGGCGTTCGTGCCGAACCTGCCTGTGTTGAGCATTGCGCGCGGGTTGTGGAAACTCGCGAATAGGAAATAAATCAAACCCCCTTCGGCCTTTGGCCACTTCCCCCATTTTCAAAAACGAAAATGGGGAAGGTAAGGAGAAATTATGGCGAGACCAAGAGACAAGATCAGAAGTGAAAGAGTGCGGATTGATGGCTACCTGAAACGCGGCGTTGATCCGCAAGTAGATGCATTGCTGGCATGGTTGGATGGTTTGCCAGATGGAAAGCGTTTTCCGCTGGTGATGCGACGCCTGATGATGGGGGGCGTGATGGAGACGGTCATCGAGGATGGGGATATCGAGGCGGCGCGGAAAGCTGCAGATGAAATTGTGGCGGCGTTTGTGATTGATGATTAGGAGGCTGAAATGGCGAATATCAAGATGCTTTGCATTGGATGCAAGAAGCAACTGACATACTTCCGCATGGTGCTGATGATGGGACCGAAAGGGTATAGGCGATATCCATGCTGCGATAAGTGCGCGGCGAAGGTGGAAAAGGCTCAGAAAGCGGAAGGCAGAATGCAAAAGGCAGGTGTGTGATGAATCCGCATTTGTTACGAGCGCATTATGGAAAAGTATACAACCCGAAATCGCCAGGTGGTAAATTTTATTGTGGGTCGTTCAGTGGACGGCGCGGGACGCGAAGATATTTCAAAACAGCGACGCAGGCGAAAGCTTATGCAGAACGTATCCTGATCCGTTGGAGAAGATTGTTTGATGTGAAGGTGAATTATGAAACACGCTGATGCTTTGAAGATCGCTGAGGAGCTGGTGGAACGTCTGCGGCCTGCTTGTACGCGGATCGAGATCGCTGGGTCGGTGCGACGCGGGAAGGCGAAGGTGAAAGATATCGAGATCGTGGCGGTCCCTGATCTGACGCCAGTGCCGCGTCCGCGGGCGGAGTTTGGGAAGCCGATTCCGCAGTGGAATAAAACGAAGTTGGATGTCATCCTGATGGAAATGTTCTTGGATGGAGTGGTTGAATTTGAGAAGAACGGAGAGAAATATAAAAAACTTCGCATTTTCAAAGGCAAGGATTCCATTGCATATAATCTGTGTGATCTGTTCCTGGTGACGCCGCCTGCGGAGTGGGGAGTGCAGATGGTGATCCGCACGGGACCTGCGGATTTCAGTCACTGGTGCGTGACGCGGAAGAGTCAAGGCGGAGCGCTGCCTGATGATCTGATCGTGGAGGATGGGGCTGTGGGTCCGCGCGTCCGCGGGGATAAGGGAGATGCCCGTCATGGTGTGATCTTGACGCCCGAGGAGAGTGACTTTTTGAAGGTTCTTGGCCTGGGGTGGATCGAGCCTGGGGAGCGGGAGGCGAGATGGAGTCGATAGTGGAGAACGGTATTTCGGTCGAGGGGATGCGGCGGGTGCGGGTGATCGGGGATGCGGTGATCGATCCGCTGGCGTGGGCGTGTGCGCTGCCCGATGAGGCGG
>CAZBOT010000102.1:0-5469 GCA_964493575.1 uncultured Candidatus Saccharibacteria bacterium | reverse complement strand
CCTGATTCTCAACACTAACAGATACAGGTACTAGTGTTACTGTGGTTACGACCGGAGCATCACCACCACTCCCAGAATTTGGCACTAGTAATGTGAGCGCCTGGTCGTCGAAGCCGGCAGCGTTCGTCGCCCGAATGGTGAAGCTGGCCAGCACCGGAGTTGTCGGCGTTCCACTCAGGACACCCGCGCTGCTCAGGGTCAGGCCGTCTGGCAGCGAACCAGACTGCACCGCGAACGTCGAAGTCGATCCGGTGTATTGGATCGTTTGGCTGTACTCCGTCCCGATGATCCCATTCGGCAGGCCAATCGTCGTGATCGTCGGCGCAACCGGCGTGTCCGCCTCATAGGCAGGCCGAATCTGCGGAACGCCCGCGACGTACTGCGCCCTGATCTGCGGAGTAGCCATCAGCCGATGTCCTGCACCGTCAGACGGCCCGCGAACACGATGTCATCTTCCGCCGTCGCGCCTTCCTTGTTGACCACCAGGTAGCCGGTATCCCCGACGTTCAACGCCGTGCCTGTGAGCGTGATTGTCAGCACGCCAGAGCCGTCCGTAGACTCACCGCTGCCCTGTGCGCTCGGCGCGTCCCATGCGCTCGGATCAGCACCGTCGAACCACGCCCATCGCAAAGCCGTCTCGCTCGCCTGCCCGGTCGTGATACTGATGCCCTTGATCGTAGAAACCGTCAGCACCACCGAATCGGTTTCACCCGAGTCGGCGGCGTTCGTGATCGTGATCGTGGTCGTACCTGCCCCGACAATCGTCGCATCGAACCCGCCTGCGCTTTCCGTGTCGAGGATCGTGTCGGTCGCCGGGACCGTCGCAACGCCAGTGTTGGAGCTGGTCAGGTTGTAGGTGATGTTCCCGCTGGCCGGGGCGCTTCGGGCGGTGGTGAATGCTTTCGTTGCGTCGGCGGTGGTAGCTGCGGCAGGATCGGGGGTCAGGGTGATGGTCTCTGAGGCTGGCTCCGCCACCTCAAGCAGCGTCCCGAACCAATCGTCGCGCAGCGAATCCCACTGCGCTTCGGTCAGAGCAGTATCGAAAATCGCTACGAAAAATAGCTTACCGTTGAAGGCATTCGCCGTGTCGTCGCTACGGCGGCCGATGTAATCAAGCGCCCACGAATCCGACCCAAGATTCGACGGAGACGGAACGCCTGTAGTCATGGCAACGTCGTCATGCAACGCCGACCACCACGACGACGTGTAACTGCCCGAATAGACGGAATTCCACCCGAACACGCGCTTCTCGCCTGCCGTTACGTCCAGAGATCCGTTTCTGACATTGACCATCCGCATAGCCGGATGCGTGCTTCCACCCGCAGAGGTATTTCGTGTTGCAAAATAGGACGAGACATCAGCTCCGAAAATCACCCCGTTCAGCGTCGATCCAATCTCTACGCCAGCAGCAACAGTAAACTGCGTCGCCGTCGTGCTGTCATGGACAAGCTGCGGCTTGTTCGCTCCGAAGGCAATATCGCTCGGATCAACCAGCGACACATAGCTGCGGGTCAAACCATTCCATGCCGCCGTGCCAATGGAAGATGTCGTGCTCGAATTGAACGTCAGAGTCGAAGTAACCGACGAAGATGCAAAATCCTTGACTGTCGAATCGTGTGGATCGACCGCAATCAACATCGTGCAGTTAGCGGCGATTCCAGTTGCCTTAAGTTGATATGACATTACGCCACCCTCATCACAAGAAGGCTGTTCGCCCAATTCGAGAGATAAGCAATCGCGTCGATACTCTCGATGTACTTAAGTTTTCCCCAGGTGCCATTGTTTGCGGTCACCGAAGTCGCGCCGGTTGGACTCACAACCATGGTATAGAAATCATCGAGTTGAACCCGGAACAAATCTACCCCGTCCGATACATAGGCCACGTTCCGCAGCGTGTCGTGTGCTATTCCTATGCTAGCTCCTGCGCCGAGCGATAACAATGCCCCGGCGCCTGGGCCAGTAAGCGTGGGCGTCACCTTCGTGCCGGCAACAACATCCCAATACACAACGCCAGGCGCTTCTCTACCAAAAAACCGCACCATTCGTTGATTATTTGAATCAAATACCGCCGCGCCACCACCGCCCTCTGTGCCAACAAGATCAATCACAAGCTCGGCGGAATCGGTCGCGGCCGTCCATTTGTAGATCCGATTCCCTCCGGGGCCGTCCCATGCGTAAACATCGCCCGAAGTCGGGTCTTGTGCCATTGTGGTTTCAGAGCCGGTAATCATCGGCATCGGCCCGTAAGCCGCAGGTTCCCAGAGATTCGTCGCAAGGTTGAATGCGTCAATGTCTACCGTCCTGACATCGGCGGAGCCTCCGACCGGGGTGCCGTTATAGGCAAGGCCCATGTTTGCATTGAACCTGAGCATCTTGTTCAGGCTCGGGACATACCACATTCCGTAGTAGGTATGCCTTGAGGTCGGCCGACCATCGGCGTAGTAGTTCGACCCCCCGAGAAGATCCGCAACTTGCGTTCGCTCGA
Source organism: uncultured Candidatus Saccharibacteria bacterium (assembly GCA_964493575.1). Lineage (GTDB taxonomy): Bacteria > Patescibacteriota > Doudnabacteria > UBA920 > UBA920 > UBA920. The sequence goes on along the minus strand of CAZBOT010000102.1, from coordinate 2,984 downwards.
TCAACAAATCCCACTCTGGCGATTCGCTCGTCAGATCAATTGCGCCGATTTCATTGCCGCCGTAGTCTGCATGGCCTCCGCCGTGAATCATGAAGCGCGAGCCATCGGTGAAAGCCCCGCAGTACGCCTCCACCATGTTCTTCTGACTGCCCATCCAGCCCGCAACGGCTGGCACAAGGCCAGCGGCGAGGCTTGGCGTTCCGTTAGGTACGGCGACCCACTCATTGATGGCCGCACTCGCCAGCCATGTAGGAAGCGTCCCGGCGGCCCGAACATTAATCTTGCGAGTGATTGAAACGCGCGTCATGGTCTCGGCTCCAGTGCGTACTGCGGGGAATCGTTCATGCTCGCCGAGCTGAAGTTCGACGCGCCTGTGACGTTATCCCATCCGTCTTGAGCGCCGGTTACCCCGGCCTCGACAGCACAGGCAAGCGCCGCAAGCCCAGCGGCGGGGCCACTTGATGTCGCCCATTGCGCTGCATTAACGTATTCCACTGCGCTGTTCTGAAGCCAGATCGGATCGCCAGCCGATGGCGTTTCTTCCGGCAAGCCCTGATCCAGCTTGTAGGCAGTCCACGCCGCTGCGAAACTCGGCATCCAGTCACCACCGCCCGCGAACGTGTCTTGCATCGGGAACACGTACTGAGCGAAACGAGTGAACGGCCAGCCGCTGCTATTCCCACCGGCAAGCCCGGTAACAAATCCACCCGAGAATTGCACCAGTGCGTCGAGCGCAGACTGCGCGGGAGCAGAAATATCCGGGCCGATGTCCTTGCAGACCTTCAGCGCCATCGTCTGGAAGTGCATCATCCACGGAGCCCCATACCAGGACACAGGAGCGGGCCCGACATCCGATGCGTATTTATAAACGCTCGCACCGTCCTTGCGATGAATCAGCCCAAGAGTGTTCGCCAGGCCCGTTCCCTCGGTCCCGGTCACATAGTTGTCGTGCCAGTGGATCACGTTGTACTGGAGCTGGTTGATCCACTCGCCTCGCAAGACGTGCGTATCAGGCACCGAAGCGATCAGGTGCCCGAGCGAGCGCATCGCCCACGCCATTCCGCGTTCCTCGCGGCTCGATAGGTGATAGATGCCTTCGGCCTGATCTCGGTACGACCAGTTGTAGTAGATGTAGTTGTGCGTGACCCACGCCATCTGCTCCTCAAGAAAGTAGATGTCGCCGGTCAGCATCCACGGCAGGTAGGCGAGCGACGGTTGATGCGCGGTGTCGATGGTGTAGGGCGTTCCTCCGGTTCCAGTCGGGATCACCGGAGTCATCTGCGAAGCGAGCGAAGCCTGCGGGTAGCTCGATTGTTTGAAGTAGCGTCCGGTGTTCTCGCCGTATCCGCCGCTGTCCCGGTAGTGGGCCGGGCGCGCACCGGCAGACAGGCCATTCGCAATCACACATTCATAGGCCCGGCGATCTCCACCACTCGTCAGATACAGAGCGCACCATTGAGGCAGCGGGCCGATATGCAGGCTCGCGCCGGCATCGGCCATGCCCGTTGAGGTGTCACCCTTCCATCCCGGCGTGTATGTCTGCGTCAAGCTGTTGAGCTTGGTATTGCTTGGCGCGAGATTTCGATACTTCGGCGTGAGCTTCGTGGCCTGGATAGCTGCCGTGTCGTGCAGCGGGATCGCCTTAGGATCAGTGCCGCTATACCAGTAACTTCTCGTGGTTGAGTCGCCGTTGACGAGCGGCAGCACCTGATGGTGGTAGATCGTCGCCGATTGCGTGTACCGCACCGTCCCATTGAGCGTCAGCGTGATGCTGATGGTGTAAGCGGTCGGCCCTGGAACGAGGAAGTCCCCGTTCTGCACCCAAGGCGTGATGACCTCAATCGCGCCGCCAGCATAGAGCCGGATCGGCACGAACAGCTCAAGGTGTGCAGCGCCAGCAACCCGCTTGCGCCAGATCCAGTACGAGCATTCCGGCCCGGTAAAAATGGCGTTCGATCCATTGCCGAACAAATCGAACGGCGTCTGCGCGATCAGCGTCGGAAGATCAATCACGTCTCCGGCGACCTGGATCGAGCCTGATACAAGTCCTGCGCGAAGCATGGCAAGTGACTGATGCGTGCCCGCGTTCGCGGCCCCGACTTCCAGCTGCAAATTGCGCGCGACGTTCTGCGTCAGAGTGGCGCGGCCGCTGATCCAGGCCAACCGGATCGAACCATCCGGCCATGTGTTGATCGGGACGCACTGCCACGTCGAAAGCCCGCTCGCAACGACCGACGAACCGGAAGGCACTGCGCCCTCGTCGAACGGATGCGCCGCCGTGAATGGCAGGTTCGTGCCGCCAGTCTCCGAGAGAAGTCCGAACGTCGGCAATGTCTCCGCCACTGCGGAATCGTCAACGTCGAACACGATGTCGCCGGACAGGGCGACCGTCGCCGATCCGGTGGCGGTCAGCACGTTGTTCGTGAGCGTGACCTCTGCCGGCAGGCTTGAACCACTTGCCACGGCAACCGTGTACGGAGACACCCCGCCGCTGATGTACGGCGTGAAATCGAACGTTCCGCCCTGATCCAAATTGATCGGACTCGGCACCGCACTTGCATCGAGCGCACCCGAGGCGACTGGGCCGAGCGTGTTGCTCGTCGCCGTCGCCGTGCCGATCAAGTTGGTCGCCGTCTCCCGGCAAGTGACGAGCGCCCCGCCGTCGGCCGAGGTCAGTGTATAAGCGAGCCCTGTTGCGCCCGGGATCGCCGTCGCGCCCCGATACCATTGTCTGGCGACGCTCGGCCCCGGGTTGCCGGTCCAGGTGCCAGGCGTACAGGTGAGCACTTGCCCGACTGCGGCCGTGCCGCTGATGCTCGGCGCTACTGTGTTGACCGGCTCCGAGTTTCCGGTTGTTGGCGGCGGGCCGACGAGAATGGCGAAGTTGCCGCGCTTGATCGGAACGCCTGCGGCGATGTTGGCCAGCAAACGATAGAAATTATCTACCCCAGTACCGCAAGAGCAACGCCATTTTTCGGTCGAAC
>CAZBOT010000101.1:0-5501 GCA_964493575.1 uncultured Candidatus Saccharibacteria bacterium | reverse complement strand
CAGTGATTGCGCATATTGATATGAATTCTTACTTTGCCACCTGCGAACAGCAAGATAATCCAGCGTGGCGCGGTAAACCTGTTGGGGTGTGTGAACATCTTGGCGGGATTATTATTGCCGCAAGTATAGAGGCTAAGCGCTGGGGAATTAAAACTGGTACGCCGGTTTGGGAAGCGCGCAAACTTTATCCACAGATTATTTTAACTAAGACCAACCCAGACCGGTATCGGTTTTACACAGCGCGGTTTTTAAAAGTTTTCGCTGATTATACAGATCGCATAGAAAAATACAGCATCGACGAAGCCTTTTTAGATTTAACTTTGTCTTGTAACATTCGCGGGTTTAAAGATGGGGTATTGCAACCTTTGAATCCTTGGGAGGAAGCTGCCCGGATGATTCAAGAAATTAAATTGCGCATGAAGATCGAAGTTGGGGATTGGATAACTTGTAGTGCTGGTGTTTCTTATAGTAAGCTCGTTGCCAAGATTGCCTCGGATTTACAAAAACCTGATGGCTTAGTGATTGTCAGGCCAGAAGATAAAGATAGTCTGTACGAAAGATTAGAGTTAATCGATATTCCTGGAATTGGTAATCGTCAAGAACGTAATCTAAATAAATTGGGAATTTTTACACTCAAAGAGTTGCGCGACTACCCACTTTCTAAATTAGTCACCCATTTTGGTATTGGTGGTTATCATTTGCACAGCATGGGTCAACTGGAAGGCAGTTGGAAAGAAGGGTTTGGTGAAGAAGTCGTAGCTTCACCAATGAAGTCTATGGGCCATATGTATACTGTGCCAATCGAATATCGTAAAAAAAATATCATACGACCAGTTTTGTATAAACTTTCAGAAATGGTGGCCGCCCGCCTGCGAGTGAATGGTTTAATGGGTAATCAGATTTACGCCCATGCTTATAATGGCAATGAAGTCCATGCTGGCCGTGGTGCCAAGATTGGTTATTATGTTCAGGATGGTCGCGATATTTATTTGGAAGCTTTAGCTTTGCTGCGCGCTACTGCTAGTTTGCGCGAACTAGAAACCAATACTTATTTTGTAGGTGTCACAGTTGGCGGTTTAATGCCATACTTTCCGCAAGCTAGTTTATTTGAAGATAAACCTCGCCGCGAACGCCTGGCTGCAGCTTTGGATAAAATTAATCAAAAGTATGAGGATTTTACTGTGGCGCGCGTGCCAGCGTTTTTAGCGCGCGACATTATCCGCGACAGCGTTGGGTTTGGTCGTATGAAAGAATTTAAGACTACTTATATGCGCGGTCGAAGATCATAAGCTTGTCGAATGGCGGGTAGGAGGCGGTTTCAGTAAGTGCTATAATTAAGCCAAGAAACTTCAGGAGGAATTATGGGGAGGAAGTATCCGAAAGCTACCGAGGCAGACCTGAATAAGCAAATGACTCCAGAGGAACGTCGCAAGTTCGATAAGGAATACAAGAGGTTGATGGAAGAGCTAAATCCAGAGCTTGATAAGCTTATGGAAGCATTGGCTCCGCGTCGGCCGCTTACGGCTAAAGATTTCACGCTAAGAGTGAACACTTAGGAGAATTTTATGGTCAACGAAATCGAAGATAAGCCGGAACGCAAGTCAATTCAAGTTGGCGGCGTCCTAACACCAGAAGCGGCGGCGCTTGCAAATCCGCAATTTGCAGCTTCTCAAAAGGCAACCCAACCGATGAACAAACGCATCGAAGATTCTCGTCGTCTCTCAGGGGAAGACATGGCGTTCACGTGTAATACACGAAGCGATTAGGAGGTAATCATGCCAGATACAAGAGAACCAGCAGAAATCCTTTGTGAGATGATTCGTAACGGCGAAGTTTCTTGCATTGGCCCTGATGGCAAACTTACGCCTGAAGCGGAGGCGTATATGGAAAAGCGCTTTGCTGAATCAGAGGAAGCCTTTCGTCCATTAATCGAAAAGTTGAAAGCATCGAGACGGTTGACTGCTGAGGACATGAGCTTCTACGTTGGACCGGCTCATTCTAAGAGAACCGGCTTCTAAAAACCAGACGCACCTTTGGGCGCGTCTTTTAATTTTCTTTCACTTATGTTAGAGTGCTTCTCACAGGAGGAAGTTATGTTTGAAATGCTTGAGCGGGGAGACCCAAAGAAGATGTATGTAATTATTGGTCAGCAGCGTTGGCTTATAAACCACGCTGAACAGAAGGACGAGCATTGGTACTGTAAATCTTCAAACGCTCAGATTGCGATTAAGTTTATTGGTCGTTCAATTTGGCTTCATATTTGGGGAACTGCGATGGCGGGGATTGGTGAGGTTAGACAGGTAGCGCATTTTTATTGCCCTGCCTGTGAAGCTGAGCCAGATATCGCTATGGGCACTCCTATCTATGATGTAGAGTTACAGGCATTGGATCCAGTTAGGAATGAACTTGTAAGCCGTTCACCTAAAGAATTAGTGATGTAAGTTCTGTTTTAGAGACGCACCTTTGGGCGCGTCTTTCTTTATTTTGTGGTATAATTAATGCATCAAATTGAAATTCGAAACCAAAAATCAATGGCAATAGTGCCAAAATACAAACAATTTATCAGCGAATTCGTTCGCCAGCAAATTACTGTGCTTGGTCCTCAGATTGCAGTGAGTACTGCCAACCGAACCGAGGGTCTTCAAGTTGACCACAGAGGTTCGGTTACAGAACTTCAGGGTGATCCTTTGTTGGTATTAAAAGGGATGTTGAATGAATTTAATAAACTCATGCCACAGCTGACCTCTTATTTTGTACAAGGGTTTTTTACTAAATACCCAGACATTGCCGAAGAGTATGGTGAACCAATTGGCAAGAGTAATTTTCATTGCGCCCTTAAGCAGTCGAAAGAGATTAAAAAACCATGACGGTTATAGTTTTATTACTTATAGACTTTGCTTTGCTATCCTTGGTGTTAGCGTTTTATTTGCGGAAAATTTATAAAGAACGGCAAGAGCTCTTGGGTCACGCTAATGAGTCTTATCAGCTGCAGCAGCAAATGTATCAAGTGGAAGTGCTACAAGAAATCAGTGAACGTTTGGGTTATTCACTTGAGGGAAGTAAAGTTATCGAAATTATTACTAACAGTATTGGTAACTTGCTCGATTATGAAACTGTCTCATTCATGCTTTATAACCAAGTTGATAAAGTAGTTTTCAAATGTCACGTTCACCAAAACGTGAATCACCGGTTTATCACTGAGGTTAAGGAACATATGGTTAATGCCACAGAATTGCTTTGCGGTGGCCTGGACCAGAATATTAAGTTTGATGACACAATCGGTGGTGCATTACTGCAAGATCATTTAGACGTGAGTGTGCAATCTTATGTAAACATTCCTGTGATAATTGGCAGTGAGTTGCTTGGTTTAATCAACATTTCTTCCTCAAAACCAAATTTATTTGGTTACAATCAAGCCGCCATCCTGTTTAATATTACCAATCAAGCTGCCAAGGCAGTAAGTCAGCTTCAGACTTTACTGGAAAGTGAAAAAGGCAAGTTAATTGGGATTATTGCTGCTATGACTGATGGGGTGATGATGGTTGATTTGCAAAATCGTTTGGAGATTTATAATCCGGCTGTGGTTGATTTGTTGGAATTGCCAGTTGGCCGCGACATCACCATGTTTGATATTGTGGATTCATTAGCTGGGAAAGTTGATCTTCGAACCAAGATTGATGAAGCTCTGGCCAAAAGTGCACCAGTCACCATAAATGATTTAGTGTTGCGTGATAAAGCGTTTGAGATCACTATCACTCCAGTTCGTGACCATGCTGGCAATCAGCGCGGGGCTGCGGTGATTCTGCATGATGTGACTTCGGAAAAATCTTTGGAGAAATTGCGCCAAGAGTTTACAGCCATGATGGTGCACGAACTGCGCGCGCCGCTTACTGCCGTGCGCTGGAGTGCGGAAAGCTTGCTCAAGCATCTGGGCGATGCCAAAGCTCAATTAGAAGCCGCCAAGCTAAAAGAGAATATTTCCAATATCGATATTTCTGCAACTAACATGCTTGATTTAGTTAATGACTTACTTGATGTGGCAAAAATTGAAGCTGGGAAGTTTGATTTGAACATTCAAGAGTATGATCTATCGGATATTATTAAAGACGAAGTTGCAACTTTTACTGCGTTAGCAGAAAGCAAGCACTTGATCTTGAACTTTATAACGCCAGGTCCGATTAAGGTGAAGTGTGATAAAATTCGCATTGGTCAAGTAATCAGCAATCTATTGAGCAACGCTATTAAGTACACAGATAGTGGTCAGGTAGATGTCCAATTATCCGCAGACAGCGCCAAGAAGCAAGTTGTGGTCGCTGTCAAAGACAATGGGTTGGGAGTGAGTCGGGAAGATTTGGCTGTGTTGTTTTCAAAATTTAAACAGTTAAAGAGTTTTGATAGAACCAAAAAAGGGACAGGCTTAGGGTTGGTGGTAAGTAAAGGGATTATTGATGCCCATCACGGCAAAATTTGGGCGGAGAGTGCTGGAGAAAACCTGGGCTCAACTTTTTCTTTTAGTTTGCCCCTTAACTAACTGGATAGTATAATAAAATCACTTAAGTAAGGAGATAAAAAATGCCCAAAATTGTATGTGCTGAAGATGATCAGATGATTGCCGCTTCCTTGGTGGAAGGCTTTAAGACCGCTGGTTTTGAAGTAACTTCGGCCTATGACGGTGAAGAAGCTCTAGCTAAAATCAAAGAAGTTAAGCCAGATGTAGTTTTATTAGACATTATGATGCCAAAATTAGATGGTATCGGTGTGGTCTGGGAGTTAAAAGCTGATGCTGATTTAGCAAAGACTCCTGTTGTTATGCTCACTAATTTGAGCGACCCTGCTACTGTGAGCAAAATTCTTGAAGCTGGGGTAACTGATTATTTACTCAAAAGCGAACAATCTATTGATGAGATCGTGACTAAAGTCACCGAAGTAATGAACCGCGGTAAAGGTGAATAACTATGGATGTATTTGCGCACACGCTGTGGACTAACGCAGTGTTTCATCTCAAGTATAGTCAAGCTAGAAAAATGCGGTACTTAGCCGCATTTTTTGGTGTAATTCCTGATTTAATAGGTTTTACACCATTGTTTATTTATATGATTGTCTCGGGACGGTTTTTTTCTGGGGAACAATTTCCATTTACGCCAACTAATTGGACTTTTGGCTTTGCTGAACAAGCTTATAATTTTACGCACAGTGCGGTAATCTTTTTGGCAGCCATGGTGATAGTGAATTTAATCATCAATTTAGTTAAATATCACAAACAGCCGTTAACGTATCGATTTTATTTCTTTTGGCCAATCTTAGGCTGGCTGCTCCATATTTTGATTGATATCCCAACTCACCCAGACTTTTACCACACGCCATTCTTATACCCGTTGTCGGATTATCAGTACACAGGTGGTGTGAGTTGGGCCCACCCAACCTTTATGGCTATCAATTATGGTTTGCTGATTTGTGCTTATATTGCGATTTATATCTACCAAAGGAAAAAGTATGCCCAA
>CAZBOT010000100.1:0-5540 GCA_964493575.1 uncultured Candidatus Saccharibacteria bacterium | reverse complement strand
TAGAAGGTACGCCTACCTGACGAGCGAGCAAGATGTGTTCGCGAGTCTGAGGCATAGGACCGTCTGCAGCGGATACAACGAGAATCGCACCATCCATTTGAGCAGCACCGGTAATCATGTTCTTGATATAGTCGGCGTGACCAGGACAGTCTACGTGAGCGTAGTGGCGCTTGTCTGATTCGTATTCGCTGTGTGAGGTATTAATAGTAATACCACGAGCTTTTTCTTCTGGAGCGTTGTCGATTTGGTCATAAGCCTTAGCTTTAGCCTTACCAGACTTCGCAAGAACAGTAGTGATAGCAGCGGTCAAAGTAGTCTTACCGTGGTCAACGTGACCAATGGTACCCACATTCAAGTGGGGCTTTGAGCGATCAAATGCTTCTGCCATTTGTTGCCTTTCAACTATAAATTTATTGGTATGGGTTTCGAGATACCCTCACTCCTTCCCCTATCGATACGAGGAAAAAGAGAGGGTTTCTCTTTTTTTCACAAAGGAATCCAGAAACTCCAGACGAGAATTATATAGTTGTGTTAATGATTATAAAATTGGCAGCTAAACTAGCGCCAATCAGTAAGTATTTTAATGGTTTCTCGTAGGAACGTCAAGTTGCCTTAGAACAGTATATGTGCCACAATATAGTCATTATACATAGGAGGTGGGTATCATGAGCATTCATACAAAGAATCCTACCCTTCCCTGGCGTCAAAAGTGGGAACTAATGGTTGATGGCAAGCACACCGAACAATATTTTCATACTTGGCACAATACCAAGCAAGAAGCATATGACTTCGTTGTCAATTACATTCGCGGGTTTGGCGACAAACTACCCCGCAAATACTATCGACCTTTTTGCTCCCCAAGTGCACACTCCAATAAACAGAACGACCCAATCGGCACGTTTATAAAAGATAGGGTTATCACTCTCGCGCCACTCTAATATAAAGCAGCTTTCGGGCTGCTTTTATTGACACTAATTTATTTTGATGAGAAAATTGGGGCAAATACAGGAGGAACTCGGTATGAACTCAGAAACTACTGTTCTGGCCATTTTGGCTATTATGGTGCTGATTGGGCTGGGGATTCTGATCGTTCCCCTGCTCCAACGCAAAAAACAAATTAGCCGTCATGAGAAAATTTTGAAAGAACTCACTCTTTACAACGATAATATTCTGGCGATTTGCTCAAAAACACATTCGCTGTTTGATTCTCACCAACTATCCAGAACACTGATTGATAATCGCAATGTCCAACTACTTTTCCAAAAGTGGTCTGACATGCCAAAAACCTTCAAAAGAATTCGTGGCCAAATAATTCATTTGCATCCGGAACACCCGGAAATCCACAACTACATGTTCGCGATCAATCAAGGTAGAGTTGAGTTCAAAGATGCTGAGCTTACATTGGGAATAATTAGCAACGCTTTAACCGCTCTAGTCGGGGACATTTGTGAACAATCAACACCGCTCACAGATCAAGAACGATCCTTCATCGCTGATCAAAGTGTGTCGATCGAACACCTGGCTGAAGGCAAACGACTGGCCAAATTATCCAGTCAACAATTCGACGAACTAGAACTTCAGCTAAACGGCTTCTGTGTTTCCCAAAAGTAAAAGCAGCGACTTCGGTCGCTGCTGTTTTATTTAGATGTCTTCAAAATTTGGTTTGATTTCTTCGTCATCAGTCAACGAGATAGTTGAGCTAGCAGTACGCTGCAGGGCTGGGTGTTCACTTTCTTCCCGAGGATCATAATTGATTTCATTCAAAGTTGGTGGAGCAGGTTTAGATACAAATAAATTCTGTGCTCGTTCCTGCAAAATCTGTCCGATAGATTCCGGCATAGTAACTTCGGCTGCAACAGTTTCTAGATTATGATTGCTTGGGGCAATATTATCTTTCAATTGCGCTTCTAAAATCTCTCGGTTAATCTTTTCTGGATCGGGTCGAGCGTCTGTGGAATCTTGTTGTGGATGATTTTTTTGATACTCTGCATACGTTAGTAAAAGGCCCTTAACATCCCCGTCGTCCCCCACAATGACCACTTTCCCTTGTTCTCCCGCTAGTTTGAGTAATTCTTTTAAATTCATATTGGTAATAATACGCGCTAGAAAATGAGTTGGCAAACCAATAACTCATTTTTTTAATTTGACAGGTTGATTTAAAGGAAGCTTAAGCACTTGCTTACCTTCCAAATTAGGTTTGTGATCAAGATTTAAATAATATAAAATCACACCTTGGATTGAGGCTAGTACAATAATTATTAAAGTGAAAATTATTATTTTTTTGGTCACATATTTAGTTGGAGTAGCTTTTTCAAAATATGCCTCAGAGTTTACGGTGGGGTTATCTACTTCCGAGGTTTTATCAAATTTATATTTACTAAAATCGATCTCTCGATCTTGTTGGGGTGCGGGGTTAGACATATAAAATTAATAAATTGGACCGACTAGATAAAATAAACCGTTTTGATTTTCTCCTGGCCCACCCCAAAAAATAATTATCGTCTCGGGTCTATTTTGAGATTCATATTTAGCTCCGATATAGTAAGCGGGTCTAGCAGGATTGGTTGTATCTGGTAAATACAGGTAAGAACCTTTAAGAGGATCTTTAAAGTTTTTACATGGATCGACCGCGTAAGGGGCGATCTCAGTACACCACGACGGGTCAGTAGTAAAAACTTGCTGGGGATCGTTCTCCCCTGGTAATCGATTATTTGATGCCCGATAAAGCTCCACCGCGGTCTGAATCTGATGTACAGTTGCTGCCCTTTTTGCATCCCGACCCTTCATTCGGGCCAAGGCCAATGAAGACAGCATCAGAGAGAAAAGTAAACCAATAATAGCAATTACTACTAGTAGTTCTACCAAGGTAAACCCATATTCTTGTGTTGCTTGTTTCATATCGGTGCTTTAAGTATATCAAATTCCCTAAAATCATGTTGGTAAATACTACCCAATATTGTAGGTCAAGCCAATGTCTACTGAATACAACCTAGACTGAGCAGAATACAAGACGGAAAACCAATTATAAAGCCGCCAGAGGGCGGCTTTATTCTTCTAACAATTTCTGTATTACTTTGTCCTTACGAAAGTCCTGCCGGTCTTCGCAGGCTCAGAGCAGAAAAAATCATTATTGTCCCTTACGAACATTCATGCCCGCGCGGGATTCAATGATTGTGCTAGCAACATTCTTTGGAACTTCTTCGTAGTGATCGAATTCCATAATAGAAGATGCTTGTCCTTGAGTTAAACTGCGGAGCTGTGTCGCGTAGCCAAACATTTCGGCTAGTGGCACAAACGCAGTAATCACTTTGCGGTTGGTAATATCTTCCATGTCCTGAACTTTAGCACGCTTACTGTTAAGGTCACCAATTACATCACCCATGTTTGCTTCTGGAGTAGTAACAGTAACTTTCATCACAGGTTCCAGCAATACTGGGTTACCTTTTTTAACAGCTTCTTGCAAACACTTTGAGGCAGCAATTTTGAAAGCCATTTCCGAAGAGTCAACTTCGTGATAACTACCATCGTAAAGCGCGGCACGGAAGTCTACTAATGGGTAGCCAGCGATAACACCGTTAGCAGCAGATTCTTGAATACCTTTATCGATTGGCTTGATATATTCTTTGGGAATGACACCACCAACGATTTCATCAACGAATTCATAACCAGCACCGGATTCTAGTGGTTCAACACGCAAGTAAACGTGACCGTATTGACCACGACCACCAGACTGACGAATGTATTTCACTTCAGCAGTAGCAGTGTTGCGGAAGGTTTCTTTGTAAGCAACCTCGGGTTTACCAACATTTGCTTCCACTTTAAATTCACGCTTCATACGATCAACGAGAATTTCGAGGTGAAGTTCACCCATACCAGCAATAATGGTTTGTTGAGTCTCTTCGTTAGAAGATACGTTGAAAGTTGGATCTTCTTCTGCCAGCTTTTGCAAAGCAATACCCATTTTTTCTTGGTCAGCCTTGGTCTTGGGCTCGATAGCCATAGAAATAACTGGGTCGGCGAATTTAATCTTTTCAAGTTCGATTGGCGCATTTTCCGCACAAAGAGTATCGGCAGTAATGGTGTCCTTTGGACCTACCAAAGCACAAATGTCACCAGCAAAAACTTCTTTTACTTCATCGCGTTGATCAGCGCGCATACGCACAATACGACCAACACGTTCTTTATTACCGGTACGAGCATTAAGCACGTAAGAACCAGCTGTTAAAGTTCCAGAGTAAACACGGAAGAAAGCGAGTCTACCTACGAATGGGTCAGTGGCAATTTTGAAAGCTAAGGCCGTAAATGGTTCTGAGTCTTCTGGCTTGCGTTCCAATTCTTCACCAGTCTTTGGATTATGACCTTTTACAGGACCTTTATCCAAAGGAGATGGTAAAAAGTTGGCAACACCATCAAGCAAAGTGCGCACGATGATACCACGACCGTCACCACCAAATACTGGATAAAATTCACCACTACGAGTCGCTTTGCGAATCGCCATCAGTAATTCTTCTTCTGAAAGTTCTTTACCTTCTAAATATTTCTCCATTAACTGATCATCAAATTCAACAACTTTTTCAATCAGTTCGTGACGATACTGCTCAGCCTTTTCTTTCATATCAGCTGGAACTTCACCAATAGTGAATTCTTTATCGGTGAATTCTTTATAAGTGTAAGATTTCATCTGCACCAAATCGATTACACCAACAATGTCCTTTTCAAAACCAATTGGTAATTGAACAGGAAAAGCATTTTTGGTTAGGCGGTTGTGAATAGATTCTAGAGACTTGTAGAAGTCACCGCCGGTTTGGTTGATCTTGTTGATAAAGCACATACGTGGCACGCCGTACTTGTCTGCTTGGCGCCACACTGTTTCGGATTGTGGTTCAACACCCATCTTACCGTCGAACACTGTTACTGCACCGTCAAGAACGCGAAGTGAGCGTTCTACTTCTACGGTAAAGTCTACGTGACCTGGCGTGTCGATGATGTTGATCTTATATTCTGGAAGTTCGTCGGAAAGCTTCACGTACTGGGGTTTCCAGTAACATGTCACAGCCGCCGAAGTGATAGTGATACCACGTTCGCGTTCCTGTTCCATCCAGTCGGTTACAGTTTCACCTTCGTGCACTGCACCAATTTTGTGGATCATGCCGGTATTGTACAAAATACCTTCGGTAGTTGTAGTTTTACCAGCATCGATGTGAGCGATAATCCCGATATTACGGGTCGCTTCTATTGGATATTCTCTTGGCATATTTTATTTCTAATTATTTTCTCTTACTACCAAAGCGGGCAAAGTGAGCAAACGCTTTGTTAGCTTCAGCCATACGGTGAGTGTCTTCACGCTTCTTTACCGCAGCACCCATTTTATTGAATGCATCAATAACTTCGGCGGCAAGCTTCTCAGCCATAGGCGCACCTTTGCGGGCGCGAGCTGCAGCAATCATCCACTTCATGCCAAGGGCGGTGCGGCGAGGTTCCCCCACTTCCATAGGAACTTGGTAGTTAGAACCACCGATACGACGACCTTTGATTTCCAT
>CAZBOT010000099.1:0-5559 GCA_964493575.1 uncultured Candidatus Saccharibacteria bacterium | reverse complement strand
TAGCGATACGTGTGGTGCCGTTGAGTGTTAATGCTCCTGCGGTGATGGCGACGTTTCCAGCAGTTGCTGTGACTCCCCCAGCAGTAGCAATGAGTCCATTAGCTGCAGTGATGGTTCCTGTTCCTGAGGTAGAGATGTTGCCAGAAGTTGTGATGGCATCACCGCTATTAGCTGGTTGTAAGGTAGAGCCAGAACGGGACCAATAACCCAAAGTACCACTGCTTGGAGGGGTTGAAGTTAAGTTCTTGGAAGCGTCTGTATATACACCACTGGATGCTGTTAAAGAAGCGAGGTTAACAGTACCGCTAGCATTGATAGCAGCTGCAGATATTGTGCCCGTGAAAGTAGGGCTAGCAGAGAATACCAGATTAGTAGAAGTAGTACCAGTGGCACCAGAGGCAGTATAACCAGTAATGTTATTGAAACAAGTGATAGAAGCGGAGGTACAGTTGGTACCACCATTGGCTACTGGGACTGTAGTTACTGTTCCTAGAACACCACCAGAAGTGTTGGTGACAATACCGGCCGTTGATAAATCACTAAAGGTAATGGTTCCCGAAGAAGTAACACCTGTTGCAGCTGCAATGGCACCACTACTATTAACTTGGAAAAGGTCACCAGAACCAACAGTCAGTAAGGCTGCAGGAGAACTATCACCCAATCCGACATTGCCAGCGAAATAGTTTTCGGTATTGGCACCACTTTGATAAACACCAAACGCGCTAGTGGAATTCACAGCTATATCAACAGCCCGATAGTCTGCTGCTGCTGTCAATGTTGGGTTGATATATAGCCCTCGAGTAATCCCGCTAGCACCACCAGTTTGGTTAATAGTTGGTTGTAAGGTAATAGAGGCGTAGGTTTGCGTACCAGAGGTAGGATTCACGGATGGCGAAATACTAAAAGTGGTGCTAACTCCAGAAGTGCCATCCACATTTCTTCCAGTGAGGTCTAAATTAGCATCACCACTGGCTCCATTGTACAAACTTAGGAATTGTCCACCATCGCCGTACCATAAAGTTTGCTGGGCACTCACAAACTCGAAACCATCGGTGCCAAATACACCTACATAACTACCGCTACCTCCATTTGGAGTAATCCTTAATAAAGAATTAGTTCCAGGCGTAGTACCAAACCCTATTTCGAAATAGTCATCATCATCATTACCACCATCTTCGTTCACGCCTAGCCAGAAGTCTGTGTCGCTATCTGCGTCAGATAAAATAATTGAGGCATCATTTTTAGTAACTGTGAGGTTTGAAGTAAAGGTCTTGGCTCCTGCAAAGGTTTGAGTGGTTGTTGTAACTACCCCACCAAAGGAGGCATCCGCGGGTTGCAGGTTAAGAACCTGCCCTGTGAGGGTTGCTCCGTTAGCATTAGGCACAGCCCCAATCGCTGCCAAAGTTACATCTCCGGTGTTAGTCCCAGTGGAAGAACCACTAAAGTTAGAGAAGGCTCCTGCGCCATCACAGGTCAGGGCTCCAGCTGTAGTAATAGTACAACCAGTTGAACCTGCACCACCTGCAAATAGAATAGAACCAGTGGAGATTCCCCCTACTCTAACTTCCCCTGCTCCCTTACCATCTAAAGTCAAGAATTCATCGGTACCAGAAGAGATGGCAGCCAGAGCTACTCCTCCTCCTGCAGCTGCAGCAGTGATCTTAATACCAGTGGCACTGGAAGCAGTGTTAGTATCTACTTGCAAAGCATAGTTAGTGCCAGTTCGAGCAACAGTTAAAGCGGTAGCGGATTGAACTGTAGTGCTTTGCGCTCCTGTGTTGGTAATACCAGCTACAGCAGCTATGGCACCGCTACTATTGACTTGGAACAAATCCCCATTACCGACTGTTAACAGAGCTGCTGGAGTAGTGTCCCCGATACCCACATTCCCTGCATCAAAGATCGCTGCATAGTTATTGGTACCTCCAGTTGCTGTTGCGTAAAGACCAACATTGGTGCCACTTCCTGTATGTGCGTTGGAAAGATAAGCTCCGTATGAAGTTTGTGCTCCTGTTCCGTTAGCGCCTTGGAGGTCGATGTTCAAACCTTTTTGACCAGTGAGTGCACCGGTACCGTTAGAGGTTAAGCTTAATAATGAACCGCTGGTGAGAGAAGAAGAAGTAATCAAACCTAGGGTTCCGGTTGTAGCGCTGTTAGCGGTTAGGTTAAATAGTCCTGTTCCTGTGTAAACACCGGTATTGGTAAGAGCGATTTGTGCGCCGGTGGTCACATTATCAGAAACTGTTAGGGTATCACCGTCATAAGTAAAGCTTGATGCATAATCAAAATCAGTACCGCCAGCGTTAGTGAATGGAATCTGATTGTCTGTCCCAAAGGATACTGAAGCAGTGCCACAAGCAGCGCCTGCAGCAGAGACTGTACCATCAGCTGCAGCCTGTAAACAACGAGTACCCACACCAGCTAGAGAATCAACTTCCAAGGTTCCTTCAATATAGACATCTTCACCATTAAGAGTGGTGTCAGGGGTGCCATTACCTACCTTGAGGTTGCCGGTTAAGATGTTGAATAAGCCGGCAGCAGCACCAGTTGTTGCAGTAATATCACCAGAGGTCGTAGTTTGGAGGGCAAGGTTAGCGCTGGTTGTTCCAATGGTTAAGGTTTCAGTAGAAGACTGAGAAATGGAGCCGTTGCTAATAGTAGTAGAAGCACCTGCTACGAAGGATCCATCAGTATAGACGTTGCCTTCGATTCCAGCCATACCGGCCACAAAGAGGTCATCTCCACCCATTACAAAACCTGTGTTAGAGAGAGTTTCCCCACCAGTTGAACCAACTGTTAAGTTAGTGTTGATAAATACGTCGCCCCCACTCGGTGTAATAGTTAGGTCACCACTGGAAGACATCAACAAATCTGCATAATTTACTGCGCTGCCATCGCTATCATTATAAGTTAAGCGGAGGTTGTTACCGGTGGCTGAGTTGATTTCCAGTTGGCGGCCAGGGGCAGTTGTGCCAAGACCCAAACTGCCAGCACCTGTCAAACGAAGCTTTTCAGAGTTCGTGGTCGTGCCATTTGCGTTGGTATTGAAAGCAATATAAGAACCTCTGGCAGAACCACTATAAGTTTCACCAGCTTTAATTAAAATATCCGCTGAGCAGGTATAAGTACTTGTGTTCCAACCGCAGCCTGCTAAATCAAATAAAGTGTCATCGGCCTGCACAGCTGTTGGTGAAGCATAGGTGTTTCTACTTCTGTTTCCACGGAATACAGCTGACATAAAACTAGAGTCACCAGCTGTTGTTACAATAAATCTTCCCTGGTTCCCATTAGCCGCCAAAGAGTTAAATATATTTCCATCTGGCGCATACACTGATAATTGAGCAAAATTTGAACCTCCTCCATCTATTGCAGTTGTGCCACCGAGCACCACCCGGCCTGATTCTGCGATTAAGCTATAATTATTGCTTCCGCCGGAAGCTGTGGTATACAAGCCTATATTGGTAGAGGAAGTACCGGTATGAGTATTAGAGAAGTAGCCGCCATAAGTTGTTTGAGTAGAAGTTCCGTTTGCTCCACTGGTGGTGACGTTAAGTACCTTTTGAGTGTTGGAAGCGGCTGCGGTAGAAGTTGAGGAGAGATTAACCAAAGAGCCTGAGGTCAAACTAGATGACGATGCGTTAAGACCCACGCCAGTAGTCAGAGAATTCGCCACCAAAGATATACCAGATGATGTGCCAGTACCGGTAGTAACAGCACTGGTTATCTGAACAGAACCAGTGGATGCCGGGCTAAGTAAAATATTACCTGAAGTAGTAGATTGTAGAGTTAAGTTACCAGAGGTAGAGTTGATGGTGAGAGCACCACTGTCAGAGATGTTATTAGTAGTAAAAGTTTGGCTACCGATGGTTGTTCCTGAGATGAAAGTACCAGTACCATCATTAGCGATACGTGTGGTGCCGTTGAGTGTTAATGCTCCTGCGGTGATGGCGACGTTTCCAGCAGTTGCTGTGACTCCCCCAGCAGTAGCAATGAGTCCATTAGCTGCAGTGATGGTTCCTGTTCCTGAGGTAGAGATGTTGCCAGAAGTTGTGATGGCATCACCGCTATTAGCTGGTTGTAAGGTAGAGCCAGAACGGGACCAATAACCCAAAGTACCACTGCTTGGAGGGGTTGAAGTTAAGTTCTTGGAAGCGTCTGTATATACACCACTGGATGCTGTTAAAGAAGCGAGGTTAACAGTACCGCTAGCATTGATAGCAGCTGCAGATATTGTGCCCGTGAAAGTAGGGCTAGCAGAGAATACCAGATTAGTAGAAGTAGTACCAGTGGCACCAGAGGCAGTATAACCAGTAATGTTATTGAAACAAGTGATAGAAGCGGAGGTACAGTTGGTACCACCATTGGCTACTGGGACTGTAGTTACTGTTCCTAGAACACCACCAGAAGTGTTGGTGACAATACCGGCCGTTGATAAATCACTAAAGGTAATGGTTCCCGAAGAAGTAACACCTGTTGCAGCTGCAATGGCACCACTACTATTAACTTGGAAAAGGTCACCAGAACCAACAGTCAGTAAGGCTGCAGGAGAACTATCACCCAATCCGACATTGCCAGCGAAATAGTTTTCGGTATTGGCACCACTTTGATAAACACCAAACGCGCTAGTGGAATTCACAGCTATATCAACAGCCCGATAGTCTGCTGCTGCTGTCAATGTTGGGTTGATATATAGCCCTCGAGTAATCCCGCTAGCACCACCAGTTTGGTTAATAGTTGGTTGTAAGGTAATAGAGGCGTAGGTTTGCGTACCAGAGGTAGGATTCACGGATGGCGAAATACTAAAAGTGGTGCTAACTCCAGAAGTGCCATCCACATTTCTTCCAGTGAGGTCTAAATTAGCATCACCACTGGCTCCATTGTACAAACTTAGGAATTGTCCACCATCGCCGTACCATAAAGTTTGCTGGGCACTCACAAACTCGAAACCATCGGTGCCAAATACACCTACATAACTACCGCTACCTCCATTTGGAGTAATCCTTAATAAAGAATTAGTTCCAGGCGTAGTACCAAACCCTATTTCGAAATAGTCATCATCATCATTACCACCATCTTCGTTCACGCCTAGCCAGAAGTCTGTGTCGCTATCTGCGTCAGATAAAATAATTGAGGCATCATTTTTAGTAACTGTGAGGTTTGAAGTAAAGGTCTTGGCTCCTGCAAAGGTTTGAGTGGTTGTTGTAACTACCCCACCAAAGGAGGCATCCGCGGGTTGCAGGTTAAGAACCTGCCCTGTGAGGGTTGCTCCGTTAGCATTAGGCACAGCCCCAATCGCTGCCAAAGTTACATCTCCGGTGTTAGTCCCAGTGGAAGAACCACTAAAGTTAGAGAAGGCTCCTGCGCCATCACAGGTCAGGGCTCCAGCTGTAGTAATAGTACAACCAGTTGAACCTGCACCACCTGCAAATAGAATAGAACCAGTGGAGATTCCCCCTACTCTAACTTCCCCTGCTCCCTTACCATCTAAAGTCAAGAATTCATCGGTACCAGAAGAGATGGCAGCCAGAGCTACTCCTCCTCCTGCAGCTGCAGCAGTGA
>CAZBOT010000098.1:0-5607 GCA_964493575.1 uncultured Candidatus Saccharibacteria bacterium | reverse complement strand
TCCGCCGCCCTCCCAGGCGGCAAAATGGGTTAGTAGTTGTCGGGCGCGAACCAATCGCTCCCGGACCATTCGAGTAGCCCTGGCCCGGCCAGGGTTAGGGCGCGAACATCAGTAACCAGCTCGCGCTGATCCGTAACGTAAATGCGTTGGCCCAGCGGCGGCGCCGCCGCCGGATAAACGGCGTTCCAATCCGCGGCCGTCGCCGTCCATATCTGATGCGCCACGCCATAGGACGTGGTGATCTCCACCCTGGCCGCCGCGTTGTTCACCAGCGCGAACGGAGAATTTGGCAACGTCAGCGGAACGCCATCGGGGCCGAGCGTCGCTCCGAATGCGGAATTTTGGATCAGGACGCCCAGCACCGCCGGCGCCGCGGCGTTCATGAACGCCCCGGAGCAATTGACGATTTGCGCCAGGCCGAGATCGCCGCGCAGGCCCCACTGGGCATCGGCCTGGGGTACGTTTTTCGTGTTGATCAAACTGTCGCGGACGATCGCGCGGCGGCCGGTCTCCACGCTGGCCGCCAACGTTCCCGGGCCGCCCTGGGACAGGGAAAATGGGCTGATCTGGCTGTCGCGCACTGTCAGGAGTGCATAATCGCCAGCCCCGGTGAATTCAGCGATCGGTGTTTTGTAGATGCTGATTCCGCCGGCGCCGCCTCCGGTGTCCGATTGGTACGCATCATCGAGGGCCTGCACGCCCTCAATTTCCACGCGGCGGCCGCCGCCAATGATGGCGCAACGATTGGCATTGAATCCGGATTGGTTGATTATCGTCAGATCGCGCAACACCACCTGCGCGAGGGGGAAAGCCGGATCGGCGTTCACGCGGACAACCGGGGGGCCATTGTCGTTTTCGGTATTGCCCACGATGATCAAACCTTCCAGGCCAAAATAATCCGTCGCCGCCGTCATGGCGGGCCCCGCCGCCGTGAACACGGCGCCCGCGGGCGCCGAAACAATCACGCTGCCGCTGGCGCGGGCGGCGATATGGACCGGCAGATCGCCGGTGACGAAATTTCCCTCGTAAAATCCCGGCTCCAACAGAATCAGATACGGCAGGGAACGGTAACCGCCGTTGGCGATCATCGCGCGGCGGGCCGTGGCGCAGGCGTTGATGGCCTGCTGAATGTCATCAAAATCAGCCGACACACCAGCCGGCCGCGGAACTTGCGCCTGTCCCAGCAGGCTCGATGTAACGAACGCCGGGTTGACGGCCGGGGCAACAGTTACCACGCCAGCCCATTGGTGCATGATGGGTTGCGCGCCGGCGCCGGCGGCGGAACGTGGAATGTTAATCGCGCGTAACGGCATACAGAGCTCCCGCGGCGGCCAGGGCGAATAGCGCGGCGCCGCCCCTTCCATCGCCGCGTTTTTTCGCGGCCTGGGACACGGCGTCATTGGCGCCGCG
Organism: uncultured Candidatus Saccharibacteria bacterium; assembly: GCA_964493575.1. Classification (GTDB taxonomy): domain Bacteria; phylum Patescibacteriota; class Doudnabacteria; order UBA920; family UBA920; genus UBA920. The sequence goes on along the minus strand of CAZBOT010000098.1, from coordinate 4,197 downwards.
AACGATATTATCCGCGGCCGGGCCGCGGATCAATCTGAATCCCGTGGGCGTCCATTGCGGCGCGGCGAGATTTTCCGGCCGCGCCGCCGCCGCGCGCGGAACCACGCGCGCCGCGCGGCCAGGGTAGGGCGCCCGGCCGTCGCGGGCGCGATACTCATTCGCCGGATCGTGAACGAACAAAACATCGGCGCCGTCGAGCATGTTCAGCGCGGCGGTCAATCCGCGATCGATCTGATACTGCGCGTCGCGCGCGGAATTTTTAACGCTATCCTCCACCGCCGCGCGCCATTGTCCCATCGGCTCGCGCCATGCGCGCAGGCGGTTCACATCGGACTGCAATAGATTCCACAGCCCGGAATCCACGTTTTCCGGGAAGACCCTTTTCACCGATTTCAAAGCCGCGCGGCGGATCTCCGAGCGCCAAACCTCGAACCACTTGGTGAAGCCGGAAAAAATACTCACATCATTCATTGGGTAAATGAGCGCTCTTTTTGACAGCTCATCGAAAGCGGGGAGCGGCGTTGCGCTTTTAATTAATGCTCCGTGCCGGGCCGGAGGATACACAAAAACCATGGTATATCCAAGCGGCGTCGGCACCGCTGGCATTGGCGCGTCGAGCGCCGGCGTGGCGCAAAAGTATCCGGCGAATTCATAGGCGAATAGTCGAAGATTTTCTTGCGACCCGGGCGGATAAGGCTTGGGCCGCGTGGTCAAATGCTCGAATTCAAGCTGCGTCCATGACGCGCCCGGAGGCAACGCGAACGCCGGATCGAGGATTTTTTGAAACGCTGCTTCGCGCTTGATCACCTCCGAAATGTACATCTCGAAGCCAAGGATTTCCTCGCGCAGGCGCAAGAATGTATCGCGATAAGCACTCCACTCTTCTTGAGTGGGACCGCCGCGGAACAAACCCGAGATCCAATCAAACAACAATCCCACCAACGAGCCGATCAGTGGTGCGAATTTCAGCACCGCCGTCACCGCCGCGACAACCACGTTGGCGGCGGATTTCACCGCCTCCGGCACATACCGGAGCAGCAAATCCGCCACTTGGCGGGCTCCATCGCCGATTCCCAAACGGTCGGCCGCACCCCGCGCCAAATCAAGGATCTCATTGGCATAGGAACCGGCACCCCACCCCGGATTGAGCCGCGGAAGTATCCGTCCCAAGAGATCCTGATCCCAAGCAAATTGCTGCACCCCCAACAGATCCACCGGATCCGCGAATACTTGACGCGCTGGCACCACGACTGGATCGAGCGCGCGGCGAACGATCTCCACCGATTGAACGGCACGCGCCAAGGCGGGTTGAGATGCTTGGGCTTGTTGCGCCATTATTACTTACAGCCTAAGGCTTCCGCCGTCCAACGCATAGAATCTACACGATCTGGATGCTGCAACAGCTCACGGATACAAGCCATGAAGGTCATGTCATTGGGAAAGGGGCATTTACTCCGGAGGAGGCAAACATCCTCTACCTCATCACCACACCCCCATAGCGCGATTGCCGCGAAACCCATCATCGCCGCGCGCCTCATTTCCGCCCCGCCATGAGAATGAACGCCGCCGCCACGCCCAAACCTATCCACACGCCCGCGCCGCTGGGAGGCTTTTTCGCCGCGGTGGCGGGCGGAAGGAGCGGATTCGCCGGCGGCGCCCCGGCCGCGGGCAACGGCGCCAACGGCGCGATTACGGGCGATGGGGGCGCCGGAGCGCCAGGGCGCGGCGGCGCCTCTGGAATCAATCCCGATACCTCCCGGGCCATGTCGAACACATATTCGGCCCGCGGGGCAACAAAAAGTCTGGGGATTTTGCGAAGCGGTTTGCCGGCATCCTTGCCGGCGAACGCGGGAAACGTCTGACCCGGCGGCGCCTGGTTCGCCTCGCCCGATTTGATCCACATTTCCGCGATGTCGGACCAGCTCAAATTTTTCTTGCCGTTTTTCGCGGCCAGATCCATGGCCGCGCCGGCGTAAATCGGGCCTGCGTTGTAAGACGCCAACACCAGCCGCCACATGTCGGCGTGGCTGAATTGCTGCCCGTTTTTGGCCGCGTAATCCGTCAGCAGCCAATACAGATACACGAGGTAACGGGTTCCCAAATTGATGTTGATCGCGGGTTCGAGCAACTGCGTTTTCGTCACATTCACGTTGCCGAGTTCCGGCAACCGCGCCGTCGGCAGCGTCAGTTGCATCAGCCCAAACGCATGGCCCTGATCGCCCATGGCGGCGGGGTCCCCCGCGCTCTCAACCGTGATCAGGGCCGAAACGATCCCCTCGTTGTCCTGCCCCGCCACGCTGTTGGCGCGGATGGCGGTGCGCCAGCGTTCCCATACTCGCTGAAACGTGGCGCGATTTTGCCGCTGCGGGTAATGATCTTTCGCCGCCATCAGTAGCCGCCTCCAACGGGGGCGCCGTAAGCCGGATCGAGGCCAGGGCCGCGAGTTTGGTATAAATACCTGTCCCACATGCACACCAGCCCCCACGTGGGCGCCGGCGACACGGGCGGGCTGATCACCCCGGCTTCCGCCCATGAATGCGTTGGGAGCGCCGTGGTGAATTTATACGTCTGCGGAATGAGGCCCTGGGCGTTGTTCATGCGGGCGCCGCCCGCGATGATCAACAACATGTCGCCGAGCGGGCGCTGCCAGATCAGCGCCCCGTTGATCGCCACATACCACGCATAGTTATTGAGCTGTGCGAAAGATGGGATCGGCGCGGGATCGGGTTCAAAATCCAGGGCGAACCGGAATCCGATGGATTTGCCAGCGGTGCCGGACGGATACACGTCGCGGAAAACCCGTGTCAGCAATGGAGCTGGCGAGGGGTTGGGCGCAGGATTCCACCGCTCGATCAGCTGGGCCCTATCCTGCGTGTCGAAGGGAGGGAAATTCCACGGCGGGAGCGGGGCAAAACCATGGCCTGGGCCCTCCCGCAATTTCCCCAGCGTACGCGCGTACGCCGGTGTGATGCGAGAAACCTGTTCCCCCGCATCGTACGCGCGGTAGGCGCGTTTATGGCCGCGCAGATTAATCGCCGCCTCCGGCGGGCGCGATCCCGTTTTTTTCGGCGGTATAATCGCCCGCCACGCCCTCGTTCACCAATAGTTCCCCCTCAAAATACACGTCCACCAGGGCCACTGTGAAGGGGTTGTTATTGAACACCTGCATGGCCATGTCTTGATTGGTGCCCACATCAAAACCGCGGGCCATCAATATGTAGGGCAATTGTGCGGATCCGGCAATGACGGCGAGCGGCGCCGTCTGTCCCGTGGCGCCCTGGGCGTCGTTGAAAAAGTTCTGGCTGTTCCCGGCGCCGATTTGAACGCGAAGCCCGGCCAGCGCGCTGGCCGGGTTCGTGACGACTTGGAATGACCTGATGCGCACGCCGCTGCCGCGCGTGCCTACCCTCCAGTTTTGGATCTCGGAGATCTGCCCTGGGGCGATGTCGCGGAATTGGAGTACTCCAGCGTATGTACGCTGGATGACCCCGTTGATGGTTCGTACCGGCTCCGCCATGATCAGGCCCCCGGTCCGGCGGCGCCCGCCAGCAATTTCTGGAACGCAATCCCCTCCAGCCGGCAGCATATCTCGATCCGGCTGTCGAGCCTGTAGGGACCCGTTGCATCCTCATATTGAGCCCAGATATTTTGCGCAGCCGGCGCGCCGGCCAGCCCGAAAAACAGCTGGACGCCGAAAGAGGATTTCTCGAATAAAACCTTGGCGCCGGCCTCGACCCACGCCGCCTTAAACAGGTTATCCGCACCTGCATAATTGAATGATGGCGTCATTTCCGTCAGTGAGGCCGTGGCGGCGATATCGGTGGGGTTCCAAATCGCCGCGAAGGCGTTGCTTTGAACCGATCCGATTTGCCCATCGCCGATCATCGGCGCGGGGGTGTCCGCGGCGCTGTCCTGCGTCCACACCCGGGTGCAATACGTGGACACGTCTTGCATCCACAACGTCGCCGGGTTGCGCCGCGGGGCGGGCGTTTCGCCGGCGGCGTCCGCGGGCGGCGTCGGCGCGACCGCCCATTTCCAGCTAATCCCCGTGACGAGGAAAAGTGCGACGTTGTTGGGGATCTGGCCGGCCTGATTCAAATTTGTCATCCAGGATTGAACCGGGCTTGGGATTGGCGAGAAAAATTTGAGCGCGCCGCCGTCGGCGGCCAGCGCCGCGCGGATGGATCCGGCGGGCGG
>CAZBOT010000097.1:0-5628 GCA_964493575.1 uncultured Candidatus Saccharibacteria bacterium | reverse complement strand
ACCACATTTACCAACATCTATACCACGGGCAATACGACCTACACGGATTCGGGCCTGACAGCGAGCACCCTCTACGGCTACCGCATCCGGGCGCGGGATGGGTCCGGGAATCTGGCCCCCTATTCGTCCGTGGTGCAAACGACGACGGGCGCGGCACCGTCCGGCTCGACGGTGCTCGGCCTCTCGGGCGGCGGCTACTATACCCTCAATGGCGTCCCGACCTTCCTCCTCGGGATTTCCTACTATGACGCCGCGACCAACTGGTACACGAGCGATCTGGACTCGCTGGCGGCGGACGGCTTCAACCTGATTGTCGTCCATTGCGATGACATCAATCGGGTCGATGCCGAGTCGTGCTACAACAGCGACGGTACAATCAAGTCTGCCAAGGCCACCCTGCTCAACAACTTGATCGACTATGCCGAGACCAAAGGCATCGTGGTCGATATGGTCTGCCTCTATGCGGATGTGGATGGGACGAACAGTGCCGCCTATCTCACGACGGCCCAGGCTCGGACGGATGCCGTCACAAACTGCATCAACACGTTCAAGGCGCAGCCGAACGTCATGTTCTCCGTGGTCAACCAGCACAACTATGGCTCGTTTGCCGATACGCATGCGGAGATGGATGCCTTCATGGCGACGGCGCGGGCGGCGTGTGCATCCTGCCTGATTCACTATAGTTCCTCAGACAACATCGGCGTTGAAGCGGACGCGCATATCTTCACCACGCGCTCCGGCTGGACGGTCGATACGGCGAACGTCCAGTCCGAATTGGCGAGCGGGGTTAATGCGCTGGTGCCGCACAACGACCGCCAAGCGGGCTGGCATCTCCTCGGCGGCGCGCGGGCGGGCGCTCTGAGAAATTACCTCGATTCCATTGGCCGTCAGAGCATGCCGGTGTTCTTTGAAGAGGACGCCATGGAGGGCTCAGGCGGAACGGGCGTGGCGAACGACTATCTGACCTACGCGCAAGAGGTCAAGATTGCCCGTGGGGCCGGCTATGTCTTTCCTACCGCTGCCGGCTTTGATCTTTCGACCACGGCTATGTATGCCCAATTGACCGGCGTGGAACCAACGGTAGTCGATACGATTGCCGCCGCCGTGGCGAGCGTGACGGCCTTAAGCCGTGATACGGCCACGTTCACCGAGACCTGCACGGGCACCGCCGCAGACATCGGGGCCTCCTGGGATGCGGGCTACGGCGGTTATAACGCCTGGCAGAAGGTAAGCGACCGGTGCCGAACGGCGGGGCTCAACCTGGAATCCCTTGAAAGCTATAACGGCGGAACGATCACGACGAATGCGTGGATCGAGGCGGACACCCCGACCTTCACGATTTCCGGCACCTATAGCGAAGTGCGGCTCGGCTTCTACTCGGCCCCGGCGACCGTGAACGGCTATGAATGTCGGTTTGGGCTGATTCCCAGTGGGACCGTGCGGATCACGCGGAAGGATAACAATAGCCCCTCTACGCTGGCGTCGGTTCCCACCACGATTGCGCCCACGGCCAAAAAGGCGTGTGAACGGGTCGGCTCTACCATCACGGCCAAACTCGATAACGTCACCGTGGCGACGGCGACGGATACGACCTATCCCAGCGTGTTGCGGCCTGGCTTCTACGGCTACTCCGATGGATCGGCCACGGATATTGAGGTCGATAACATCTCGCTGGGGAATTTCACGACCGCCTCTACCTATGTCACGCCGCGCATCACCGATGCCGTGGTGTCCGGCACGGGGGCGACCGTCACGTGGACCGGCTCGATTGCGGCCATCCGCGTGTTGGTCGGGGATAACGGCGGCGGGTTTGCCTCCAGCGTGATCGAGCCGATTGCGAATTTCCCGAGTGGCGTCTACACCCGTGCCTGGGTGAGTCCGGAGGAGTTTGTCTGCTTCTTTGCACAAGACGCTAATGGCGTCGAAAACACAAATCCTGCGGACTACCAGTGCCGCCCCACGGTCATTGTGGCGGATACGACTCCGCCGGTCATCACAAGTCCGCTCCCGACCGGCCAATTGCCGGCAGGCACCACCTCCACGACAGCGAGCGTCACCACGAACGAGAATTCCACCTGTAAGTGGAGCACCACGGATCAAGCCTATAGTGACATGCCCAACACCTTCGGCACGACGGGCGGGACGCTCCACACCACCATCTTTACTGGTTTGGTCAACAATACCGCCTATACGCGCTATGTCCGTTGCCAGGACCCGGCGGGTAATCCAAACATCACGAGCACGGCGATTAGCTTTTCGGTGGCCGCTGCGGGCGGCGATACGACGCCGCCCAGCACCGTCACCAACCTGGTCGCTGTCGTGCTGAGCAATTCCCAGATTCGGCTGACCTGGACGCCGGCCACGGATAACGTGCTGGTCGCGTTCTATCGCATCTATCGGTGCGATCTGTCCGATTGCTCGACCGCCAAGACCGTGATTGCCACGCCGGATGGACAACCCTATATCCTCTCTGGGCTGACGCAGTTGACGACCTACGTGCTGGCCGTGACGGCGGTGGATAGTTCGAACAACGAAAGCGCGGCCCTGAGCAATATCGTGGTCGTCGTGACGGCAGACCCGAACGATCCGGTGCCGCCGGCTGGCGTGAGCGTGGCGAGCGTGCTCACCCTTTCGTCTATCCCCGTGCGGCTTTCGTGGACGGCGGCGAGCGATAACGTGGGCCTCAGCTCCTACATCATCGAACGCTGCGAGGGGTCTGAGACGTGCACCACCTTTGCCAGCGTCGGGACTTCCAGCACGACCTCCTATATCGACCGGACGGCGCAACTGTTCACGCTCTACCGCTACCGCATTCTCGCCACAGACTTAGCCGGGAATGTTTCGACGACCTATTCCCCCGTGGTGTTGACGTATCCGACGTTCTATTCAGGCACGCCCCGCGAAGGCTGTAGCCAAAGCGGGGAAGGCTGTTAACCCGAAGGAGACTGTATGACTGAGGCACAACCGGCGATCCTGAAACCGAAACCCAAGACCATGACGGTGGGCGATTATCAAGGGAAGGCCCTAGAACGGCCCCCACAAGTCCATCGCGTCATCCCGGAGCGGAAAGCCGCCTTGTCCATTCCCAAGGCCCCGGAGCCGTCCAAGGAGCAGGCGCTTGACCCGGAAGTGGCCGCGTTTCTGGCGGACATGGGCGAGGACGGCGAGCCCGCGCAGCCTGACGCGAAAGCGAAGGCCGAGCCGGCCAAGGAGCCGGAGGGCGACGACATTGACATTGATGCCATCAAGGCGCGGTTCAAAAAGGAGGACCCGAAGGAACTTGCGGACCTCCTCGCCAAGAGCTACGGCAATGCTGAGAAGGCCATGCGGCAGGCGCAATCCGAACGGGATCTGCTTCGCCAGCTTTTGCAGAAGGAATCGGCACAGCCGGCTACGCAACCAGGCCAACCGGCCCCCCAAGCGCAGCCGGTCATGGTGCCCAAGGTCGAGGTGAAGCCGTGGGACAAGGAGACCTTCGGCAAGACCTTTCTCGACGACATTCCGGGGAAGATGGATGAGTTTCGCCAGCATGTGCTCGGGGAGGCGCAAGCCTGGGCCAAGCAGGTGATTTCGCCGCTCTACCTGGAAGCCATTGAGAACAAGGTCCACCGGAAATATCCCGGCCTGGTTACGGAAGAGTCGTGGCCGTTGATCGTGTCCCTCGCCCAACAGCAACAGGGGGCCACGGACCTCGAAAAGGCCATGAAGGCGGCAGAACTCTACAAAAACACCTTCGGCCAGCATTTGGCGAAGGGGTCCATGGCGGAGGTGGACGCGATGAAGGAAGCCGCCGCCCAGCCTGGGCCGAAAGCCAAAACCGGGGGGTCGGGCAAGATTTATACAAAAGAATGGATCAAGCAGAAGTTCATGACCTTACGTCCTGGGTCGCCTGAGTACGTAGCATTTGCTAAACAGGTGCAAAAGGCGTATGATCAGAAGCGGGTGCGCTAACCGTTTCTGAGCGTATCCACTCATCCCGTGGGCCTGGGTTCTGTGTCTCGGGATAAGCCCTCGCGGCCTCCCCGCTGAGACACCCCACAAGCCTACCGTGCGGTCCTTCGGCAATCCCGCCGGACAAGACCCGGATCCATAGCGTTCAACCCTTCACCTGAAGGTGACACTATGCCTCTGGGCACAAACGAATTTACCACGACCACGCATGCAACCTGGATTCCTGAAGTCTGGCTCGATGAACTGCGAGCCTTTCGGGAAAAGAATCTCGTCTTTCGCAATCTCGTCAAAACCGTGCCGTTCGAGGGGTCTGCCGGGGATGTGATTCACGTCCCGGACCTGTCCCGCCTCACCGTCAACAACGTGACGGACGGCGATGAAGTCACGCTGTCTACCGTGACGGAATCCGAATTCACTGGCACCGTGACACGGCATCGCGCCGTGTCCTTCCAAGTGCCCAAGAAGGTCGCGCTCCAAGCCAAGTACATGGTGCAGTCCGCCTATATGCAGTCGGCGGGCAAGTCGATTGCGGAGGACCTGGACCAGCACATCTGGTCCTTGGAATCCGGCTTCCAGGGCGGCACGCGCTACCTGGGCACGGGCGGGGCCTATTCCATGGGCACGGGGGCCGACATCGACGATGCCGGTCTGCGGGCGCACATCGAGCGGTTGGACGTGGCCGACGTGCCGATGGATGCGCGCTTCCTTGTGGCTGCGCCGCCACAGAAAAACGTCATGCTCGGCATCAGCCGCTTCGTGGAGTATCAATCCATCGGCGCGGGCAACATGCCGATTCGCACCGGCCTATTCGGGGAGATTTACGGGATTCCCGTCTACTTCTCCACCAATGAGCCGGGGGCGATCATGGGTGCGGATACCAACCTGCTCGGGCAGGAGGACGCCATTTTGCTGGCGATGCAGGACGACATCAGCATCGACACGCAATGGTACCTCAAGAACCTGTCTTGGCTGGTGGTCTGCGACTACATCGGGCAAGCCTTCGAGTTTCGCGACGATCACGCGATCTCGATTGTGACCCCGGCCTAAGCATGATTGCGATTCGTCAGGTCCGCCCCGATAAGGCGGTGGACGGATTGCAGTCTGGCTGGACGGACGATGGCTGGCAGGCCGCGCTGATTGCGTTGGCCTGCCACGCCAACACTGAAAAGACCGGAAGCTGTGTGTTTGACGTGGACGGCATGGACGACGGCCCGCACATCCTCGAACTGAAATGTCAATCCGGGGCCTGCCGCTCCACCATGCCGCAAAAGGCCACCTACCGCGTGACGAAAGAGCAGATGGCCGTGGCGGCGTTGCACTTCCATAGTTGGCACGAAGGGCACGGCATGAGCATTACGCTGGACGGCGTACCGATTCATCCGAAGGAGGCTTCGTAATGGCGAAAGAGCAAATGAAGATGGATGAGGGCTTCAGCGTGAACGTGACACGCAAGGAGATCGAAACGAAACCGCGTCATCATGCGATGGCCTGGGGCTCGATTCTCGCGGCCTTGGCCGGCTTGGGCTACTGGCTGGTGGGTGGTGAGCCGCAGATGCCCGTTATGCAGGAACGTCCGTCCGTCACGGAAACCCTGCACCACAAGATCGGCGGGGTGCTCAACTATGAGCACATCCGGGGCGGACAGGTCATTGCGAAGAACAGCCTCCCGATCCCGAA
>CAZBOT010000096.1:2754-5633 GCA_964493575.1 uncultured Candidatus Saccharibacteria bacterium | reverse complement strand
ACGCCGGTCGGGCGCGAAATGCTCGCGATGGCGATGCAGGGGGAGGAAGCAGAGCCATGAGCGACGCGTTCCTCGCCATCGCCGGCGCCGCCTTCACCGTCGCCCTCGCCGCCCTCGTTATGGCCGTCGTCGATGCCGTCACGCGGCGCGGCGCGTACCGCGGCACGCTGCGGTGGGACGCGTCGGCTGGGCGGTGGCGGCCGGTGAGTGACCGAGAAATCGCGCGGCGGCAGTAGGTGCCACTGTCCCGGTTCGACTCCGGCCCGCGCAACTGTGGCAATTGGCCACCGAACATGACACGAAACAGGAGCATGAACAATGATCGCAGAACCGAGGGTTTTCCTTCCGATTCCTACCGGCGCATACCCGGCGCGGATTCAGGGCGTGGAACAGGTCGAGGGACAGTACGGCCCTCAGTGGAAGTGGACGTTCGATCTCGGTAACGTCGAAAACGTCGACGGGGAGATCGAACCCAACAAGACCTTGACGTACTACACCCAAAACTACATCACGGGCGCCAACAAGCTCGGCAAGATGTTGACCGCGCTCGGCATCCCGATCGACGAGCCGCTGGACTCGTCGACCATCATCGGCCGCACGGTCACGCTGACCGTGACTGAGGCGCCCCGCAAGGACGGCACGATTGGCAACAACATCGAGGCCGTGCTGCCGCCGCGCAAGAAGAAGACGACGAACGGTACGGCGCCCGCCCCCGTCCCGGCTCAGCCCGTGCTGGCCGAAGAGGACGATGACGAGATTCCGTTCTAGTCTGACCGCCCGCCCGGTACCCAGGCCGGCGCCCCTCGCATCGAGGCGGGGGCGGGCAATGGAGGATAGATCATGCCACCCAACGTCCTGGCCCACATAGCCGCAACACCGATCCCCCGCCGCGCCTGGAAGCGGGCCGGGTTGCCGATGGAAGCGTTCCCGACCCGCGCGACGCTTGGCGATTGCACACTCGGCGAACTGTATTCGCTCTGTGCGCTGGAGACGACGACACCGGAGGGGCTGGCGTTCACACGGTTCGCTGGGCGGTGCGTCGAATACCTGGAAGAGCGGGTGGTGGGGGTGGACGTGCGGCTGGTAGAGGCAACAGGAGTCGTGTGATGCACAGACCAACACCGGAACAGGAAGCGGCGCTGGAGGCCTATAGGACCGGCGACAATCTCATTATCGAGGCGGGCGCCGGGACGGGCAAGACATCGACGCTCGTCATGCTGGCCCAAGCGCGGCCGGATCGACGCGGGCAATACATCGCCTTCAACAAAGCGATCGTTGAGGACTCGCGAGCACGCATGCCGGGTAACGTGACGGCATCGACCGCCCACAGTCTTGCGTATCGGGCGCTTGGGCACCGGTACGCGGCGCGGCTCGGCGCCGGCCAGCGTATGCGAAGCGGGGACGTGGCGCGCATCCTTAGAATGGATGACGTCAAGGTCGACGTCGGCGGCGCCCCCCGGACGCTAGAGGCGCATGTACTGGCGTCAATCGTCATGGAAGGGATCACCCGGTTCTGCCAGTCCGGCGATCCGGCCCCGTTCGCGCGGCGCCACCTGTCATACATCGAGGGCATCGACATGCCGGACAAAGACGGGCGCCGGACCTATGCCAACAACAACATCGTGCAAGCCGCGATGCAACCCTACATGGATCGCATGTGGGAGGACATTCAGAGGACAAGCGGCGCGATGCAATTCAAGCATGAACACTACCTAAAAATGTGGCAATTGTCGCATCCGTACATCCCGGTTGACGTCGTGTTTTTCGACGAAGCGCAAGACGTTTCGCCCGTGCTTGCTGCCATCGTTGAAGCGCAAACTCACGCCCAACTCGTCTACGTTGGCGACCCCAACCAAAGCATCTACGGTTTCACCGGCGCCATTGACGCGATGTCAAACTTGGGCAACGCGCGGCGAACAACCCTAAGCAGAAGCTTCCGGTTCGGGCAAGCCGTCGCGGACGTAGCCAACAACGTGCTGGCAACGCTTCCAACGGACCTAAGGCTGACCGGGCACGACGCGATTGCCAGCACCATCGGCCCCGTTGCCGAACCTGACGCAATCCTCTGCCGGACGAACGCCGTCGCCGTAGAGGAGCTTCTCGAAGCCCAGGCGTCTGGTATCCCCGCCCACATGGTCGGCGGCGGGCGCGAGGCTATCGCGTTCGCGCGGGGCAGTCAGGAGCTTCGGGCGCGTGGCCGGTCGTCGCATCCCGACCTCGCGTGCTTCAAGAACTGGGCGGAGGTGCAGGAATACGTCGAGCGTGACCGGCAGGGCGAAGAGCTACGGCTTCTGGTATCGCTCGTCGATCGCTTTGGCGCCGACGTCATCATCGACGTGTGTCAAGGCATGGACCCCGAACACGAAGCGGCGCTCGTCATATCGACCGCCCACAAGGCGAAGGGGCGCGAGTGGCCGGCGGTACGGCTGGCCGGCGACTTCCCGAAAGAGCGGCCGGACGATGAAGCCGACGAACGCGAGGATCGCCAGCCAAAGACCACGCTCGACGACCGGCGCCTGCTTTACGTCGCTGTCACGCGGGCGCGGTCGGAACTGGACGCGGGAAGCGTGCCGTGGGTATGCGAGACGGAGGCCGAAGGGCGGGCGGAGGTGGCAGCGTGACGCTTCCCTTCCGCCCCGCCCCGTGCTATCATTGTGGCAAGTCCGGCGCCACATGCGCCGGCTCAGACAACCAGGGGCACAGTCCGGCCCCGACCGTGTGGAAGCGGTTCATGACGGCGCGTTTGTTGTTCCGGCCCATTCTGGGCCAAGCGATCGGCACCCCCTTCATGAAGGGGCTTCCACCCACGGGCAACCGTGGCGCCGCTCGCCTGGTCCCGAATGGGCCGGAGTGCGTTAAGGGGTGTTGAACGATGGCAA
>CAZBOT010000096.1:0-2654 GCA_964493575.1 uncultured Candidatus Saccharibacteria bacterium | reverse complement strand
CCCCCCTCGCCAAATCGCCCAACGGCGCAACCAGGGCGAACGGACACGCCCCGGCTTCCTCCCTGGTCGCCCTTCCTCCTGTAGAGCCTTCCCCGCCGCCCCACATTGCGGCGGCCGGTCCTGCCGAGCCCGCGGCCAACGGGGCGGCGCGGCGTTCCGCGCGGAACGGGACGGCTGGGAAGCCCAAGGCCGACAGGGCGGCGCCGGACCCGGCCCGCGCCGCGGCGCTGAAAGCCGTCTTCGGCGAGCTGTGCGAGTGGCTTGGCCTTGATTGGCAGCACCTACCCGACAACGCGCGGGGGCGGCTGAACAAGACCGCGGCGAATGTGGTTGACGCCGGCCTGACTGCCGAGACGGTAGCGCGGGCGCGCCGGGACTGGTCGGGCGACTGGCGCGGAAGGAATGGGCAGAAGCCCGAATTGAGTCAGGTCGAAATGCTGGTTGCCAAGGCTGGCGCGGTGCCGGTTCGAGTCGACTTCGACAAGATGTGGTAGGGGGAAGACGAGCCATGCGCGGGGCTGTAACCCTTGGAGTGCCGGCGGCGGGCGACGCGGCCGAACGCAATCGCGTCTACCTCAAGACGCCGGCTCAGATCGCCAACATGCGCCACGCGTTTGCGGCGCGCGTCCAGACGGGCAGCCTGCGGCGCCTTCGGTTCGGCATCGACTACATCGACGACGTGGTGACGACGATCGAGCCGGGCAGCTTGACGACGATCATCGCCCGGCCGTCCAGCGGCAAAACCTCGCTCCTGACCCACATGGCGCGGATCGAGGCCGATCGGATCGTCGCCGATGGCACCGGAGAGTCTGAGTATGTCATGGTGGTCAGCCTGGAAGAGAACGAGGAACCATTCGATCGGGCGCTCACGCGCGACGCCTCGACTCAGGATATGGTCGCTGGTCGGTATGACCCGGCCGCGCTCTTCAACCGCAACAGCCGGCGCGTCGAGCTCCCGGTATACATCATGGGCCACGAACCCAACGAGCGGGCGGCGGCAATCCTGGCCGACGACGAGGTGCCGATGCTCACGATTCAGCAGATCTGGCGCGAGATCGTCCAGGTGCAACGTGACTTCGACGGGCGCTCGCCTGCGGCCGTGTTCGTCGACTACCTCCAAATCCTGGACGTCGAGGGCGACCCGTGGGGCGACAAGCGCAACGACGTGATCGGTGTTGCGCTCCGGGGCCTCAAAAAACTCGCCAAGGCGGCGCGGTGCCCGGTCATCGTTGGAGTGCAGGCCAAAGAGTCGGTCGACCAGCGCAAGCCCGTTCCGATCCCAGAAGTCGCCGATGCGTACTATTCGTCTGAGGTGGCGATGCACTCAGACGTCATCCTGTCGCTGTACTATCCATGGCGATATCCGGCTGACGTGCACGGTGGTAGTTTCGATTGGGCGGGCGAGACAAGGTACGTGACGCCGAACCTCGTCTGTGTCCAGCTCCTCAAGCAACGCTATGGCGTGGGGCGTGACAGGTGGTGGGTCGGGTACGACCCGGCCGGGCGCCATTACTCACCCCTGTCCTATCGCCCGCCGGCAGGCATTGCTGATGTGAAGGGCGGCGGCCGATGATCGCTCAACCTCTCCCGCCGCGCCAGTCGTTTGACACCGAGGCCATCAACGCCGGGGTGGACCTCGCCGAACTGATCGGCGCCGATACCCAGCTACGGCGCGAGTCGGCCAGCAGCCTGTGTGGCCCGTGTTCGTTCTGCGGCGGGCGCGACCGGATGGTTGTCCGCCCCGCCCCCTCGAAAGGCCACGGCCCCGCGTGGTGGTGCCGGCAGTGTACCGATGGGAAGCCCCGCGACGCGATCCACTACGTCATGCGCCGTGACCATGTGACGTTCCCGGAGGCGTGCTTGCGCTTGACCGGCGGCTCGGAGCCCGATGCAGCTTGGCTCGAAACGCGTCGGGCCGAGTTCCGGCGCCGGATCGCCGAGTCGGCGGCGCGGGAGGCTGAACACCGTGAAGCGGCGCGGCGTCACCTTGCGGCGGCAACCGCTGAGAGTGATTACCAGGCGGCGCTGTGGTCGCATCTGGACGTTATCGGTGCTCTGCTTCGAGACGGGATATCCGAGTCGGCCATTGCCGCCTTCGGCTTTGGCTGGCGCGACCTGGGCGGCAAGTGGGGGCCGGCGCTCACGATCCCCTGGACGCGTGGCGGTGAGCTCCAATCGCTCCAATACCGGCTCCTGGGCGCGACGTCCGGCGACAAGTACCGATGGGCGCGCGGCACGTCGGGGCGCCTCTGGAACGCCGACGCGCTTGACAAGCCGCATGACGACATCCTCGTCATCGCCGAGGGCGCGAAGAAGGCGGCGGCGCTTTGGAGTGCTGGCGTGACGTCCGTTTGCGCCGTGCCGAACAACACGACTGCGGCCGGTATCGTGACCGAGGAGGCCGCGGCCCTGGCCGCCTTTGGGCGCGTGTACGTCATCTTGGACCCGGACAGTCGCGGACAGGCGGTGCGAGCGGCGAACGCGATTCCGCGCGGCCGGGCGGTTGAACTCCCGATGAAGCTGGACGATTGGCTCGTCGCTCACCGGGGCGACGTCGACCTCTTGATGCGCTACTGCGACCTGGGGAGGGCAGCATGATCGACCGCGACCAATCCATCCCGCGCCGGATCGCGGCGCACCTGGACGCGATTGCG
>CAZBOT010000095.1:0-5879 GCA_964493575.1 uncultured Candidatus Saccharibacteria bacterium | reverse complement strand
GTATGTAATTATTAGATATATTAAAAAAACAGCCATTAGGCTGTTTTCTGGTGGACATCATCTCAAAAAACTTGGAACCAATTTCTGACTATATTTTACGCTGGTATCCTGTCCTGTCCGAGACTCAATAATATACAGTAATGGCTTAATTTTATCAAGCCAAAGGGGGTGGGGTATTGGCAGACTTACTACAGACACCCCCATGTTATAAGTACTGGTACCTATACCCTGTCGAATTAGTTGGTGTTTACGGGCTGATTTAGCAGGCTGGGAAAACACTGGACAAAACTCTGAAAATGTACTTTAATAAGAGGTCACAGAGGTGGCAAATGACATAGTACATTCAGATATTTGAGGAGGAATAAAAATGAGATTTAGTAAGGGTTTTTTGCGCACAAAGCGCGAGGTTTCGAAAGAAACCCAATCTGTAAGTCATCAACTTACACTGCGAGCCGGTCTGGCTCATCAGGTAAGCGCTGGGCATTACAGTATCCTCCCTTTAGGCAATCGAGTGCTTCAAAAGATCGAAAGCATAATAAGGGAAGAGATGGATGCCGTAGGATGCTTGGAGATCACACTTCCTATTATGCAACCTTCCGAGCTGTGGATTGAAAGCGGCCGGTGGGATGTGTATGGGGAAGAGATGTTCAAGCTCAAAAACAGGAAGGGGCACGAATACTGCCTAGGTCCCACTCATGAGGAATTGGTCGTCGAGTTAGTAAAGAATCAAATGCGAGGTAATTCAGATTTCCCATTTACTCTTTACCAGTTCGGTACAAAATTCCGAGATGAGAAAAGGGCAAGAGGCGGACTCCTGCGTACTAGGGAATTCTCAATGAAGGACGCGTATAGCTTTGATGTCGATCAGAAAGGATTGGATGAAAGCTATGAAGCAATGCGCGCAGCGTATTTGCGGATCGTCAGCAGATTAAAGATTCAGGCTGTTCGCGTGGCGGCAGATACCGGAGAAATGGGAGGCCAAAGCAGCGAAGAGTTTATCGCTTTGACTCCTGCCGGTGAAGATCGTATCACGATAACAGGTGATGGTATCGGCGAGAAGGCTGGGGAAACCACAGAGTCATCCGACATTCAGACCGGAGCCGAAATTGGTCACATCTTTAAACTCGGCACGCGGTATTCGGAGAAGATGGGTCTTTTAATTGACACCGCTGACGGGCGAAAGCCTGTTGAGATGGGTTGTTATGGGATTGGTGTGAGCAGAATGCTCCCTGTAATCATCGAACAGCATCATGATGACCAAGGAATCATTTGGCCTCGCAGCGTGGCTCCTTACGAAGCCATTGTCATTCCGGTTCAGCAAGACGATCCGGAGGTTAAGCGAGTGGCTGAAGAACTGTACCATAAGTTAGGTTCTTCTTCGGCTTTATACGATGATCGCGAGGAATCGGCTGGAACGAAATTCTTTGACGCCAATCTATTAGGTATTCCTGACCGGTTTATCATCGGGCAAAGGGGTCTACAGAAAGGCGTTATCGAATACGAAAGCCGGTCTGGCAGCAGAACGGAAATTCCCTTAGGCAATGTCTTAGAGGAATATGAGCGGATCAAGGAGGTGGAATGATGAGAGTCTCTAAACAGATCTTTCAAGACCATTTCCAAGTTCCGGCGAACTGGGCTTCCTTGCCTACGTATAAACTGTTTGAGAAAGTTGGTCTGGTCTTTTTTGGCCAAGCAGGCTTCCCCACATTTTTGCCTGTAGGGCAGCGTATAGTAAATGCCGTAAACAGCATTATTAAAGAAGAAGCTGCGCGCGGTGGATTTGAGGAAATGTACTTTCCTTTAATTCAAAACGTTGCCTTACTTGAGAAAACCGGCAGAGCGGACCAATTCAACAGTGAATTTTTCCGCTTCGCAGATAACCACCTCATTCTTACTCCCACAAACGAAGAGGTTTACAGTGACCTCGTTTCTCAAACAACGGTATCTTACAGGCAATTACCAATTAGGCTGTTTCAGATAGCCGATAAGTTCAGGAACATTTCCAGAACTAAAGGTATTTTCCGGAGTAAGGAATTCCTGATGTGCGATATGGTTACTATCGATATTGATCAGCAGATGCTCAGACAATCGGCTGAGTCATTCGAAAGACTAGCTCAATCCGTTTTCGAGAGATTG
Organism: uncultured Candidatus Saccharibacteria bacterium; assembly: GCA_964493575.1. Lineage (GTDB taxonomy): Bacteria > Patescibacteriota > Doudnabacteria > UBA920 > UBA920 > UBA920. The sequence continues at coordinate 3,743 of CAZBOT010000095.1, read as the reverse complement.
GGTATTGATACTTTCCGTATTGAAAAGAACCAAGGTCGTTATGTTGATTTCGTTATTGAGTGTGCAGAAGGTAATACTTACATTCAGCACGGTCCTGATCGTTATGAGAAGGGAGGAATACCGGCATCAAGCGTTGCCATGTATTTCCTTTTTGACCATAGTGGTCCGAACTTCAGACAGGCTGGGAATGTAATTTCCGCTTCCTGTCTTGGCAGCTATGGGTTTGGGATACAGCGATGTATGCACGCCATAGTCGAACAGTATCGGGATGAATTAGGGATTAATTTCCCAAAGTCGGTCCGACCGTTTGACTGCTCTGTAATTGTCCTTGACCCGGATGATAAGCAGCAGCATGATTTGGCTGAGGAATGCTATAGTGCATTGTCAGTCATCGGGGCGAGACCATTGTTTGATGATCGCTTTAACAAGACTTTCAAAGAAAAAGCTTGTTTAGCCGATTTTCTCGGAATACCTTTCAAGCTGATTATTGGCAGGCGGGAGTCGGCCAATAGAAGTGTTATGCTGAAATGGAGGAATGGAAACGAGGAGGAGGTATCACCAACTTCAGAAACCTTTCTAAAACTCATAAGCAAATAGGCACCCCTTTTATTGGGAGGCCTATTTTTTTATTGGCAGTTAGTATTTAGAATTCTTTGAGAGTTATAAAGTCTGTAGCAGAGGTATCAATTGATACGATTCCTCCTATCGGGAGGGTGGCGATAGGGGACGTATGCCCAAAATCCAGTTGGGTAATGATAGGGATCATTTCGAGTTGGGGTCTTAATTTAATCATACGCACGATTTTTTCTTCATCCATTTCACTTCCGTTCTGGAACCTGCCAATGAGGATTCCTGCAAGCAAATTTGCATCTGGCTGTTGGAGTAATGATTCAAAATTGCGATCGATTATTTTGTATGTGTCTGCTTGGTCATCTTCCATCAGCAATACCTTGCCCGCAAGAGAGGGCATAAGTGGGGTGCCAAACAGTAATGAGAAGGAACCAAGATTTCCACCAACAAGTTCTCCGGTAGCTTTACCTTCATTGATTACTATCGGCCCTTTGTTCGGAATGAATGTGCGCTGTTCTTGGTCTATATACCACTGATCATCACTCCATTCATGGGAAGCCACAAAGTGAAATTCTTCCTTCTGTAACAGGCATTGCTTGAAGTACTCCATTGTTGATTCAAAACCTTTTTTTTGGCCGAACGTTGAATATGCCGGACCAAGGTAGGTAACTAACCCTGTGCGGGCATTTATTGCGTTATGAAGCACTGTAATATCAGAATAACCGATAAATATTTTTGGATTGTTTTGGATAATTTCCCAGTCGATGTAAGGCAAGATCTGGTTGCAGTTGAAACCTCCGATGACGCACATGACGGCCTTAACAGCCGGGTCTGAAAAAGCTTCATGAAAATCTTCGACTCTGGCCTGTATGGAAGATGACTGGAAAGGGTCCATCTCTTCGACATGCCTGCCAAATGAAACTTTGAAACCTAAAGACATTAGCCTTTCATTGGCGATTTCTCTTATGTCTTTGCTTATTATGCCAAGTGAGCTGGAAGGCGCTATCACGCGTATTTCATCACCCGGGTTAAGTTGTTGAGGAAATGTTTTCTCCATAGGTTTAAGGATTCATTTTAATTTTCTTCATTCGAGGGTAAACGATTGCTTTATGGATACTATCTAGGCCAAGTACCCAGGAGATAAATCTTTCAATACCAAGTCCAAATCCGGAAGTTGTCTTGTACTTTGGCATGCGTCTTAAATCTACATACCATTCGTAAGGCTTGATGTTCATATTCTGGCGTCTGACTGATTCATAAATCTCATCAATCTTGTTCTGCCGCTGACCCATGCCAAGGATTTCCCCGCCAAAGCCATTCTCGATTACACTCGGGCATAATAGATCAGCATTTAATACCCGGGTATCATTATTCTTAATTGGTTTTTGGTAGAAGGGGACTCTATTGCGTGGGTAATATTTTACCCATAATGGGGTCTTTAAATTAAGTATGTTCAGAAGGGCTTGCTCTCCTAAGGGTGTGATGTCACCGCCGTGCTTAGAAGTTCGGAATAATCCAGGACCTCCATTTTCACTAAGCAAATTGATTGCCTCGTCGAAAGTGATTTCCGGGAATTTCTTGACTGATAAAGATTTTTCTATAACTTCCTTGGTCTTTTCAGGCGAGATAGCCATGCGTTCTATGGCGTTTGGCATTAATTTAATTAATCTCATCAATGTCCGGACATATTGCTCGGCAACATCTCTAGCCTCTTCAAAGTTCTCCTGAGCTTCATATTCGCAGTGATAGAACTGATTGAGGTGCCTTTTATCTGGGTCCTCACCGCGCATAGATGCAAGATAGCAATATGCTTTGGGAATACCGGAGACAAGGATAGGCTCAAAGCCAAATTGTGAGGAGTCGACCAAATAAGAATTCAACCCGCCGAAAGTAATAGGAATGGGTTCTGAATCGGAACCTGGGCCAAAGGGTGATGATATTGAATTCGTCATTAAAAACAAATCAACGTTTTTTGCCCCAACTTGATTTGAAAAATATGCATCGCTTATCGCTCTTATCTCATGTCTGAGATAAATGAGAGCACGAAAATACGGATGAGTTACAATCTGTTTGTAATATTGAGTAGGATCAAGTTCGGGGTGAACCAGTTTTTTGGCACCGGGCAGAGAGGAGATAAAAGCATCGTCTCTTTGCACAGCTCTTTTTATTGCAGGGGTGAAGGAAGTCATGATCCAAATAAAGTTATCTGCTCCTCTTTTGGAGTTTTGCGGAACAGCAAAATAGCGTAACTAAGATAACGATGATTTTCATTAAACATCGTCATATAAACTTGCAGTTTGTTTACCGCAACCTTGTGAGATTCAGCACTTAGTGACAATCTCTGAACCATTTGTTCGCAATAATTACGTACGTCCGAGGCTGATGGATAAAAAGGCATTTTTGAATCATAGACGTAATATGTCTCAAGGCCAGCCTTCGTGTATAAATTAATCCAGTCATCTTTGCTCCACTTTTGGATCGTAATGTTTAAAGCTTTATTAATATTTGAAATTACTTGTTTTGGAGGATCTTTATGGTAATAAAGTACTACATCACCAACAAAACCGTATGGCTTGCATACACGCTGGTATTCTTTGACCACCTTGTCTCTTTCATCCATAAATGCAGTTGACCCACCAGACATAACCAAGTCAAAGCTATTGTCTTTGAACTGAAGTTTTCTTGCATCACCTTTTTTGAATGTTATGAGTTTGCGGAAGGGGAGAGGTTCACTCGCAAGCCTTTTTTTTGCAGAGGAAATCATGAAATCGTTTCTATCAATTGCGGTGACCTTGCAACTGGTCAGATGAGATAGTTCAAAAGAACAGTACCCAGTATTGCAACCAGAATGAAGCACCTTAGAAGATGATGTCAAAAAAGCATTTTGAGCCATACGACGCATGGAATCTTTGCCACCAGGGGGCCGATTTGTTTCATCCAAGAATCCCATAAACGAAACATAATCCATATCTTTAATTTGTTTAGGACTAACTTTTTTCATAGTTGTAATGTTAATTTTGAACTTAGTTTTATGCATATGTGGCTTAATAATAGCATAATTGATAACTGCGTATTCTTATAAAAACAAAACACCACATTTCTGTGGCATTGTCAAGTATGGTGGAGATGGCGGGAGTTAAACCCGCGTCCAAAACTGGTTCACCATCCCATTG
>CAZBOT010000094.1:0-6114 GCA_964493575.1 uncultured Candidatus Saccharibacteria bacterium | reverse complement strand
GTTAACGGAACCCTAACAGCTGCTACTTCTACTTTTAACTATACAGCCGCCGGTGCCACGACCATTACTCCAACCACATATAATAATCTTGGGGTCTTGCCAGCAGCCAATAGCGCAATTCATACCTTAGCTGCAGGGACTCTCACTGTAGGTGGAACTTTGACAGTCGGGAATGGAGTCAACACAGGGGTTGAATTTACAGCTGCAACTAACAACAACATTATCGATATTAATGGAACCGGCACAGCTGTAGACATCAAAGCGAATTCTACTTTCCGCGCTCCTGGTGCTGCTTCGTTTACAGTGGCAGGGTCCTGGGCAAATGCAGGTACATTTATTCACAACAGCGGCACAGTAACTTTCGATGCCACTGCCACAGGCAAGACAATTCAAAGCAATGGTTCACAGTTCAACAATCTAACCTTTAATGGCTCAGGTGGCGGTTGGTCACCAAGTGATGCTTTGGTGTTGGCAGGGGATATGACCTTGAGCAACGGTACTTTGAGTGGGACTCAAAATGTCACTGTCAATGGAGGGGACGTAACTGCAACTGGCTCAGGTGACATTAATATGACAGCTGGTACTTTCTTAATTGATGGTACTGGAAGCATCAGTAAATCTGGCAGTGGCGGTGGTTGGGATTTCTATGACTTAACTTTTGGAGACGGTACTGGGTCTGCGACTTCGACGGTTGGTTCCCATAATGGCTTCAGTCTTACCGGTGTGCTAACCATTGCCACCAATCAAACATTAAGCGCTGGGAGTACTAGTTATTTCTTAACTGGTGCAGTTGCCACACCTTTAGTGCGGAACGGTACATTCACTGCGGGAACTTCAGACTTTTATATCGGTAATGCTGCGGGGACTAATGGCCCAGCCGCTGCCATGACAGGCAGTAATGCCTTCTATAATTTAAATGCTGTGTTTGGTGCTCTAACAGCTCAGAATACGATTGAAGTAACAAATGGGTTACAAGTTTATGCTAGTGGCTCTTTGGCAATGGGAGATAACAATTTGGTTATTGGTAGTTCTGGCACCGCCGGGAAATTACGCGTAGACTCTGGATTAAGTCTCACTCAAAACGCATCTGCTACAACCACGATTTTGTCTCCGGCTGCGGGTACAGCTTGTGTGGCAAACAATACTTGTACTACTAATTCGGCGGGAACCATTAGTCTTGGTAATTTAGTGATTGGTGATGGTGCAACCAGTTTTACCTTTAGTACTATTGCAACTACACCAACCATCTCGGTTAATACTTTGAACATCACCGCGGGGGCAACTTTCCAAGCCGGCACAGGTTCGACTTGGAACATGACTGGTAATGGTGCTTCTGTGTTAACAGCAACAGGAACCTTCAACGCTCAAACTTCTACGATTAATTTTAACTCAGCAGCAACCACTGGCACTACTGTACCAGCATTAACCTATTACAACCTTGGTGTTAATAAAGCGTCTAATACATTCACAGCTGCCAGTGCATTTACCGTGGGGAATAATCTTACTATCTCAGCTGGAACATTCCTAGCTCCAAGTGGTACATTGACAATCGTTAATGATTTTACGAATAACGGAACTTTTTCTGCAAATAACGGGACGGTATTGTTTACTCCGGCAACCAATGATTCGGTTGTGATTGGCGGTTCCTCTGATACTACTTTCAACAACTTAACCAATACGACCCCGAGAACCACTATGCAGTTTGCAAATGGTCGGATTTACTCTATTGATGGGACTTGGACGGTAACCGGTGCCAAGGGCCGTCCTATCTGGATTCAAAGTAATTCGGCTGGTGTACAATGGTTTGTTGATGTGAATGGTACTGCTCTGGTCTCCTACGCCAATGTGAAAGATAGCGGCTGTTCTTCTAGTGCTGATATTGACACAACCACCAAAGTATTTAATCAGGGCAACAATGGTAGTTGTTGGAAACTTCGGTTGATTAGTGCTGGCCAAGGTTCCGCCGATGCTGGTGCGGGTAGCGGTTCTTCTGGTGCTGGTGGTGGTAGCCAAGGCGGCGGCGGAAGTTCACAAGCTACGGCGACTGCGACACTTCTAAGTGGAGCAGTGAACACAGTCGATATTGTCAGCGGGGGCTCTGGCTATGACACAGCTCCTGCAGTATGTTTTGAAGGCGGCTCATTTGCTGAACGAGCCACAGCGATTGCTAGTATTGCAAACGGCATTGTTAATATGATCAATATAATTTTTGGCGGCAGTGGTTACCAAACTATCCCAAGCGTATTGATCGCTGCTCCACCAGGAGATGGGGGTTCGGCGTGTAGTGGTTCCGGCGGCGGTTCCGGTGGTGGCGGTGGCGGTGGCTCGCCTTAGTTGGTTTTAGTCTTTACCCAGGATTCGTTTTACTTTTTAACTGCCCTTTTACAAAATTATCGGGTATACTATTACTAATTAACTTATTTTATGGTGAGAAACATTTTGAATTTAATCAGCGTCAACATCCACACTATCGCAGCTCTAAAAATGCAGGGGATAGGGTTGGCTCTGTTGGCAGGATTGAGTATTGATAAGAAATATCTCAAAGAATATCGTTGCCCGAATGATAACAAGCTTTTGGCCAAAGGCTTTCTAAAGGATTCTGGTAGTGTATTGGAGGCCAAGTGTAGGAGTTGTGGTCAGATTTCATATTTTCAAGGTGAAGATATAGACATCCTTATCACCAGAAAAGAGCTACTTAAAAAAGGACAAATTCCAGATACAGAATAAGGCCTTCCCAGGCCTTTTTTAGTTGACTTTTTAGCTTAACTATGCTAAAATTATTACATCGATAAAGTTTTTGAAACAAAATAATAAGTTAATATTTAGACAAAAAGATTGATTGCCTAGAGCAACTCTGTACGCTGATGATATCGCTGCTCAAAGCAATTTGAGCAGTTTTTTTGGGCTTTCAAAGATAAAACAATGAAATTATTGGCAAATAAAGCTTTATGGTTGTTAATTATTGTTGCTGCTGCGGCTTTTGCATTGGGGAAATATCAAGCTCAAGTCCAAACTTTAGTCTGCGAGGGCAAATATGAGCACATTAATAGCCGAATTGTGTGTGGTCAATCCCAGGTTATTAACAAGGATGGGTATGCGCAAACTCAAGAAGTCATTGTAGACTATATTAACCAAGAAATTCGAGACGGTCGTCTAACAGAAGCAGGTGTTTACTTTCGAGACCTGGAAAATGGCCCAGTCTTTGGTGTTAATGAAACTTTAGAATTTGCCCCAGCTAGTCTCTTAAAGCTCCCTTTGGCTCTTACTTATTTGAATTCTGCCCTGGATGATTCTGGCCTATTGGATCGTACCTTGGCCTATCAATCGTCAGTATTACAGAATAACCAGTTTTATCCCCCGAGCGAACAAATTTCTCCTAATCAGGACTATCCAATCAAAGAATTACTCCGTCGAATGATTGAATATTCTGATAATAATTCTTACGCACTTTTAAATTCATTTTTAGAACAAACTGGGAAGACATCTTTATTGCAAGAAACTTATGTAGATTTAGGATTAACCACCCCAGACTCAGCTTTTGATGAGTCGTTGAGTGTGCGCAGGTATGCTTCCATTTTTCGAATTTTATACAATGTGTCCTTTTTGGACCAACAGTACTCTGAACTAGTTTTGGACTGGCTCTCGAAATCAAACTTTAATGCGGGGTTAAGAGTCGGTGTACCTAATGAAGTAAAAATTGCTCATAAGTTTGGCGAACGGATCGATAGCGATAATACTAAACAGTTACATGATTGTGGAATCATCTATTTTCCCGAAAATCCTTATCTACTCTGCGTGATGACACGTGGTCAAGAATTTCCAGAACTGGCAGAAGTAATCGGCCATATTTCCCAAGTGGTTTATCAGGAAATAGATTCCCGGCGACTTCAATAGCCTCGCAAAACTAACACTCAAATGAACACTAGAGTAACAACCCAAACCCAGATTACCAAAACTATTACCAAATTGTTAGTGCAAGTTGGAGTATTCGTTTTGTCTTTGGTCGTGATTGGTGCTGCCAGCTTCGCTCCACAATCTCCGCTTAGTAATGTTCCTCAGGCCAAAGCAGCCCCTGTGACAATTATTTTAAATTTTAATCAAACAATATTGACAGAAGGGGACACGTGGACTGTACCTGCGGACTGGACAGATGGCGATAATACCATTGAAGTTATTGGTGGTGGCGGCGCAGGGCGGACAGATACTGCAGGAACTGCTGGTGCAGCCGGCGGCGGCGGCGGCGCTTACTCCAGAATTACTAATTTGGATCTAACACCTGGCGCAACAGTTTCTTACCAAATCGGTCAGGGTGGACTAAACGGTTCCATTAACGGCAGTGATACTTTCTTTAACCGCACTGCAGGTACAGCCGGCACTTGTGCAGATACAGTTTCAGTTTGTGCAAAAGGGGGGACTGGTGCAACTAGTGCATCTGCAAATGGAGTTGGGGGCGCAGCTGGAAGTGGCGTGGGTACCTTAAAGTATAGTGGTGGTAACGGCGGGGATGGAAGTACGACTGGCGATACTGGTGGCGGCGGTGGTGGTGCAGCCGGACCAAATGGTAACGGCGGAACCGGTGGTAATGGTAATTCCTCTTCTGCCAGTTATGGACACGGCGGCGGTGGTGGTGGTAACGGCGGCGGTGCCAATGGCGGTAGTGTTACAGGTAGCCCGCCTTCTCCAAATCAAAGCGGTGGTGGTGGTAATAGTTACTTAGGGTCAGGCGGCGGCGCCAGTGTAACTTCGGGTGACGGGAATAATGGTACTAACGGTGGCGGCGCCAGTGGTGGTTTTGACGCACAAGATGGTGGTAACGGTGGTGATGGAATTGAGTGGACTACAGCAGGAAGCGGCGGTGGTGGCGGCGGGAGTGGTGACACGGGTACTACAACAGGCTATGGTGGTAATGGTGGTTTGTTTGGAGCAGGTGGCGGCGGCGGGCGTATCGGCGGGCGTGGGGCTCAAGGTGTAATTATTATTACTTATAACGGCAATTCTCCAACTAATTCTTCCTGGACAGTGCCAACAGATTGGAACAGTAGTAGCAACACTATCGAAGTTATAGGCGCGGGTGGTTCTGCTTACAATGGAGCCAATGGAACTGGGTCGGCGGCTGGCGGTGGCGGTGCTTATGCTCAAATTACTAATCTAACTTTAACTCCAGGTGGCACGGTTGATTATCAAATTGGACGGGGCGGTCGCAAAGTAAACCGTGGTAGCAATGCAGCGGGTCAAAATGGCGGTGATACTTTCTTTAACCGTACCGCTGGCACGGCTGACACTTGCGCAGATACAGTTTCAGTTTGTGCCAAGGGTGGAACTGCCGGAACTAATGGTACTACCGGTGGCCGCACTGGTGGGTCGGCTTCGGCTAGCGTTGGCGATGTGACATATGATGGCGGTACTGGCGGTGCTGGTACCAGTCTTGGTGATAGTGGCGGTGGTGGTGGCGGTGCGGCTGGGCCTAATGGTGCTGGTGAGAACGGCGGCGATGGTTCTGGTACTGGAGATCAAGGTGGCGGCGGTGGTGGCGGTGCTGGAGGTGCCAGTTCAACACCTGGTACGACCGGTAGTACTTCGGGTGGTGATGGTGGAAATGGACCAGATAATACTGGTGGCGGCACAGGGGGTTCTCCTGGTTCTTCAGGAACTACTGAAACTGGCGGCGGCGGTGGTGGCGGTAACGATGCTCAAAGTGGCGGCGACGGCGCTAATTATAGTGAATGGGGAACCAATATTGGTCCAGGTGGTGGCGGTGGCGGAACCGGTGATAACTCATCTGCAACTAATCGTGGCGGCGATGGTGGCTTTGGGGCAGGCGGCGGCGGTGGTAAATGGGGTGGCTTTGGCGGCAATGGCTTAATTGTAATCACTTACGAACCAGCGGTAACAATCACAATTTCTGGTACTTGTGATGGCTATGATCAAACCACAGATTGTACCGATACTGGAGAAATTAAAGTAGCTGTCAATGGGGTGCTCGCAGGTCAAAGCCAGCCGACTGTGTCTGGGGTTTGGAGTATTGCTAGTGTACCAGTGACTCCAGGGGCCACAGTCATTGTTTTCATCGATGGTGCCACTGATAGTGATGAAGCGGTAGCCATAACTAAGTAT
>CAZBOT010000093.1:0-6175 GCA_964493575.1 uncultured Candidatus Saccharibacteria bacterium | reverse complement strand
CCGTTTGGTCTTGGGGAACGTTGTGGATGTCCACCACGAGAACCGCCGCGGCCGCCACGATCGCCACCGCGGCCGCCACCACCGAACTTTGGCTTCCAGTCGAAACCACGACCACCACGGTCACCGCTACCAGCAAGTTGTTCTGGGGTTGGTTCTGGAGCGTAAGGTTTGTGAGTTAAGTTGATACGGCCTTGGTCATCAATTTCTTGTACTTTCACTTTTAAAATGTCGCCGAGCTTCACCACATCTTCAACTTTGTTTACGTGATAGTTAGCTAATTGAGAAACATGAACCATACCATCACGGCCTGGAAGAATTTCTACAAACGCACCGAAGTCCATAATACGAACGACTTTACCTTCAAACTCTTCACCAGCGACAATTTCACGAGTTAAATCTTTAATCATCTTCACAGCTTTTTGACTCATTTCAGCGTCAGTTGAAGTCACCATGACTAAACCATCATCTTCGATATCAATCTTCACACCAGGACATTCCGCAATAATTGCATTAATCGTCTTTCCACCACTACCAATAACATCACGAATTTGATCTGGCTTAATCATAAAGCTGGTAATACGCGGTGCATATTGCGAAAGTTCTGGACGAGGCGCTGGTAAAGCTTCTTTCATTTTAGAAAGAATGTGCATTCGCGCTGGCTTAGCTTGCTCAAGGGCAGTTGCCAAAATTGCTGGAGTTAAACCTTTAACTTTAATATCTAATTGAAGCGCAGTAACACCTTCTTCGTTCCCTGTAACTTTAAAGTCCATATGACCATTAAAGTCTTCGATCCCAGCAATGTCGGTTAAGACCTTAAAGTTGCTCGGATTGCTTTCATCCATAACCAACCCCATGGCAACCCCACCGATAACAGTTTTAATAGGTACACCAGCATCCATCAAACTCATGGTTGAACCACAAGTTGAAGCCATGGATGTTGAACCATTAGAAGACATAGTTTCGGATACAAGCCGCATTGTGTAAGGGAATTCTTCTTGGGGTGGGAGAACCACTTCAACCGCGCGTTCTGCCAAAGCACCATGACCGATTTCACGACGACCAGGGCCGCGAATTGGCGCAACTTCACCAACACTATAGCCTGGAAAATTATAATGGTGCATGTAGCGTTTACTACGACCTTCGGTCGGATCTTCTACACCATCAAGTAATTGCTCATCCCCTTTGCTTCCCAAAGTTACAATCGTTAACACTTGAGTTTCACCGCGGGTAAACAACGCACTACCGTGAGTGCGAGGCAAAACGCCAACTTCTACACTAATCTGACGAGTTTCATCTAACTTACGGCCATCAACACGGCGTTCACTTTCGAGAATTTGCTTTTGCTGGTACTTCTTTAGAACTTTATCAATGCTACCCAGCACTTCTTTTTTAAGGACGCTCGGATCCATGTCAGCAAACGCAGCTTGCGCCGCAATTAAAATTTCATCATTCATAGCCGCGATATTTAACTCCCGCTGGGCTTTATTTTGAACATAGACAGCAGTTTCAATTTTATCGTTGGTTAATAACTCTTGAACCTTAGTCATCACTTCCGGATTCAACTCCTTAAGAATCGGTACTGACTTTTCTTTACCAACTTGCTTACGGAATTGTTCTTGGACTTTAGTTAATTCTGCTAAATGCTTTTGGGCAAATTCAATTGCTTCAACAATTTCTTGCTCTTTAACCAGCTGGGCACCAGCTTCTACCATAATAATATGCTCTGCAGTACCACAGACAATTAAATCCAAAGTAGATGATTCACGATGCTCGTTAGTTGGATTAGCAACATATTCGCCATTGATTTTACCAACGCGCACACCAGCCACTGGACCATCAAACGGTACGTTAGAAATATGCAAAGCCATGGCTGCAGCGTTGACTGCCACCATATCAGGGTCGTTTTCACCATCTACCGAAAGAACTGTCGTAACTACTTGCACATCGTTACGCATACTTTCCGGGAACATTGGACGCAGGGTACGATCAATTACGCGACCGGTAAGAATCGCTTCATCAGTGGCGCGACCTTCGCGTTTTACCCAACGGCTCCCTTTAATTTTTCCTGCAGCATAAAGACGTTCCTCGTAATCAACGAGTAGCGGAAAAAAATCTATGCCCTCGCGGGTCTGTTTACTCATTACAGCAGTTGCTAAGACTACTGTGTCACCAAGGCGAGCTAATACTGCGCCACTGGCCTGACTGGCTAATTTGCCAGTCTCAAACTTCCACTCCTTACCGCCAATATTGGCGGAGATAGTTTGTGAACTCATAACTTCCTTTTGGCGAACTTTGAGTGGGAAGATTTCCAAAGTCTTGTACCTCTATATAAATAAGTGGGGCAAAACCTTGGGAACCTCCTTACACATCTCAATAGTTCGCGATTAATTAATTGACATCTGTATAGATATTAAAATCACGTAAAAACAAATCTGGGTCTGGGGTGCTGCCATACAATAAATGGTTGATATTGTCTTCGTACATATTTTCGGGCTTTGGGCGATCCTTGCCTCTCAGGCGCTGCCAATTTTCCCATTGCTTAATAAACTTTGTATACTCTGCGGTACCAACGTCGCCAAACTGTTTGTTAATATGCTTGTTCTTAATTTCGTTTACCTTACGAATGAATTGATCTTTATGCTCATCAGTCACGTGGCCTTTACTGCGCACTTCCTGTTTGATTTGTTCAATCCCGACGTCAGCCATAATATCTTTGATAATAGCTTCATTGCAAGCAATCCAGGTGCGTTCGAACTGTTCTGCATCTAATGCAGCATTTAGATTTACATTTTCCATAAACATTACAAAGCCCCACTTAAAAAGTGAGGCTAAAATCTTTAATTTGAATCGCGCTTTAACTTCAACTTGTCGGCAATCTTTTCGTAGCGGGTCTGATCTTCACCTTTTAAGTAACGAAGCAAACGGCGGCGATTACCTACCATCTTTAGAAGTCCACGGCGAGAGTGATTATCTTTGCGGTGTTCTTTTAAGTGATCGCTTACTTGTTCAATTTCTTTGGTAAGAATAGCGATCTGTACCTCAGGGGAGCCAGTGTCATCTTTGTGTACTTGGTACTTTTTGATGATGGCGTCTTTTTCCTTTTTAGTTAACATATACTTTGATTCCTTCTTCACGACGCTGGCAGTATATTTCCAGCACGTGGTTAATGACAGAGCAATTATAGCAATTCTACCCCAAAATAGCAAGTTTTGGCCATTGTCGCACAATTGAATAATTTACGACGCGGGTATATAATTAAATTAGCCTATTCTAAATGAAATCAAAACAAAATGGCAGACAATAGAACAAAAATCGACAAGTATATCCAGGATTTCTTAGACTACTGCGAAATTGAGCGAAATAAGAGTGATTTAACAATTCGCAATTATAAGCACTATCTCGCCCGTTTTTCTGATTTCTGCAAACAACACCACATTTCCCGCCCCGAAGATGTTGATTTGGATACTGTTCGCAGTTTCCGTCTATACTTAAACCGGTTTGAGGACGGCAAAGGCCGTCGTTTAAAGCTGATTACTCAAAACTATCACGTAATAGCGGTGAGGGCCTTTCTAAAGTATTTGGCCAAACGAGACGTTAATACCCTTTCTGCCGAAAAAATTGAGCTTGCCAAGAACCCTAGCCGTGAAGTGTCAGTAATGACTATAGAAGAGGTCCAAAGGATAAAAGAAGCAACTGCTGAAGAAAAGAATGAAATGAACCGTCTACGTGATGCTGCGATCTTAGAATTGCTGTTTTCTAGTGGAATCCGTATTTCCGAGTTGGTTCAATTAAAAATTACTCAGTTAAACTTTAAAAGCGGTGAATTCACAGTTCGTGGTAAGGGCGACAAATTACGACTGGCTTTTATGTCAGAAGAAGCAATTCAAGCCATCCAAGCTTATTTAAAGAAGCGCCACGATAACAATCCAGCTTTATTTGTTAGTCATTCCAAGATCGGTAATTCTGTTGAAAAACAAATGGAGAGCGTGGGAGGGAATAGCAAAGTTCCAGGGCTAACCGCGCGCAGTGTGCAAAGACTGGTACAAAAATACGCCATGCTGGCCGGAATCATGCACAAAGTCACGCCGCATACATTCCGACATTCCTTTGCAACGGACTTATTACAGAACGGTGCGGATATTCGCAGTGTTCAAACATTGCTCGGTCACGCTTCAATAACCACCACGCAAATCTATACTCACGTCACCAACCAGCAATTGCGCGACGTGCATAAGAAATTTCACAATAAGAAATAATTATGGCTTGACCTTGAGTTTGGGTCCGATATAATTGAAACCTAGCTCAACAACCAAATAGGAGGAATAGCCGGATGAACAGCATAGCCAGAAAAGCCCTTTTCGCAACAGCAATCTTTCTTGTGTTTGTTGCGATTGTAAGATGCCAAACCATCACCTTTGAACCTCATCCCAATACGCCGGCTTCCGAAACCAAGCCGGACTGGAAACTGTCCTTTAGTACAACTTTCCAGAACAAACTCGAAACCGATAACAAGTTGACTTTGATCGATGCACCAGTAACCTTTACTAGTGCAGGGTTCACTAAAACGGATCGCTTCGGCGTCACGCAACTTCGTTCCAATTTAGCGTTTACACATAAGCGTAGTGAGAACAATCAGTACTACGGCTTTGTATTGGATAGAACCCAGCGTCTCAACCAAACCTTTAACCTTAGAGTAGGTGGTTCATATCACTTTACTCGCAGTAGGAGATTTGCCACAGCCTACAGCAGTTTGAACGCAAAAATCTTCGAAGCTGAAAGCAACCCGACCAGTTCCGGTCGACAACTTGAGCGTAGTGAAGTATTTTCCAAAGTTGAATACTTTGTTCCCACGGAATCAGGATTTAATATCAGCAAAGGATTCACTGTCTCTGGAGGTTGGGAAAACCGTTTCCGGTTCGGACGAATTTGGCTGCAACCCACGGCTCAGTTTATTCTGGACAATGGCGCCCTACAAAGAGGGCAACGCACAATCGGTAATGTTGATTTTACGATCAGTTATCGGTTCAACAAACTCTGCGTCGGTGGGGGACTCGATTATTCACGATTTTTCTCAGGCCGCCCTCAAGAACGCAACTCAACGGTGGGCAAGTTCTTTGTCAGCTACAACTAACAATTTAGGCATCACTTCGGTGATGCCTTTCTTTATTTTCAAATTCTATGTAAAATATACGGCATGTCCAAGAATTTTTGGAAAACTTTACCTAAACCAATAATGGCTCTGGCACCGCTGTACGATGTGACTGATGAAGCGTTCCGACGTATCATCGCCAAGTACGGCAAGCCCGATGTCTTTTTTACCGAGTTCGTTTCCACTGATGGGTTAATGAGCGCTGGTCGCGAAAAATTAATTCATCACTTATGGCTGAGTGATGGTGAACATCCTGTGGTCGCCCAAATCTTTGGAACCAAACCAGAGAAGTTTCGTGATACTGCCAAACTCGCACGCGAGCTAGGCTTCGATGGTATTGATATAAACATGGGTTGCCCTGATAAGAGTATTATCAAAACTGGTTCTTGCGCTGGTTTATTTCACACGCCTGATTTAGCCAAAGACATTATTTTAGCTGCCCAGGAAGGAGCTGAAGATTTACCTGTGTCATGTAAAATCAGAATCGGCGATACCAAGGTTGATTGGCAAAACTGGATTGGTAAATTACTGGAAGCCGAGCCCGCAGCGATTTCAATTCATCTACGAACCCGTAAGGAAATGTCTAAAGTTCCAGCGCACTGGGAACTTATGCCAGAGATTGTAAAATTTATTCATGACAATACCACACTTGAAACCCGGCCAATAATTATTGGTAACGGGGACGTGGCTTCAGTTGCTGAAGCCAAACAGAAAGCTGCCGAAACTGGTTGTGACGGCGTTATGATGGGCCGCGCCATCTTTGGTAATCCTTGGTTGTTTTCTGAACACCAACCAACTCGCGATGAAAAATTAACAGTACTTAAAGAACACGTCAAACTTTATGATGAATTATTCCGTGATATCAAACACTTTGATGTAATGAAGCGCCACTTTAAAGCGTATGTGAATGGCTTTGATGGTGCTGCTGAACTTAGAGCCAAATTATACGAGTGCAAAACCGCCGAAGAAGTCGAAAAGATTGTTCAAGCAGAACTTGATTAATCCTCTGTTTTTCACTATAATTGC
>CAZBOT010000092.1:0-6189 GCA_964493575.1 uncultured Candidatus Saccharibacteria bacterium | reverse complement strand
AGCCAAGCCCGCCAGTAGCGGTGGATCAGGCTTGTCGTGGGCTGAGACCATATTCCAGAGACCCTAGCCACCTCGACCGGCAGGACCGGATATGGGTGGCGGGACACAATGCGTGGGGGAAGTCGTATTGCGGTGAGGAGTGGCTGAGAAAACCTTAAAGCGGGGGCTGAGGGGTGATAGAACTAACCATGACGATTTGCTCGATCCTGCACGGGGCTTCATGCAGGACCGAGACGCTGACCTACATGGCCGAGAGTGTGACGCCGTTTGCGTGCATGCGCTACGGCCAGCCTGAGATTGCCAAGTGGGCCGAGACGCATCCCAACTGGTCGGTTACGCGCTGGCGCTGTGGTCCGGCGCGTGAGGTGGCGAAGATATAGGTGGCACCGCCTCCACGAATCGAACGTGGGTCTCCAAAGCCACAATCTGGTGCTTTGCCACTAAGCTAAGGCGGCAGGTGGGGCGCGTGTCACGCCCCGCTACCGGCCATTTGGGGACAACCGGCAACGGGCACGCGCCCCGTTCTGTTACGCCGCAGCCTCACGGGCCGGCGCTGGCTCTGCCACCTTTTGCGCTCGGTCGAGCAGGGCATCAAGCTCCTCGGCGGTCTCTGGCGGTAGAATCGACCGGAATGTCGCCAGCCGCTCGCGCGCACGGCCGATGTCGGCGACGAGTTGTTTCAGCTTGATCGATGCGAGGCTCGGGGTCGCTATCACGGTCTCGACCGCCTGATGGGTCTTTCGGCTTGCGCTTTTTGCCGACCGAGCCGAGTTCCTGCGCTTCGCGCATGATCTGACGCGCCTTGGCGCTGAAAGCGTGCACAACGAGCGGTGCGCCGGGCGCGTTTCGGATCGGTACGTTGATGATCGCGAATCGCGGCGCGCTGATCTGGGATGTCGTCTTGGCCGGGGCCTTTTCGTCGGTTTTCTTGAGCATGGCAGTCTCCCTTGGTTGGCTGTCAGATGAGGTCTACGAGTTTCTTCTTCGCGTCTGTGCTCCCCTCGATGTACTCCTGCGTCGCACTCAGATTGGCGTGGCCGGCGATATGCTGCACGTCACGGATCGAGCCGCCGGCCAGTCCCGCTTTGCGCGCCATCGCCGTGATCGCGGTACGCCGGCCGGAATGCGACGAGTAGCCCTCCCACCCCATGCGGACCCGGTACAAATATCGGAACCACTGCGCTACCGCGTTGGGGCTCATCGGCTTCGGCCCCTTCAAATGGCGGTTGGGGAAAAGCAGTTGGTCGTCGCTGTCCGGCTGCTGCTCGGCGTGCAGCGCATCCAGTGCTTCACGCAATTCGCGGGCGATCGGCACCGAGCGCGGCTTGCCGAACTTGGTGATGTCCCCGGTCAATTCGAGCATGTCGTCGCGGACATGCCGCCAGCGGATGCCGGCGATCTCGCCCGCCCGCATCGCCGCCTTGACCGACAAGAGGAACATCGCCCGCTCCCTCGGAGTTGTAAGGACCGCCATGACGGCGCGCCGTTGGGCATCGGAGAGCACCTTGGCTTTGCCGGTTGTGTGTCGCGCCATTCTTTTCCATGCCCTAATTTTTTGACGCGAAGCACTTAATTTATGAGATTCTAGCGCGCCATCCGGCGAGACGCAATAAAAAAGAGCCTAAAATAGGCGCTTCTCACATCTTTGATAAGAGATTAGAAATCGGGTTTGTCGCGCAACTCGTTGTCGTGACGGACGCAAGCGCATGCTCCGGGGATTGGACAGCCGGCCGGCTCGCATCCGTTGGCATCGCCCTGTGCTGAGCGCAGCGCCTTGACCTCCTCACGTAGGCGCTCGATCTCGGCGGCGAGTTTGATAAGGTGGTCGACAATGACGCATCGACCAAAAATCAGATCAATATCCGCTGCAAGCTGCCGCGCCGTTTCAACGATGTTGTTGTCACTCACCTCTCCCTCCTCTTGCGACGGTCGCGCAGAATGCCCAGCACCGCGTCATAGTCGTCGTAGACCCGGCGGCTCGGCTGCGGCACGTAGGGCTGGACCGGCTGCACGCCGAATCCATTGTTAAGCTGCATGTGGAACTCGTGCATGCGGTCGTGGGTCTGCCGATGCTGACAGCCGTAGTCGCCCGAGAAGCACGCGGTCTGCGCCGCTGCCGGAGAGGCAATTGCAATGATGGCGATGGCAATGATCTTACGCATGGTTATTTGTCTCCGCTGTTGACTACGTTCCCGTCGTCATCGACAAGAGCCGTCTTTGTTCGCGGCTCGCCAATTCGGCGGATGACCTTCGCGAGCGCGTCGTACCATCTCACGAGATCATGGCCGCTCGGCGTTGCGGTTCCTCCGCGTATCGTCTCCGTCTCGGCGGCAGAAAACATTTCGACCGTTCGCGCCGCGCGCTCGCGCATGGAAAGCTCGCCGAGCCGCCACGCCTCTTTGACCCATTCCAGCGCTTCCGGCGGCAGCCGCTCGGCTCGCAGACCGTATCCTTCCTGCTCATTGAGCCAGTCGTTGATGGTCTCGTATTTCATCTCACTTTCCCCTCCGTTCAACCGTCCCGTCCATCTTGCGCTTCCATCCGCTCGCCCGCGACCCAGGCATGGGGCGCTTGCTTCGCTTGGCCCCAAAGTGCTTTTCGGCAACCTTGCGTCCCTTGGCGCGCTCGGTCGCTTCCTTGTTCGTTTTGGCTCCGGCGCACTTCTCATGCGCCGGAGCCCTGTTGCTGAGATCGTTGTCGCCGTCACGCCACAGCGGGTTGACGTGCTCGTCGATCCACCGCTCGCGCACGCCGTCGATCTTGCCGCCGCAAATGCAGCACTTGCCGTCGTGGGCGACAAAGAGCTGCAGCCGCTGCTTGTCGGTCAGCGGCTTCCGTCTCTCGACCTTGTAGGGGTCATGCACCTGCGCCCTTGATCGGCTCGAATGCGCTCGGGGCGAGATAGGCCGTCACGGCTTCGCGGCCCATGACCGTGCCGGTCGCCAGATGGCCGTCGTCCATCAGCGTTCGGATGCAGTAGCGAAGCTGGTTTGCCGGCACCGATGCGGCGCGAGACAGCGTGGCCCATGGCATGTGCGAGCGCCTGTTGGCGTCCTTGATCGCGAGCGGGCGCAGCGCCTCCAGAATGCGCTCCTGCACCTGGGGAAGCGACGTGCCGATCTGCTCTGCCGCCTTGCGGTTGGTCGCGAACGCATCGCCGTCGAACTCCAGCGCCGGCAGCAGCGCTTTCGACTTCCAGCTCAGCGAACGCGGATGCGGAACGACGCCAGCGTTCCAGTGGTTGAAGGTGATAATCAGCAGCGCGAGACGAGCGGTGCGCGATACCGCCGCCGTGCTCTGCTGGCGCATGGTCTGGAGACGCGCGGCGAGCACGTCGAACGCCTTGTTGCGGCCGACACGCGCGCCCGTCAGCCACTCGGCGAGGAATGTCGCCGCGAGCTTCGGATCGTGCTGCTGGATTTTGTAGGCCACGGCGAGCACCACGCTAGGCGGGTACTTGTAGGCCGTGTTGACCTTCAACGCCTCGCCGGCAAAGCGCGGCAGGTCCGTGTACTCGGTCTGGAGCAGCCGCAACACGTCGCGTGGCGTCAGGGCCTCCCCGACACCCTTCCAGCCGCCATCGAGCGACGACGACGTTTCCATACGCTTCAAGAGCGCCGCCGTCGCAGCCAGCAGATGGGTATTGTGATAACCCGCCTTGGCCACGACGTCCGACGCCGTGCGCCGTGCCCCACGATCGAGCGAGTCGAAAACTTTGTGGGCGAGCCCGAACACAATATGCGTGGTCAGCGCCACTTCGCTGTCGGCGCATGCCTTCAAGCGGTGCTGGCCGTCGAGCAGGCGTCCATCCGTGTCGAACTTGATCGAATCGCCCGTCGTCTCGTAGTTGCCGCTTTTCATGTCGCGGGCCATGATTGCGGCGTGCTTTGGCCGGATATTGCGGTTGTCGGCGTTGGTCTTAGCCAGCAGATCATTGGCGACGAGCGGGTCGATCGTGACCATCACCGAATGAACCGGGGGATGCTCAACGAGCCACGAGAACTCGTGGCGGTAGTCGAGCGTGTCCCACTTCAGGGGCAGTGACGTGTCGATGTGCTTAGCGAGCATTTTAGCTTTCTCCCATGGTTGGCTTTGGCGCGACTGTGACGCTGACGCCGGAAAGGTCAGACGATTGAGACCACTCCGCCGTCAGGCGTACAATCATTTTATCATCAGTGATGACGTTGTTGACAACCAAAATATCGCAAACCGCCTTGGACAGGTTGTCGATGTCCCGGCGGCGGTTGTCGGGTCGGATGGCGACGATCGAGACCTCGACGTGGCCAGAGATCGGGATCGCGCGCTGCTGCCGCAAGCGCCATCCGGCCTCGGTCTGCCACGCGCGATACTTCGGGCTCTTGATGCGCCCTCGGCCAGGGATGTTCAGAAACATATTGTTGACGGACACCGGGAACGGCAGCACGAACGTCTGCGTCGGCTGCGATTGGCCGACGATGATGTTCGCGGACGGGCGCATGTCGGTCATCGGCTTACCCTGTCAGCTCGCCCTCGGCCATGACGACCGAAAGCACCTTGGCGTGCTCGACCAGCACCGTTGCCTCGATCGCCTGCCTGATCCGCTCTCGTGCATAGGCCGGATCATCGGCATACTTGATGGCGAGGTTGTAGATCGACTCTGCGATGTCCTTGACCTCGTTGTCATGGAGCATAGACGGCCCCAGCACGGCCTTCATGATGCGCTTGGGGTCGGCTGTGTATTTGCTCATCGGCGATACCTCCGCTCGACCATGTAAAGCCCAACCAGCTTGCCAATCGGCCAACCGATCAGGCAACCGATGCTGAATGAGATCAGGATATTGATAATGCTGACGTCGTCCATGGCACCGCTCCCCTATTCATTGTCACTCTCTATCTGGCGCTGCGCTTGGATTATGAAAAAAATCAGCGCCGCAAAAAATGTCGAAATTGACAACCCGACACTACCTGATAGCCAGTGTACGACACCTGTCGGCACAGCCGCAGCCATTGCGCATGCTATGGTCGCCGCAATGTATAGACGCTTCTTCTCTGTCATCTCATCAACATCCCACGCTAATCCGCCACTCGCCGCGATTGAGCGGCGAACGGGTCGAACTCGCGCGCACAGCGGAACTCGTACACGCCGGGCGGCAGATCGTAATGGCCGTGCGGTACGGCAGCGTCCTGCACGAGCGCTGCCGGAGCATCGATGATCGCGTACAGTACCCGCAAGCCGGCGGGCACGTCGCTCGTCCGCTCCATCACCTCGCCGCCGGTCAGAACGTGATGATGGCCGCTCTCGGAATGCGAGATGATCGCGCCGAGGTCGCAGCGCTCGGCAGTCTTGGTGGTGATGCCGGTAGGGATTGCATCGATCCGAATGATGGTGATCTCGCCCTGCGCGCCGATGATCGTCTTGCTCATGGTCATGTTCTCCTCTGTGGATGGCTATATTCACTCTGCGGGTCGCCGATGCGCCATGCCTGCGCGGCGATGGCGGTTTCAATCGGCAGCCCGTCGATGTCGGAAACGCGCGGCACACCCTCGACAATAACACCATTGCGAGGGCACACAGCTTTCAGAAACCGCCCAGGCTCCGGCAGTCCCGGCAACGACAGCTCGATGAGTTGTCCGATGTCGTCCGATCCGCTGTCGTCGATGACACGCGATTGCAGCACGGATAGCATGCGCGGCCAGCCGAGGATGGCCGCTCCGGCGCTGCGCTGCTCGACATTCGCGGCTGCGATCACCTCGGATGGGTCCACTTTTCCAGGCGTCTCGATCCAGGCCGCAGGCACACGAACCCCGTGCCATGCATGGATTCGCCAGCCATCTGGATAGGCGATAGCAGGCCCAGTTTCGCAGTGTATGCGTCCGGCCGCATCGCGGCGCAATACGTTATGCCGTTCGGACACCCAGCAGATATGCTCGTGCGGCAGCGCCCATCCAGCGGATTGGGCAAGTTCCCACAATCCGTTCAATGTAGCCGTTTGCTCGCGCAGCCCAAAATCATGAAATACGCGATAGTACGCGAGCCATCCTGCGTCGTGAGACCCATATGCCGAGTCCCACACCGAATCCCGCACCGAGTCCCCCACCGAGTCCCCCACCGAGGCCCACACCGAGTCCCGCACCAAGTTCCCCA
Organism: uncultured Candidatus Saccharibacteria bacterium; assembly: GCA_964493575.1. GTDB lineage: Bacteria > Patescibacteriota > Doudnabacteria > UBA920 > UBA920 > UBA920. Next base: position 65 of record CAZBOT010000092.1, on the reverse strand, counting down.
CCGAGGCCCGCACCGAGGCCCGCACCGAGGCCCGCACCGAGGCCCGCACCGAGTCCCCCACCAAG
>CAZBOT010000091.1:0-6206 GCA_964493575.1 uncultured Candidatus Saccharibacteria bacterium | reverse complement strand
TCGGTAGCACAGAAACAGTGTGAACTATGGCATGGGAAACACGCGGCAACAATCGCTATTACTACCGGCGGCGCAAAGTGGCCGGGCGGGTGATCGGTGAATACATCGGCGCGGGCGCGGTGGCCGAGGCGGTGGCCGCCGGGGATGAGGCCGACCGACAGGCCCGGCAGGCGACCGCGGCGGCATGGCGGGCAACGATTGAAGCCGACCGGCGGCATGATGAGGCACTGGCCGATATTGCGGCACTGGTACGCACGGCCGTTGCGGCGGTGCTGATTGCCGACGGTTGCCACATGCATAAACGGCAATGGAGAAAGACGCGCAATGGATGAGCTAAGGGCACTGGTTGACCGGGTGGACAGGCAGAAGCCCGACCCGGCCGACGTGAAAGCGTTACGGGTTTACATCGATGAACATCCGGGGACATGGCGCAAAGCCGGAGACTTGGCCGAGCAAGCCAACTTGCGCATGATTGAAGTCATGCAGGCCCCCAAGGCAATGAAGGTAGCACTAACGGCCGGATTGGCTGAGCTTGCGGCCGACCTGGAGCAGCCCGGCGACGGGGCATTGGAGCGGCTCATCATCCGGCAGATTGTCGGCTGCTGGTTGCGATTGTCCTATGTCGAATACATGGTGAACATCAACACGGTTGAAGGGAACTTCAACATGACGCAAGGGACATATTGGGACAAACGATTAAGCGCGGCCGGGCGGGGATACTTGCGGGCAATCGAAACGCTGGCCCGAGTGCGACGGCTGCGACTACCGGCGATGCAGGTCAACATAGGCGGGCAACAGGTGAATCAGATTAGGTAAGGGGGTGATTGACATCGAACGGCGACCACTGCCGCAAATTAGACAATGCCCGCCGTTGGAACGTACCAGCGGCGGGCATTGGTGCACCTTGGAAGTGCACCCGCATTGTACCACACCTACCGGCGGCGGCCGCCGCCCGAAACGGTACACGAAAAAAAAGAAAGCGACCGGCAACGACACGGCCGCCATTTTTGAGAGGTGGCATTGCCGGATGATTGCCGCGTTTCATGCTCATGACGGCCTACCCCTCGTATGCGCTCCCTAAAACATGAAGCCGACATGAAGGTGCTGTTTTTCTTTTTTGGGGTCGAGACACCTCGTACAGCCCCCACGCGCCGGGCGATTTTATAGGATTTTTATAGGCCTCACGCGGTTTAGCGACCATCGCCCGGCGCCGTTTCCTCTTTTTTGTGTTTGATCACACTCATACAGCCTTGCGAGGGCGACCCGGGCGGCGGTGACGAGCCGCGAACGTTTCCACGTCATCGCGCCTAAACACCCACATGCCGCGGGATGCACTGCCGAGCCGTTCCCCCTTAAGCGTGCCCGCGGCGGCCAGTTGACGCACGCGGCCGACCGTAACGCCCAACACGGCCGCGACTTCCTTAATGTCCATCAGATCACTTTCTCCCATGAATCAGAGTGTAACACTATCGCCATTGCGCAATAGTATTGCGCACGCTATAGTATAGCACAGTCAGGCAATATCGCTTGATACTTAGCACCTTGGAGAGTGTGACATGAAAAGCAGCGGATTGAAGCGGACAGGCAGCAAGATTGTTTTTGGGTTGATTAGTGTGGTCATCCTCATGTGGACGGCAAGCCTTACCATATCGTTTCTGCAGTCGGTGCTACCGGGGCAATTTTGGGCAGTCCCCTACCTCGGGCTGGTCGTGTTCGACGGCGGCATGATAGGGTGGCTGATCGTCTATCTGTACAATGCCGAGGGGAGTATGCAGCGGTCGATTGCCCTCGGCTTGACGGTGTTTAATCTGTTGGGTGTGGGGATGATGACCATCGCCGAGATCGTACTAGGTGGCCAGACGTTGACCGTAGCACCCGCCATGTTGGGCACGGTGGCCATATGGGGAGTTGGTATCTGGACAATCGCCAACGTCGCCGGGATTGTCGGCTACCACCTGGCATCGCCCGACGCCCGCATCGCCGCGGCCATACAGGAAGAGAAAGACGCACTAGTTGACGAGGCGTTAAACGTGCTCAGGAAACGGCGGCAGGAAAACGCGCACGCACTGAGCGGGCAAATGGGCGGCGCGATGTACGCGGCACTGGTAAGCGAGCTAGGCACTGACCGCGACGATGACGGCATACCGGACATATACGAGCGGCCGGGCAAACGCGACCATGCCGCGGCGGTCAACGGCAACGGCGCAAATTTTACGACGCGCCCCCTCGGCCGGTGACCGACGGGGCGCGGCGGCTGGCCCGGCCCGATGCTCATTGTCGGCATTGCGGGCGGCGCATGAGTGCCGGGAACGGCCGCCGGGTGTATTGTACGACCGCGTGCAGGGTAGCAGCGCACAGGCAAAGACAGACCATGTAACGCTCATTGAACGTTACACGCGCACACGAACGGCCGCCGGGGATCGCGAATCCGGCGGCCGTTTTTCTTTGCCCGCTCCCATAGCTCATATGGTCGAATTATTTAAGGCAACCATATTGCACGGACTAATACAGGGCTGCTATAATGACTATTATCATCGTGGACGGTGATAGTACTAGAGGAGAGTAAAACAAAATGAACGGCACAATGAACGAACTAACAGCGACCATGGGGCAACACGAACTAATCGACTACGTAGCCGATGAGGCATGGCAGCGAGCGGCGGCGGTGTGGCTATCGGGCAAGCGACCCCACACCCGCCGGGCATATGGGCGCATCATTGGCGACTTTTTCCAGTTTGCCAGCGTGCCGCCGGCCGAGGTGACGGGTGACATGGTGAACGCATGGAAACTGCATCTTCAGTCACTCGGCCGCCGGGATACGACCATCGCCCAACGGCTGGCCGGTCTGTCATCGTTCTTCAATCACCTGCAACGCAAGGCGGCATTGATTGACCGAAACCCGGTGGACATGGTGGAGCGGGGGGACTTGGATGATTCCCCCTACGGTAACGCCCGGCCGATGACCAAGGTCGATTTTCAGGCCATCATAGCCGAGCTTGACCCCACCACGGCGGCCGGGGCAATGTACCGCGCGCTCTTTCTGACCTACGCACTGACAGGCAAACGGCGCACGGAACTATTGCGGCTGCGCGGCCGCGACCTGTCGATTGACGGCGATATCGTCACCTACCGGGTGACCACCAAGGGCGGCAAGACGCAACGGCGCACAATCCCGGCGGCCGCATGGGCGGCTATCCGGCACTATCTGGCCGTGGCCGGGCGCACGTGCCCGCCGGCTGATGACGAGCCGCTATTCATGGCCACCCATTCCACGGGCAACTACGTAGACGCGCACGGTCGCTACATCCAACGCGCGACCGGCGATCCCATATCGGGCACGTCGGTGTCAGATGCATTGAAGCGGGCGGCCGAGCGGGCGGGGGTGAATCCCGACCGGGTGACAATCCACGGCATGAGGCACTTGGCCGCGGCCATCTGGAAGCAGGCGCACGGCAACGACATCCGCGGGCTGCAATCGTTCCTAGGGCATGCCAACGTCGCCACCACTCAGATTTACGACGAAACGGTGTTTAGTGACGAGCGCACGGACTATGACGCCATGGCCGCGGTGCTCTTCATGGGGCAAACAGTGCCCGCATAATCAGGCAGCAGCACGGGCCGCGGGGAGCGGGGAAACAATCCGCGGCCGGTGACATTTTGGAATATATAGAGGCGAAAGAATGGACAGTGTAAATGATGCTTTGTGGAATCAGTTAAACGATGCAGAGAAAGCCGATCTTCTCTCGCAGTATGCCCGACGTGACCCGGCAGCGGCAGCCCCCCTGCTAGTAGAATCGCTTGCCGACCTCGTAGCTCGTGACTTCCCACCCCAACTATTTTTAGTCGCCGACCTAATACCGGCCGGGCAGCTAGTCATGTTAGGCGGTCGCGGCAAGGCGGGCAAGTCATGGCTTGTGTTGCAACTCATTGCCGCGATTGACCGGGGAATATCGTTTCTCGGCAAGCCGACCAAGCGCGGCAAGGTCCTATACCTGGCACTGGAAGACGGCCGCCGGAGGCTGAACCAGCGGCCGCGACTTATGAATTGGCGGCCGTCGGCCAACGTTGACATCGCGTTTCGGGTTGACACATTCGACCACGGCGGGCAAGGTCTGACCCATATACGGCAGGCGATTGCAGCAGGCGGCTATGATCTCGTTGTGATTGACACCCTCGTTAAAACACTCAGTAGCGCAGCCGACGAAAACAACAATACCGAGATGGGCGCGATCTGTAATGAACTCGCAGACATGGCCCACGATAGCGGCGCGTGCATTTTGATTGTTCACCATACATCGAAACAGGCAGTAGAAAATCCTTTCGACGCTTTGCGCGGGGCGACCGCAATTCGCAACGCCTATGACGTGGGATTGATGCTAGTCAGGAAGCACGGCGCGGATGAGGCGACCATATACGTAGAGGCCCGCGACTTCGACGCGGAAGGTATGACAATCCGGCAAGCCGAGAATGGGCGGGGATGGGAATACCTCGGCGATGCTAACGTAGGGGTCGCCATTCAGGCCGGGCGCATAGGGGTAGACCTAATCGCGGCGCACGGCGACGGATTGACCGCCAACGATCTAGCCGACATGAGCGGGAAAACGGTACAGGCAATCCGCGCATCGATGAAGACGGCCGAGAAATACGGGCACGTAACTAGCAAGCGCGAACGCGACGGCGAAAGCAATAGGTGGGTAGACCGCTATTTTCTGGCAACTTCGTTGAGCGTGCCAGGGGAGGGCTTGCAACATGAAAAGTAAAGCCTTGGAGAATACTTACCTTTACTTTCTTTACTTTCTTTACTTTAGAACGATTCTAAAACAAAGAAAACAAAGAAAACAAAGGTGGGTGCAGGCTTTGACCTTTACTTTTGCGGGAAAAAAGACCGCCGACCGGGAGGCGGTCGGCGGTGAGGCGAAAGTCAGTCACATACGGCGGGGGACGTGTAAATGACTAACAACATTGTATCACACGTGGATAGCTTCAAACGAACTACGAGGATGACCGACCTCGTACCGGGATTGAAGAAAGCCGGGCAGTACCACATAGGCCCTTGCCCGTTCTGTGGTGGCAAAGACCGATTTAACGTCAAGACGGCCGACGGCGGCGACTTGTGGATTTGCCGACAATGCGGCGACGGCAAGTATCATGACGTGATCGACTTTCTCATGCAACGTGACGGGCGCACGTTTGCCGAGGTCGTCGGCGCGGCCGCCGTGCCGAGGCGGGCACTCATGCCCACACCCGCGCCCGCGGCCGTTCCAGACCTTGCCACGGCACCAGCCGAGGATTGGCAGATACCGGCCCTCATGGCGGCGGCGGTGTGTTCGGACTTCCTGCAGTCAGGCGACCGGGCGGCCGCGGCGGCACTGGCCTACCTGCATGACAAACGCAAGTTGACCGATGTAACGCTACACGACCACATGATCGGATTTAATCCGGCATGGCGCACGGTGGCTGACATCATCCGGCCGAGGCTGGCCGCCATGCCCGACTATCGGCCGTCATGGCTTGACGCGGCCGCGGGGGTGTGGCTGGCTCCAGGTATCACAATACCGGCCATGATTGACGGTGAATTGTGGTATTTGAACGTACGCACCACGGCGGCGGCCCGAACGGCGGCCGAGGCCAGCGGCCGAAAACTTGGCAAATACCACGCCTTGCCCGGCTCCAGGTTGGGCGCACTCTTCAATGGCGACCGGCTCATACGCGCCCGGGCGGTGTTTGTGGTTGAAGGTGAATTCGACGCAATGGTACTGAATCAGTACATACCGCCCGAGGTCGTCGCCGTGACAATGGGCAGCGCGGGCAGTCTGCCGAGTAACACATGGCTGCGCTATTTTGCAGCCGCCGGGGACATCTATCTACTGTTGGATGATGACGCGGCCGGGCGGGCGGCCCTCGGCCGGTGGCAGAGGGTGCTACCACGAGCGCGGTCAATCAGATTGCCCGACGGCAGCAAGGACATATCAGACTACCGACGGGCGGGCGGCGCGGTGTGGTCATGGGCGGCGGCGGTGCTGCGAGGTGACGAATGACCCGCGACGTTGCCCCACAATCGACGCCAGGGCGCGGAAAGGTATAATCTATCGCGTGAATCAGTAAAGACGCGCTACGGGCAAAATAAGGGGCAATCAGGGGCAAACGGCCGTCGGTAGCACAGAAACAGTGTGAACTATGGCATGGGAAACACGCGGCAACAATCG
>CAZBOT010000090.1:0-6471 GCA_964493575.1 uncultured Candidatus Saccharibacteria bacterium | reverse complement strand
CAGCGCGCCAAGCTCGTCGGGATCGCGCGGCAGTCGATCGATCTCGCCAACGAGGAGCTCGACCAATGAAATTCACCGATGAAACGCGCCTGCAGGCGACATACGCGCTCAGTGACTTGAACAGCGCCGCCGGCTTTCTCGAGAAAGCCCTCGCGGCGGGCGAGAATGAGGACATCGCGGACACGCTTGACCGGATTGTGTCCGATGCGAACAGCGCCAGCGAGCGCCTGCAGAGATGTCGGGACACGCTCCGTGGCGAGCGCCTGATCGAACGCGCCATTGAGGAACTGGAGATGGCGGCAACAGTGTTGGCCGGCGCGCCTTATCCGCACGATGAATGCCATCAGGATCGTTACGAGGTGGTCAAGAAATATGTTGATCGTGCCCTCGCCGCCCTACGCGAAGAACTCGCGGCGCTGCGCCGGAGGGGAACGTGACCGCCGCCGAGGATTACGACCCCGCCGCCGACGGCTATCTGTCCTGGCTCTACGCCATTGCCGTTTCCGAGGGCGAGGGCAATGGCGTGTTCGATTATTGGCACGAGGACGGCTGCCTCTGCTTCGCGCCGCCACCAGGCTTTCACGCGACCCCCGCCTACGCCAACCAGACGCTCGCGCGCCAGGGTAAGGCCCGGAAGGCCAACGCCATCCGGTTGGCGCGGGGCGCCACGGCCCCACGACCGCCGGCCACGAAACCGGGCATGCGGACGTGCCAACGCTGCCGCCAGCCGTTCAAGCCGCCGCACAAGCACATTTTCCGCTGCCGGGAGTGCAAGCGGGCCACCGCATGGATGGGATGATCATGACCACAAAGATCGAGTGGTGCGACGTGACGTGGAATCCAGTTACAGGATGCACCAAGATCAGCGCGGGTTGCAAGCACTGCTACGCCGAGCGCTTCGCGGAACGCTTTCGCGGCGTCCCTGGCCATCCGTATGAACATGGCTTCGACGTGACGCTCAAGCCGCATCGGCTGCTGGAGCCGCTCAAATGGCGCCGGCCCCGACGCGTCTTCGTCAATTCGATGAGCGACCTGTTTCATAGGGACGTGCCGGACTGGTTCATTGATCATGTCTTCGCCATCATGGCGCTATGTCGGCAGCACACGTTCCTGGTGCTGACAAAAAGGCAGGAGCGCATGCGGGATTACATCATGGGCATGGGGTGTTCGGGCGATCTGTCGCGATTGGGGTCAATTGCGGTCGCCCAGACGGGGTCCCCGTGTGCGGCCCACATTGAGGATGATGACTGGCCCCTGCCCAACGTCTGGCTCGGCGTCAGCGTCGAAAACCAGGCCGCCGCCGACGAACGTATCCCGCTCTTGCTCGGCACGCCTGGCGCCGTGCGGTTCGTCAGCGCCGAGCCTTTGCTGGGGCCGGTTGATCTTGACGCCATTCCACGTCTCTCCGGCGATGGCTACCTGCGCCCGCTCGACGGGCGGTTTCGCACACTCGATTGGGTTATCGCCGGCGGCGAGAGCGGCCCCAAGTCGCGGCCGATGGAACTCGAGTGGGCACGCTTCTTGCGCGATCAGTGTGGGCAGGCCCAGGTGCCATTCTTCATGAAGCAGATCACGGAGCGCGGGCGGAAGCTGCCCTTCGATACGTGGCCGATGGATCTGCGGGTGAGGGATTTTCCGGGATGACCATGTTTTTCACATGCAATGAATGCGGGAAGCGGTTGACGGAAGAAGAAATTCTCGTCGTCAAGATCCCGCACCCCCGCCCCCGATACGGGAATCCAACCGTTGACGTGAGCCAATGTCCCGAATGCGGTACGTGCGAGCAGTTCACGCTCGTCTGCGACGAGCTGGGGTGCTCGGACGTGGCGCTGTATGGTTGGCCGTCGAGCGACGGATATCGCTACACGTGTAGGCGGCACAAGCAAGGATGACCCCCTCATCACCCCGCGCGCCGCCGCCAAGCTGTGCGGCGTGTCCGTCGCGACCTTGCGCAAGTCCCCCGTGCGGGCCATTCGCTTCGGCAGCGTCGTGCGCTATCGTGTCGAGGACATCGATGCCTACATAGAGGGGCAGCCGTGGCCAGACCAAGGCGCGAAGGAAAGTATTGGCTCGAACGCGAGGCCGGCGGTATTTGGCGTGTCTATTGGTACGACCCCGCCGCCGGACGCGTCCGCCGCCGTTTCTCCCCATTGGGGAGAAACTCATCCCAGACCCCTAGACAAGGAAAGGTATCGTTCTGGTCGGCTCACGACGGGGGCTTGGCCGCCCCCGTCACCCACGCTCGATCTCGTCGGCCAGCGCCCGCAGACGGCGCGCGACCGTCGCCAGCGTCAAGGTTGGGCTCGGCGGCATGGGGGCGCCATGGCTCGCGACCAGGACCGCCTCGAACGTCCGGGCATACCCCGCGATCAGCTGGGCCCGGTCGGTGCCGTTGACGACGCGCCGGGCGCCCACGTAGTCGCACTGCGCGGCGTTGATGAACTTTCCCAGCCCCACGCCCGTGAACAGGCCCTTTGCCATGCCGATGCAGGCGATGCGGTAGGCCGTCAGCGGATCGAGCGCCAAGTCCGGGTCGGCCAGCAGATCGAGGCCCAAGATCGTGCCGAACAGCGCGTAGTTGCGACGCCCCGTGAGCTGCACGTCGCCGCGCCCCCGGTAGCGGAAGCCGTCGCCGGGCTCGGTGTTGCCGAGGCGCCTGCCGATCGCCGTCGATGGTTCGTAGCGGTTGAAGTAGGATCGTGGTCCGCGCTCGACGATCGGCCGCCAGGTGTCGGCGCATTCGTGCTTGACCGTCGCCAGATAGTAGGCGATCCAGCGGATATCGGGCAACGGGTCGGCGTCGATGAAGCCGAGGCGCGTTTCCAGGCCGTCGACCTGCGTCTGCGTCAGCGGCCCGAAAGCTTGGCGGTAGCCGCCAAAGAAGCGGGCGCGGTCGATCACGTCGGCGAGACGCCCTTGACTTTATCGAACGAGCGCAGGGCGCCTAGGCCCAAGAGCTGCCCCAAGAGCAGGAACACTTCCGTAGTGTCGAGCGCGGGCGGCGGCAGCATGGCGTGCTGCTCGACGCACTGCCACAGCCAGACGCCGGTTTGAACGCCGAAGACGACGGTGGTCGAGAAGAACAGCGCCGAGACGCCAACCCAGCCGGCCGCCGGCCGCCACGAGGCCGCGAACCAGTTGCCGGATCCCGCCTCGATCTTGTTGACCTCGATCTGCGACTGCAGCAGGCCGGCCTCGATCGCCGCCTCCGCCAAGCGCTGCTGGCCTTCCTGGCTTTGCAGCTTCAGGGCGATTTCGGCGGCCACGGCCGGATCCGGGTGCACCCAATCGATCACCTTGGCGACGACGTTGGCCACGGCGGAGACGGCGCCGGTGGGGGTCGCGGCCGAGGCGCCGGACGCCAGACCGCCGACGATATCGCGCACGATGCTCATTTGAGGCCCACCGGGTGGGTCAGGAGATAGCCGATCACGGACAGCAGGATCATCAGCGCCGCTCCCACGCCGCCGCCGGTCCAGGCGACGACGCGCGCCAGCATCTTCATCATGATGTCCTCGCGGGCGATGTGCTCGGTGATCTGCGTGCCGATAAGCGAGACCGCCTTGTTGATCTCCTTCAGCTCGGCGCGGTGCTCTGCCACGGCCGCCTTGAGCCCGTTGTTGATCATGGCGTCGATCCGCGTCACCGCGTCGTGCAGGGCATCGATGCGCTCGCTATCCGTTGTCATCGGCATCCTGCTTCGGCCGACAGAACACGTAGGTCGTCGAATGGTATCGCTCCTCGGCGTAGGCCAATTCCCAGCCCTGATCGCCCAAGTCGTCGAGCTTGACTTGTTCGAGCCCGCGCGCGACGACGCGGAGGTATTCTAATTTTTGCATGATCGTTCCCCTTTCGCCGGTCGTCACGACCACAGCGTCCTCGGCCTGATCGGCACCGCGTTCGCGGCGCGCCCGTAGGCGATTTCCTGCCACGCCACCGCCGTGTCGGCGCGGAACTCAATGTCGTTGGTGCCGCTCGTCTTGAGAAGCGCCAGGAACACGTCGAGCGACTGCGCGTAACCCGAGGGGATGTTGGTGGCGATCTCGACCCACGCCGAGCCGTTGATCGAGCACTTGGCCTTTCCCGCCGCCGACGACTGCGTGATGACGACGTGGTACCAAGTGTTGGCGGCGACGGCGACGCCGGTGTCGATGGTGGCGCTGCTGCCGTTGCCGGCGTTGAACAGCCACTTGCCACCGTTGGTGCCATGCGTGTAGCTGACCCACAGGCCGATGCTGGGGGCGGCGGCCGTCGAATTGTTGGCGATCCCGACATGCAGCGTGAACACTTGGCCCGCCGCCGACAGGGCGTTGACCCGCACGTCGGCTTCGAACAGCGTCGTCGAGTTGTCGGTGTCAAGCCTGAGTGCCTTGTTCTCGCGGTAGATGGCCGCGCCACCGGTGGCGGCGGCGTTGTTGGCGATTTGCACGACGCCGATGCGCCCCTGTTCCTCCGGCACCTTGTTCTCGACGCGCGCTTTGGCGTTGGCGACGGCGATTCCCCACCCGGCCGGTGTCGTCTTGGTGCCGTCGTCGACGACCGCGAACGTTTCGGCGAAATCGGTCTCGAAAAAGTATTCCCGGTTCAGGCGCGGACCGGGGCGGACACGTTCCTCGTCGACCAGCCAGCGGTAGGACGGCGGCGTCAGCGTGTGGAGCAGGCTTAGTTCCGCCTCGCCGATCACTCGACCGTTGGCGCCGAAGTTGCGGCCAATGAGCGGATTCATCGAATGCGCGAGGTAGATGGCGCCCTTGGGATCGCCGACGAATCGGTTGTTGTCGATGACCGTGCCGCGCCCCCACTGATCGGCGATGGCGAGGCCGCCGGTGAAGTTGAAGGTATTGCCGGACACGTCGGTGTTGAGCACGCGCGGCCACACGGACGTGGCGGAGCTCTCCGCCGACAGGTTGCTGTCGCCATCGGTGCCGATGCGGATCAGGGCGAATTCGCGGCCGGCGTAGGCATCGAAATGCCCCTCCAACGGCGTGCCATCGTCCTGGGTGTTGCCGGCGCTGTCCCACACGCGGTTGAAGATGTTGTTGGCGATGCGGTTGGAAGCGCTCGGACCGAGCGCTTCCGTGTTGTCGGCGGGGCCATAATAGCCGTCGACGACGGCGCCCCGGTAGGCGGTGGAAAAAACGTTGCCGGTGGCGACGTTGAGCCAGCAGCCGCCCCACAGGCTGAGGCACGTCGAATAGTCGGCGGACGAGGTGCCCTTGTTGTTCTGCTCGACGACATTGCCGGTGATGGTGTTCTCGATATGCCCCACGAACACCCAGAAGCGGTCGCCGGTGGCGAGATACGTGCCGGCTCCATCAATGATGCCGCCGCCGACCTTGGCGATCTGCACGTAGGGCCGGTTCGATCCGTCCTTGCCCGAGGCGATGATCGGCGCGCAGTAGCCCTCAAGGCGACCGCTCAGGAAGCCGATGTAGTAGCCGTTGGCCCACCCCGTCACCGCATCGGCGTCGATGGTGGCGAAATTCACTTGCAGGCGGTTGTTAAGGGTGCTGTCCGGGTCGGTGACGGAGTAGACGGTATCGGACGCGATGGTCTTGTTCTGCCCCGCGTTCTGCACCGAATCCATGATGCTGTCGAAGCTGATGCCCTCTTCGCGGAAGCCGCGCACCAGGTTGTTGGCGACGACGTTGCGGAGGCAAAGCCCCGCCGCCACGTGCTCGGCGGCGTTGGCGGCGAATTGACCCGTTGACTGAAAGAACACGCCCACGCGGCAGTCTTCGAAATGGTTGCCCGTCACGCGGTTGCGCTGACCGCCCGTGATGCGGATCATTTGCAGCGCGTTGCGCATGTAGTTGTTGGCGATGGTCCAATCGCGCGCCGAATACAGCACGAGGGCATAATAGCCCCAATTGCTGGTGACGGCGGGATCGCCGATGTAAACGTTGTTGGTGAACTGGCCGCGATCGACGAAATCGAACGCGGCGGCCGAGCACTGCATCGTCTCGAAGTAACAGCGGTCAACGACGAGATCGAGGTTGGCGCGGGTCCCGGCCGTCAGCCCGCGATAGATGCACTGGCCGTTGACGCGGCCGGTGGCGCGGAAGCGCACGCCCCGGAACTCGACCCGATAGCCCGGCGTGTACCACGTGCTGACGACATCCAAGACGCCGTGGCCGTTGGAGACGATCGAGACATCGTCGGGGATCGTGATTTCGCCGCCGGTCCGGAACACCTTGCCGTCGGTCACGTACCACGTCCCTTTAAGGACGCCGACGGCGTTGAGGCAGCGCTGAATGGCCACGTCGTCGCTGGTGACGCCATCGCCGCGCGCCCCGAACCATTCGGCGCGGTAGGGTTGGCCCCCGACCTGCCGCAGCCAACGGCCGTTGGCCGGCGCCGTGTCGGGGACGATGACCGTACCGTAATCCTCGGCCACCGTCGTGGTCGAAGACCACATGAAGTAGCCCTCGCCGCCATCGCCGGGCGTGGTGAAGCCCTGCAGGTAGCACA
>CAZBOT010000089.1:4431-6499 GCA_964493575.1 uncultured Candidatus Saccharibacteria bacterium | reverse complement strand
GATCTCGTCCATGTCATTCGCTCCACACGATTCCCCGCCCGCCGCAGGCGTGGCAGGGGTAAGAAACGGGTGCTGTCGTGCTGCTGCAGAGCCATCACTTCGCCTCCGGCTTGTACCGCCGCAGCATCGCCAAGAAGTCGTCAAACAGGCGCGCCCCTTCGCTGGCTTGCTCCGGCGGGCACGCGCGGACCACCAGCGCCGCCGCCAGATATTCCGCCGTCCGGTACACCGGCTCCGGCGGGGCGGGGGGTGGCTCGTCGGCCAGCAGGGCGGCGAGTTCATCGCGCTCGCATTCAGACATCCGGTAATGGGCGGAGAACCACAACAAGTCCCTGATGTAATCCGCTGCCTTTGTCGCTCGTTCCCTTGTCATGTCTATTCCATTCCCGGCGCCGCTCACTTTCTCCCCGTCTCCCGTTTCCAATCGCCGATCAGTCGGAGGCTGGGCGGTTGCCTGGCCAGGTAACTCGTGGTCAGGCAGAGTGTCATCGGGTACCGCGCCCGCTGGCACTCGGTCAGGACCCACCCCCACGTAGCCAGGCTCCAATCCTCCTGCGACATCCCCGCCCCGATCGGCGGCCCGATCCACCCGACATCCCGCCGGCACGTGACCGCCGTCCCCATCGCCCGGTCCCAGGATTGCAGCCTCAAGATCTGTTTCGGCAAAAACGTCAGAATCGGTTCGTGCATGTCCGTCGATCCGAACCCCGTGACGATATGCTGCTCAAACGCCGACGCCATCAGCAGGGCCGGCTGGCGCCGGATCGAGGCTTTGACCGCCCGGAGGTACTCCACCACCTCCGCCTGGTTCTCCTCATAGGTCCGACCCGGATTCCGGATGAAGATGTCGTCGCAGGCATCCGCATAGCCGAACCAGTCGCAGCGCAGCAGTTTCGCCCGCTCGATCTGGGCGCGATAATCCCCCCGCCGGCCCACCTCCGGATACGGGTAATAGTGGCACCCCACCTGCCCCCAGCAGGCGGCCCGGATCTGGGCAATGAGCCCCTCATACTGCGGCCCCTGGACGATGCTCGACAGGAGCAGCACCTTTTCAATCCCCGTGCTTTTCAATCCCTCCACCACCCGCGGCCAGTCCGCCGGCGTCGTCTCCGCCGACGGGTAGAGGAACAGGATGTCATCCCGCTCCCCGAACAGCCCCCAGGCCGTCGCCGGCCAGACCACCGCCACCATCACCGTCACGATCCATCGCCGCATCATCGACTCCTTTCAACGGGCGTTGCCCGTTCTATTCTCTTTCCCACTTTCTCACCTTCTCACTTTCTCACATGTGTCCAGCCCGCTGCGGATCATCGCCGCCTCGCATGAGCGGCAATAGAGCGCCTCCGGAACCTGGTGCCACAAGTCTGCAACCACTGCATCGCGGGCATCTCGCTGCCTGAGAAATGCCTCCCATTCGGCGGTCAGCCGACGCCCGCAGAGCGTCCGCCCCGTCTCCGGCGACCAGAGGTGATAGCGATGGCGCCAGGCGACGCAGAGGTGTTTGTGGGATTTCACTTTCCCACTTTCCCGATTTCCCACTTTCTCACCTTCTCACTTTCTCACTTCTCTCCGTGTCTCCGTGGTTCACGTCCGATTCTCCCGCCACGCCCGGATCCGGGTCAGGGCGGCGATGATCCGGCGGGCCTGCTTCGCGTCCCGGATGGCCGCGACCGACGGCACATCGAAGTGCCGGCTGAGCCACGCGGACAGATCGACCGGATCGAACCGCAGGACGTCGGCCAGGTGGCAGATCAGCCCCAGTTGCCGCCGGCTGGCCCGCCGCAGCTCGCGCTGCCGTCTGAGCCGCTGTTTTGATTTCCGGCGCGTGACACTCACGTGTTCACCCGTATTTTCCGGTCTCATCCACCCGCGGCCGATGCGTCCCGGATGATCCGCAACCTGCATCCACACCCTGTTTCCCGGTCTCATCCACCAACAGGTCGAGAATGCCCTTCCCCTGGCCGCCTGCATCCACACCCTGTTTCCCGGTCTCATCCACCCGGACGTTCACTTCTTGGTACCCAACTCAACCTGCATCCACACCCTGTTTCCCGGTCTCATCCACCGG
>CAZBOT010000089.1:0-4331 GCA_964493575.1 uncultured Candidatus Saccharibacteria bacterium | reverse complement strand
ACCTGCATCCACACCCTGTTTCCCGGTCTCATCCACCGGTTGTCACCGAACTCCCGTCGCCGGCGGTTTTTAACGCGGCCAGCGCCTTCTCTAAACTGGCAAATTTACTGAATCCGATCCCCGCCCGAGCCGCTTTTTGTTCGATCCGCGTCAGGAACCGGCTGTAATCAAAAGACCCCAGCAGCAGCCGGGCCGGGTCCCGCTTGGTCAGATCCTCGCATTCGATTTTCTCGCAGCGGGTTTCGAGGGCGAACTGCACCACCGCCAGCGACCGGTTCTCGATCCACGTCCGGGACCGGTTCTCGTACCGCCCACCGCGTTTCCCCTGGATGGCCCGGTCCCGGCCGTGCCCGTGGGCACTGTTCAGCGGCGACTGGTGATAGTTGCGGCCCATCCTCCGATCCCGCTCCCGGTCCCTCAGTTTGGTCAGCACGAAATCATGCCCCTCGATGGCGATCCGCCACGGCCGGCCGTTGACCGGCGAGACCTGGCAGTACAGAAATTCCTCCTGGTTCAGCGGGGCATAGCAGACCAGCACGCGGCCTGGAATCGGATCCACCTGCTCGTGTTCTCCCGGATACGCCTCGCGGGCCTGCTGCATCTGCCAGCACCACCGGCCGCCCCGGCGCCGCCTCACAATCTCCCCGCCGGTGGTCGCCCGCGTTCCCGCGATCACCTCCTGCAGCCACCGACTGGCCAGCGGGTTTCGCCCTCGCGGCCGCACATCCAGCCAAAGCCGCGGGCATTTTCCGTCCGCGTCCTTTTCGAAAGCCAGCCCCACCTGCACCCACTGCGGATTCTCCGGGTGTGGCCGGAATTCAATCCCTTCCCCGCGGAAGCGGATGCGCAGATCCTTGCACATCGGCAGCCGCTCCCAGAAGCTCAGGTAGGCCCAGCGCTTCTGGCGGTAGAGGCGCGAGACGTGGTTGGCCACAGAGTCGTACACCCGCGAAGTCAATCCTGGGCACAGCTTTTTGCAGAAGAGATCCGGGCTCATGCCCGCCGCCTCCTGCAACTTATAGTTGGGCAGCTTGAACTTTTCGCCGGCCTCGCGCAGTTGCTGAGCAGCGCGAAAGTCTGCAGCACTCACCGGATCATGCAGCCGCCATTGAAGCCACAGGGCATTTTCGGCATAGGTGGACATCTTCGCGATCCGCATCAGTGCCTCGCGGGCGTCCGGGTTCTTGTCGACCAGCAGGTCAAAGACCATGCCCACATTCTTGGGCTCATCGCCCATATGCGTTCTCCAAAAGTGGGGGCGGGGGGATGAACCCCGCCCCCGGGGTGTGGTCGGTGAGCGGTACCGGACTATCAACCGCCCGGCCCTTCTCACCTTTACGCCGTGCAGTCGGCGTCAATCCGTGGTTTCCATCTCCCCCTGAATCTTCTTGAGCAGGCCCGGCGTCACGATCATCGCCGGAACCCTCGGGTCCTGGGCGAACAGGCAGATCTGATTCTTGCGCAACTCATAACGCACCGCCTTCACGCCGCGGAACGGAGGCGCCGGCTGGTCCACCTGCTCATCGATGCCCCGCAGACCGTAGGGCATCACGTTCGCCGTCACCTCCTTGGGTGTGAATTCCTCGAGCGTCTTCTCCACGACCCGGCCCTGCTCCGGGCTCAGGATGCGTTTGCTCCCGTCCAGCAGCTCTTTGACCTTGTCGTTCGGCATCAGCACCAGCCGGCTGCCGGGAATCTTCTGAATGGCGATCCGGCCGCGTTCCTTTTCCCCGAAGTCGCCCCGTGCCCATCGCATGGCGTTCTTGAGATCGACCTGGGCGATGCCGGGCCGTTCCTTCCCCAGCATGCTGATCACCAGATCCACCGGCATGCCCGCCGCTTCCAGTTCCAGCAGCTTCACGCCGATCTCGTACCGGTGCTCATCGATCGCCTCCAGGAGCGTCCGAATCTCCTGGTACGCGGCGTGGTTTTCCCAGCTCGGCGCAGATGCCACAATCGCCGGCGGTTCCATGAGGTTGACATTCATGACAGGTTCCTTCGCTGTATCTTCAGACGGTCCACCGCGTGAACACCACGCAGCCGGCCGATCCGTTGCTCACGTCTCGCGCCCCGGCTTCCCCGCCCCGATCTGGCCGTCCAGGCAGCCGTCGCAGTAGGGCCGGCCGCGGATGTGCCCGGCGCACACGTGCAGCGGCTGGCCGAACTCGATCCGGCACAAAGCCTGCACCGCCGCCCTTCGGGTCCGCAGCAGTCCGACCATGCTCCGGCCCAGGAGCACCGCCCCGCAGCCGGCACAGTTGACCACCTTCACCACGTCCTCGAGCGATTCCGCGTCCATGCCGTCATCTCGCGTTCAAATGCCCCCGCCGTGGATCGGGCCCCGCCCGGGAGCAGAGGCGGGAAGGATTGCCCGCCCGCCGGATCGCCCCCGGCGGACTGTCGCCCCGCGGCTCTCACGGCTCACCGCCCGTACCCCCGATGAGAGAGGGTACAGAGACCGCAAACCCATGAAAACATGGGCCTTTTCGCAGATTCCCAAGCAACTGTTAACCGCTAGGTTCCAGGTTCGAGTCCTGGTCGGGGAGGTTGTCAGATAAGGACTTACGTTCACGGGGCCATACCCCCCATGTTGCGGTTTTCTCCCCGATCGATAGGCTGACGTGCGATGAACCGCCGCATGCCGAAACTCCGCCGGCACGCCTCCGGCCACTGGTTCTGTCGGTGGGCCGGCCGCGATCACTACTTCGGCCGCGACCGCAAACGGGCCACGCAGCTTTACCTCGCGTCGATCGCCGAATTCACCGCCTGGCGGACGCAGCGGGATCAGTTCCGCCTGCCGCCGCTCTCCCGCAGCCTGACCGTTCAGGAGCTTCACGACCGGTTCGTCGCCAACCGCGAGATCGAGGGCGGCCGCGATCGGGCCGATTTCTACCGCAAGCACCTCAAGCGGTTTGTCCTGGCCTACAGCGACGCCATGGCCCAGCACTACAAGCCCAACTGGCTGCAGATCCTCAAGGACCGCCTGATCATCAGCCACCTGGCCCCGCGGACGATCAATCACGACATCCAGGCGGTCCGCACCATGCTGCAATGGGCCATGGACCTGGAACTGATCGCCCCGGTGAACCTCCGCGGCGTCAAAAAACTCCCGCTCGGCGAGATCCCGGACAAGTCGTGGCCGGTCGCCCGCGTGCGTCAATTTGTGCTCGGCTGCCCTCATCCGAATCTCCGGTCCTGGCTGGCCCTCTGTTACCTCTGTGCCCTGCGTCCCAAAGAGTGCGTCCGCATCATGACCGGCCAGGGCCGCTGGATTCAACGCGGCATCCTGGTGATTCCCAACAAGGCCCGCCGCTGCCGGATCGCACGTCACGTGCTGTTCTCCGCGGAGGCGTTCCGCTGGTGGCGCGCCGCGAAGCCGCAATGGTCCCGGCTGGATTCCTTCTCCCAAGCCTGTCGGCTTCAGCTTGGATCCGGGCCGCACGCTCTGCGACACTCTGCGGGCACACACCTGATTGCCGCAGGAGTCGCTCGAGAGGACGCAGACTCAATTCTGGGACACTACCCTCGCGCAATATCTGTAACCTACATGCCATTGCGATGGCGGCATCTTCGATGCTTGGCGGCCCGACTGACGTTAGAAGATCCGGCATCTTGCTGCATCCTTCCACCACGAGGTCACGTGTAGGCCAGCTTCAGGGCCGGCGGCGCCGACGGCGGGCCGGCTTCGTCGCTCACCTGCGTCCGCTTGGATCGATCGGCGGGCGTCAAGCCGAACTCCGCACAGCCGCGGACATGCTGGGCCAGGGCCCGGTCCCGCTGGATGATCAGCGGATTGCGGATCAGCGTGCCGGTCGATCCCTCGATCAACAGCCCGTGCTTCTTGATCGCCCGTTCGCACTCCCAGTAATGATCGAGCGGCCGGCACACGTGCAGCTCGAGGGCGGTCAGTTCGACCTGGGCCAGGCATCCCATCCGCATCAGCTCCGCCGTCACCCGCCGCCACTCCGCCCGCCCGTGCCGCCGCAGCGATGCCGGCGGATCGGGCAGCTCGGTCATCGCCGGCGGCGGCACTTCTCCCTTCTTCTTGCGGAGCTTGGCCCGCCACGATCCCCGCCGCTCCAGTTCCGGCGTCGGCACCGGTTTCGGTCCTCTGCGTCCCATCACATCACCTCACCCGTTCTCCGCCACATCGCGGCGTCCTCTACGTGCGTCTCGTTCCCTGTCTTCCCACACCCGCCCCGCCCCCGCCCGCGTCCCTCCGCCCGTCCCTCCCACTCCCCCCGTCCGGCCCCGTTATTCCGTCTACCTCTATCCGCTTCCGCTGGTCTGCCCCAAGAACAGCCCAAAACCCGTGAAAAAAATAGCCGAGG
>CAZBOT010000088.1:0-6549 GCA_964493575.1 uncultured Candidatus Saccharibacteria bacterium | reverse complement strand
TCGTTGGTCTTCTCGCGGAAATCGGCATACATGAAGCCGGCCGTAAGCATCTGCGAGTTGTCGTTCGTAAAATCCTGATTGAACCCGCCCTGAGCGGCCAGGTCGACGATCGAGCCCTTCTTGCGCTGGCGCGAAGAATTGATCGGGCGACGTGCGAGGAGCGTAGGCTCACCGCCGAAATCGTCGTATTCGTTGGGTTCGAGAGCATACCAGTCGGGAGTGCCGGGGAGAACACCAGGCTGACCCAGCACCTCCTTGGCAATCGAGAGACCTGTCTCGTTGCTGTCGATCTTGTTACGGAGAACCATTGTCGTTTACCTCAAGTGTTCATAGGTGAATTCTGCCACGACGACAGTCGTCCACCAGCTCTTGTTTCCACCGCCTCCTCGGCCGTGTCCTTCACTGTCGATACGAACATTCCGGAACCACACATCTCCGGGAGTCCGCTTGCCTTCATACGCAGCAATCGCGATCTCCGAAGCATCTCTTGCGTTCGCGAGACCGGCACCGAGTGGGGTGAACACTGTGACGTAGATCAACCCCGCCTTCTCAAACTTCCTGTTACCAGCAGCACCGAGAGTTCTCTGCCGTCCTGCTGCGTAGTCGAGAGCCCAACGGGCCCATATATCAGTATCGAGGTGCTCGGTCGTCTTGCTATTTGGCCACTCGGTCACGTAGCCTGCTGTAACCTCCCAAGCCTGACGGAACAGTTCCGCCATTTCTTTATCAGCTTCTGACATGGTGGTGATCATTGCCTCAACCCTAAATAGAGGAGCAACGGAACATCACCAGGCGCAAGCGAGTCGGTCTTGAAAATCTTGTAAGGCGTATTGTCCGAGTCGATGACTCGAGTGAACTTCTCATAGTGCTGCGTGAGGCTCGGCAGGACAAGGACGATCTTGTCGACTTCCGTCCACATGCCTACTTCCATTTGGAAGGTTTCGCCAAGCTTAATGTAGCCTGACGGACGCACGAAAACTCCCTTGACATCGACTGTTGTCGGAACGCCAGGAGGTCCCAGCGGGTCTGTCGAGTCCGCAGCGACCGCGTCATCGATCAGCTGTATGGTTCGACCATACTGGTTGATCATCCTTTCGACGGTGGCTCGGGTCCTGGTCCAATCAACTGCCATTGGAATAGTCCCCAATGGAAAGAAGTCTTACGGGCACGAAACCTTCCGTAGTCCCGAGCAGCCACTGATCGAGCAAAGCCTTGATACCAGGAAGTATTGGCATACCGTCGCTCGACACACCGACCTTCTCCGAATAGATATTCTCGATCGGTCCGATCTTCTCCTTGATGAGGTAACCGATGCCGGTGCCAGTCGGGATCAATACTGTACCGCCGTTGACGAGGAGAGTCAGCTGCAGCTGAGCTTCGATCACTGAGAAAGGTATCGCGTTCTCGGGCCAAGACGGCGACACATTGAGGTTCTTGCGGGGCCAGGGAGTGGTCTGAGTGACCTCTACAACCTCGCCCTTCCATGGAAGCGTCCACAGGTAATCCATCGCCTTGATGCCAAGGATGGCGACCGCGTCCTGCTCAGGTTCGGTGGTAAACGGCAAGGTCACCCCGCGCGCGAGGGCATAAGCAACAATCTGACTTTCCGTCACGAACGAATTCGCGCCGGCTACGATCGTGCCGTCCTCTACGACCAGGGTGACCAAGCGTGCCATGGTGGATTACTCCGCCGCCTTGAATTCGGCTTCCTTCGCCTGCACCAGCTCGAGCAGACGCTCAGTCGTGATGTTGGGGGCGAAGTCGATGCCGAGTTCCTTCGCACGAGCCTTGAGTTCCTCGCGGGACGGATTGATGATCGCTTCGGGTTCACCGGAACCACCGCCATCGGGCTCCTGCTTCTCGCCGGACGGCAGCTTGCCGCCGGTGTTGAGCTGGGTGCCGGCAGCCGTCGGGTCACGGAGCGGGTTGCGCGCTTCGACATCGGTCGTCTCGGCGTCGTCAGGTGCGGGTTCGAAGTGGCCCTTGAAGCCGTCGGACAGCGGGTCCTTGAATTCGACAATATCGCCCGTCTTGTACGGGTAGACGAAGTTGTCCTTTGCACGATACTTTGCCATCAGGTTTCTCCTTCGGCGTTTCTGTTTGAACTGAAGGGTGGGGACCTTCAGGAGGAGGACCCCACCCTCACCAATCTCGGCCGGCGAGCGGCTCCGATTAGTTCTGGACGACCGAGTAGAACACCCCGGACATGCCGTTGTAGTCCGCCCTGATTTCCAACCCCATGGCTCCCATGATGAGGAACTGGTAGTTGTCGGTCGGGTTCAGACGAGCCATCGGCGTGGTGCCGACAGCCATGCCGACCAGCGGGCGGATATACTCGCTCGACGGAACGAACGCGAAGAACTGGTTGCCCGTAAGCTCCCAGGTCGACACGATCTTGTTGATCCGGCGGTTCTTCAGCAGGTAGTCGAACAGCGTCCCTTCCTTGAAGCCGGAGGCCAGCGAGTAGAACTGGTCGAGGCGACGGGCGATTTCCGGCGACACGTAGATGTTGATCTTCTGGGTCACCAGGTTGGCGTCGAGAATGGCACCGAGGTAACTGTTGAAGAACTGCACGATCGCGTCGTTGGTCGTCGCATTCGCAGTCAGGTCGATGTTCGCACCGCCGACAGCCGAGCCGAGGTTGACAGGCTTGGCATACGGATGGTTCTGAATGCCGTAAGCCTGATAGCCGCCCACCACGATGTTGGCGTCGCCGGCGAGCACGTACTGCGCCATGTTCCGCCTGATCTTGGCGGTGTGCGCTTCCTGGTCGTCCCCGAGGGCGTCGAAGTTCTCCGACCGCATCGTGTTCCACTCGCGCCATTCGCGACCGTAGGCGGTCGAGAAGATAGGCACGGGCGTCCCGCGATAGTCGTAGACCACCTTGTCCATCGCCACCGGAACCTGACCGGAGAGCGAGCGAACGACCGAGCCGGCGTCCGAAGACACGCGGTACAGGTGAACGAGCTTCCCGATATGCACCGTCTTGGCGAGGGGCATCAGGTCGTTCATGAAGGCAGAGCCTTCGTCGTTGCGCATGACACGGCGGGTAATGCCGTCGAGTTCCTGCCACGCATCGCGCGGAAGGACAGCAGCGGAGTTGTGCAGCCTCGCGAAAGTTTCCTCCGACTGGTGGAACCATTCGCGATTGATGCACTGCAACTCCCACCACTCGGCGTGGTCACGGGAGTTTGCGATGAGCTGATCGTCGTAGTAGCGCATGTCGATCCGCTCCTTACGTTGCAGCAGAGAGGTAGCTCGCCGAACCCGCGCCGCGGATTGCGAGAAGCTGCTCAGAGCCGGTGTCGTTGTTGTAGACCTCGTCGCTGTAGGCGACGACGAGATCGCTGAGACCAGCGATACCGAGCGTGCCGTTGGCGGCCGGGGTCAGCGGGGTGCCGATGGCGGTGATGTTCACGCCGTTGGCGATGCGGGCGGCATACATGGAGTCGTCCTCCAGCTCGATGCCGATCGCGGTGTTGTCCACAGCCCATTCGGCGTCGACGCTCTTGAGCTGCAGGTAGTTGTCCTGGACGAGCCAGACCTTGCCGACGGTGGCGGCACCCGCGAGGGCCCATTCACCGGCAGTGATCACGACCAGGCGGCCGGGGAGAAGTGCGACGCTTGCCAGGAGCTCGCGCACCTGGGGCTTCGGCTTGTCGACCGGCCCACGGAAGATTTTGTTGAAGCGGGCCATGTTAGGCAGCTCCCTTCTCGGCCGAAGGAGCCTTGAACTTCGTGACGACCGAACCGTTGTTGGTCTGCATCTGACCGGGACGGATCGGGGCCGCGGGATCGGGCTCCTTGAGGTTGGCGACGAGCGCCTTGAGAACCGCCATCGGCGACTCCTTGGCGACGTCTTCGGTGAGCAGGTTCGCCTTCACGACACGGTCGATCAGGGTCGCCTTCTCGGCTTCCTCCTTGGCCTTCTCGTTGGCCAAGACTGCTGTCTGGGCGTCAACGAGGGGCTTCAGAGCGTTCGTGAACGCCCCCGACACACCTTCGACGATGGTGGTGCCGAGCTTGTTCATGCTCTCCGTCAGGGCGGTGACCTGCGCGGAGAGTTCGTCGATGGTCTTCGACATCTCTGCTTCCTCTTGGTTTGCAGTTGCTTCCGCCCCGGAGCCGGAGAAGGCTTCGGTAATTGCGGCCTTTATTTTCTCTACGATAGGAAAGCGAGCCTTCTTCTCGAGAGATCGGACGATGGAGTCCAACGCCCAATCGAGTTCCCGATCTGCATCTTCCCAGATCGAGTTGACGACTTCCACCTCCTCGGTGGAACCGTCTGAATTGACGAAGATGCCGACACCTTGTTCAGGCGTCGCGGCACCGGCGAAATCGAGCAATATCGCATCATGGTCGAATTCCATGTTGCGGATCACTGAGTCATGGTCACTCGCGTCGTTGACTTTCTCGAGGACGCCGACCAGACCGGTCGAGGTGTGGATCGGTTTGCCCTTGTCGATGGCTTCGAGAACACGCTTGCCTTCGGGCGAACGGTTGGCAACCTCGACATCGATGATCTTGTCGAGGAACACGCGGCCGTTCTCCTGGCGGACGTTCTCGTTCCAGGCGCCGATCCAGCCTTGATTAATGCCTTCGGGCGACTTGGCTGAAACGAACTTGCCATTGACCATCGGGTGATTGAATGGTGCCGGAGCTTTTTCGAGGCCCTTGAAGGACTTCTTGATCTCGTCCTTCGGATACTTGATCCGGTTCATGACCACGTCGTCGGGCAGCGTAGCGGACGGGACAATAATCACGTCGCGACCGTTCCGCTTCTCCTTCTTCGCGGCCTTCGTGTTCAGGACGCGGGTGATATTGACGCGAGTGTGTTTCATCTCTCGGCCTTCGGCTCTGGGGCGGTCGGTTCGTCTTCCGAGTCACCCGTTCCTTTTTCTGGCGGCAGACGCGCTTCGCGAAGCTTCGCAATTTCGGCTTCGTCTGCAGGCTCGTAACCTACAGTAGCGCGCATTTCCGTCGGGGTGAAAACAATATCCGCTGCGTCCTTGTTCACCTTCGCCATCTTCCCGACGCGCTCGATCTTCTCGAGCACCGTGGCTTCGGTCAAGTCCGTCCAATCGACGAACCATTCCGGGTTCACCTTGATGATCCCACAACCTTCCAGACGATTGACAATCTGCAAGATGTTCGGGATGACTGTGTTCTTCCGGCGGAAATTGCAGGTCTGGTTCCATTGGCTCGCGTCCTCCGTTGAGGCACGTTCGCCGGTCTGGGTGCCGACGAGCACCTTCAATGGGATGTCGAACGATGCGGCAAACGACTGCAGAGCATTCATGAAGAAGTGCTCCGGGTCGGGTAGTTCGATTTTCGGGAGCTTCGCAGTCATGCCCTGCAGCATGAGAAGCTCGTCGAAACCTTTCTGCCAGGCAGCCGCCTGCTCATTCATCGTGTCTGCGACTTCATCGACCGTGATGCCCATGGAGCGAGCCATCTTCTGGATGTCCGCTTCCTTGTCCATCTCAAGGATGGGAGCCTGCTTTGCATTCTTCCAGAAACCCTCACCGCCTGCACCCACGATCTTTTCGATCGTCAGAAGGTCGTTGACACCTGCTTTGAGAGCAGACTCCCCATCCATCGTCCCGTCCACCGACCAGATAATCAACCTGGACGGGTGTATTGTGAGCTTGCGGCCCTTGAATGCCGGGTTCGTCGACGTGGCGTTGCCGACTTGGCCCTCGTCGTATTCATACATGAGAGGTTCGCCGTATGAAAGCGACTCCATGTTCGTATCGTATTCCTTGACGCGGAGCTGACCCTCCCACACCGGGACAATATCGACCAGAGCTTCGAGTCCGCCGCGAACACTTTCAAGCGGCTCCTCAGTCTTCTTGCCATCGGCCACACGCAATATGACCGCACTGTATTTGCCGACGAGGCTGCGGCGGTCCGCTTCCATGACCTTGGTCCAGAAGCGTATCTTGTCGAAGTGGTGCCTGATCGCCTTTTCCAGGCGGGTCTCCTTCTTCGTCGAACCCTCGGAGCCGTCACGTGGCTTCTCGAGCAACCACGGTGGGTCCTGCCAGGTCTTGCGAACCGTCTTGTCGACCGCAGCCTTCGCCAGTGAGTTCCGCTCGTAGAACGAGTAGAGCAGCTTGAAATCGACCTCTTCGGGAAGCCCGAAGTCTTTGTAGTGGTTGTGCTTCGCGCCCGGGAAGTAGCCAGGGAACATGGTCGAGAGCTGCCGCGAAACATAGTTCGCGATCATAACCGCCCTGTTGCTGATTGGAACAAGCGCGCCCATTAGCCTCTTGCTCCAGCCAGGACGCCTGCTCTCGCAAGGGCCTTATACTTGTGACGGCTGCTCACGAACATCTGCACCATCATCGGATGCTTGATGATCGGGGACAACGCGTAGCGGATCGCATCGCAGTAGTGGTTGTTCGCGTCGATGAGGACGGGCAACACATCACCTGTGAAACGGTCGACCTTGTAGGAATAGAGCTGCATCTCCTTCTTCGTATTGACGCAGCGCGGGTGGATGACGATGTGCTTGAACGACCGAACGAACTGGATACCGTCCTCGAC
>CAZBOT010000087.1:0-6588 GCA_964493575.1 uncultured Candidatus Saccharibacteria bacterium | reverse complement strand
CCTACGCTTTTAATCAATTGATAGAGGGGAGGAGATACAATCCCTATATTGGAGTCTCGATCATTGGAGGCAGTAAAAATGAGATACGCCATATATCCGATTAATCCAAATAAGAGTTACGGGATTACCATAGGCTCCCGGGTTAAACCGGATTCGGAGCTCCGGGAACTAATCCGGGCTCAAATCGATAAGGCTATGAGCTCTTTCGAGAGGAGGGATCCTCAGACTCATAGGATCGCCATTATCCCGGATTGGGACTCGGCCGAATCGGGGAGCTCGGAGATCCCGGGGAGCCTCGATAGCCGGAATCAATATCTCATTTTCGCTATTGTCTATTCCCCGGAGCCGGATTCGGCCGAATCTCTCTCCCATGCCGAGCTCGAATATTATCGGGAGGAGCTCGGATCCATGCTCGAGGGGATAGCCGGGGAGGAGACTCGGGCCGCTCTGGTACTCCTCCGGGATTGCTCCGTATCTGTCATAGAGGCAGATAAGAGCGGATCTTGGTACTCATGGGGAGCTCCTAACGTAATCGAGCCGAGGGATATTTTCCCGGATTCCCCTTGGAATAGTGATCGGGATACTCCGGAAAAGAGATGGGGATAGCTATGAGATACGCGATATATAAAATCGAGCCTTGGATTAGTTACGGGATTACGATCTCTCCCTTGGATAAGCCGGATTCGGGATTCCGGGAACTAATCCGGGCTCAAATCGATAAGGCTATGAGCTCCCTCGAAAGAGAGCCGAGGCAAGTTCATAAGGTGGCAGTAATGAGGGAGTATGCTCTATCCGAAAGTAACGGAAAGATCTCTCCCTCGGAGCCCGGGATCCCGGGAGTTCCCTATCTTAAGCCGGGAGGCCAATACTTGATATTTGTAATTTTCGATTCCCCGGATCCGGGCTCGGCCGAGTCTCTTTCTATCCAAGAGATCGAGACTTACCAAGAGGAGCTCTCGGCTATGTTTGCCGAGTTACTGGACTCCGTAAAGATAGGCTTGGTATTCCTCCGGGATTGCTCCGTTACTGTTATCGAGACAACTCGAGGAACCTCGAAAGCCAATCCTCGGGATACTCAATTCGAGAGGGCTTTGGAGAATGTAAGGAGATACGGATCATGAGATTCGAGGCTATCCAAATCCGAGGGATCAATAAATACAATTTTATTATCCTTACCAGAGATAAGCCGGATAGGGAGATCAAAGAGCATATCCGGGCCCAAATCCGGGAGGCTATGGAGGCTCTCGGCCGGAAAGAGGAATCTTACTCCGTCTCCATTTTGGAGGATGATCGGGCCGAGGAGCCCGGGGATATCGGCTATCCGGAGCTTAAGCCCGGAGCCAATTACCTCCTCTTTGCTTTCCGCTCGGGCCGAGACTCGGCCGAATATCCCTCTCCCCGGGCTTTCGAGGAGGAGAGAGAGGAATTGGCCAAAGGGATATTTAAGCCGAGCGGATCCCGGGTTGCTCTGGTACTCCTCTATGATTCCCGGCTCCAAGCGATCATTACTGAGGGGAGGCAAAGATCCGTTTTAATGGTTGGCAGTGTAAGCAAGAGGAGCGGGAAAGTTACTCGGAGGATATGGTAAGGCTATGAGATTCGAGGCTATCCCGATAAATAAACATGAGATCTATAACTTTTTTATTGAGACGGAGGATAAGCCGGATTCGGAGCTCCGAGAGCTTATCCGGGAGCAAATCCGGGAGGCTATGAGAGCTCTCGGCCGGGAACCGGATTCCTATTCCGTGATCATTGGCCAAGCGGATCGGGAGGAGCCCGAGGATACTCCTTTCCCCTATTTGGCTCCGGGATCTGATTATCTCCTCTTTGCTATCCGGAGGAGTTCCCGGGGAGAGAGATCGGCCGAATCTCTATCGGCTCGGGATCTCGAGGAATTAAAACGGGAGTTGGCAGTAGGAATTATTCCTCCCGAGAATTCCCGGATCGCTCTGGTACTCCTCCGGGATTGCTCTATTGGGATCATAGTCTCGGGAAAAACCCCGATTGCCGACATAACACATTACGATCAAAGGGCGACTCCCTCGAGGAGATCGAGGAGATCCTCGGGGAATTGGTGGGGATAGCATGAGATTCGAGGCTATCGAGATCAAGCGGAATTCCAAATATAGCTTTATTGTTGGAACGACCGAAAAGCCGGATAAGGCTCTCCGGGAGCAAATAAGGAGCCAAATCCGGGAGGCTATGGAATCCCTCGGCCGGGAGCCCGATTCCTATTCCGTCTCTATCCTCCAAAATGAGGAGATCGAGGAGGCCCGGGATCGGGAGTATCCAGAGCTTAACGGCTCCCGAGATTATCTCCTCTTTGCCATGCTCCGGAGCCCGGATTCGGCCGAGTCTCTCTCCCATGCCGAGCTCGAGGAGCAAAAGGAGGAGCTCTCCCGGGGAATCTTTGCTCCCCGGGAATCCCGGATCGCTCTGGTACTCCTCTATGATTCGAGTATAGGGATTATCATTACCCAAATGCCGAGTAAAATAGGAGTTATAAAATATGTCTAGGAGAGTTATACATCATGAGATTTGAGGCTATCGAGATAGATAAGTTCTATCGATATTCTTTCGTAATTGAGACTCGGGATAAGCCGGATTCGGAGCTCAAAGAGCTTATCCGGGCCCAAATCCGGGAGGCTATGGAATCCCTCGGCCGGGAGCCGGATTCCTACTCGGTGACAGTATCCCAAGGCTCTGAGGAGAATCCCGGGGAGCGGGAATTCCCAATTCTCGAGGGTAATAAAAATTATCTCCTCTTTGCTTTTCGATCGAGCGGAGAGGTAACGGATTCCCGCTCTCTCGAGGAGATAGGGGAGGAGAGAGAGGAATTGGCCCGGGGAATCTTTGCTCCCCGGGGATCCCGGATCGCTCTGGTACTCCTCCAAGATTCGAGCCTTTCCGTTATCAAGAGTGAGTATAATGAGAGGAGAGTATTAATAGGCTAAGACTCCCCTCCAAAGAGCCTCCTATACCAAGGGAGGCTCTTTTCCTCGAGCTTGGCAGAGAGCCGGGAGAGCTCCAATTCGGCCGCTCTCCGAGCCTCTCTCTCCGTCTCGAGTTGATCCCTTTCCCTATCGAGTTGCTCGAGCTTGGCAGAGAGCCGGGAGAGCTCCAATTCGGCCGCTCTCCGAGCCTCCCTCTCCCTATCGAGCTCCTCTCCCTCCCTCTCGAGATCGGCCGAGAGCCGGGAGAGTTGGTTCTCATAGGGCCGGAGAAAGAGCTCGATTTGATCCGATAGCTCGAGCCGAGCCGGGAGATTCGGATTCCTTTTCTCCGGGGATTCGGCCGCTTTGGGAGGCTCCTCCTCCGGGATATCGAGCTCCTCGATAATCTCTCCCGAGGCTATTCTCGGGAGAATCTCCTTAAGTTTCATTCCCCGCTTTTGGAGGATCGAGGCAGTCCGTAAGATCCGGATATCCCGCTCCGTATATCTCCGCTCGAGCCCGGGCTCGGGATTGGCATGAGGAGAGAGGTAAGGCCCAAAGAGCTCCTCCCCGCTCCAAGTTCTAACAGTATTGGGAGCTTTCCCGATAAGCCTCCCCGCTTTGGTTACTGGATAAGTCTCTTGGGATTCCATAGGAGCATGATACCAGAATCCCGGGGATATCGGAAAGCTCCAAATTCGGCCGAATTCGGGAGCATGAGTTAAGAGACGGCTCCGAGCTAAAAACGGCTTAAATCGAGGATTTGGAGCCTCTCCGGGGATTCTGAGGGCGATCCCGGATTCGGGGAATCCCGGAGAGTTCCTCCTCCAAGCCCAAGGAAGACTATAAACGGACTATAGTCCACATAGAGCCGGCTCGGATTCCCCGGGCTCCTCTGGACTCCTCCGGGATTCCCTCGGGATTCTCGATAAGCTCCGGGAATCTCGAGGGAATCTCCGGGAATCTCCCCGCTTGCTAGGAGCTCCCAATGGATATATAATTCCCTTACAAATTAAATAGGCTCCCCAATGAGGGAACATTGGAGAGCCTTACCAATCCCGAATTGAGCTCGGGAGAGGCCAAAGGAATTATATCCAGTAAGCCGACTCCTTACCTCTTTTCGGGGAAAGGAGTTTTTTATTGGTTCCCAATAATCAGAGAGGGATCCTTTCCCATAGTCACATAGCTAAGGATCCCTCTCGAGGAGATATCTTCCAATGTCCGATGTTAAGCGATTCTTTACGGGGAATCAAGAGGAGCGATCCGGCTCCTCAAATGTAGTTGGCGGGATTGGCCTATGGATTCTCCATTTGGTCATGTTTACCTTTGCGATCTATTCCGGAGCTCATGGGATCAATGCCTCTCTCGGCTATGCGGGATCCTCGAATTTTGCCAAGATCGCCCAAATTATCGGCATAGTCTCTATTGAGGCAGTACTCATAGGGATCTATTTTGCTTTCCTTAATGGCAAGATTACGGGAGCGGCTCAAACAATTGTGGCCGGGATTACTTTTATTTTCGGCTTTACTTTGGCTCTCCTCGGCATAGTGGCAGATTCTCAAATTAACTCCGGAGCTCCTCTCTCCGAGGAGATAGTATTCTATTTGACTTGGGGATTGCCGATCGCTCCCGGGCTTATGTCTCTCGGAGCTCTCCTTATTCACGTATTGGATCCTCATACGCTCCAATATCGCAAAAAGGATCAACAAAAGAGGGAGCTCGAGGAGCTTAACTTTACGGCTAATCTGGCAATCGAGAGAGCCCGGGCCGAGGAGGAGATCTCCAAAAAGGGCTTACAATTAATGTCTCGGCAAGCGGTTTTCCGGGAGCTCGAGAGTATTTACCAATCGGCCGAATTCCGGGAGGCTATCAAGAGAACGGCTATCGACAGAGCTCCCGAGCTATTCTCCGAGGCCGGGATCTTGGTTGATCGCGTTACAATCCCCGGGGATACTGCCAGAGCTCCCCGATATGCCGAGCCCGAGCGGGAAAGAGTTCCCTCCTCCAATGGGCATAACGGAGGAGGAGATCCTTTTTTACGATAAGGCCCAATAGAGGAGCTCCCCGGGATTCGGCCGAGATTCCCGAGGAGTTCCTCGAGAGGGCCGAATCCCGGATCTCTGCCACTACGGGAGATCTCTCTTATGCCACTACGAAAGCGGCCGAATCTCCGGGCTCTGCCACTACCAAAGGAACCGGCTCGGCATGGCTCCCGGAGTCGACTCGGGCCGAGCCTCGAGATCCCGCTTTGGCCAATCCCGGCCGGAGCTCTGCCACTACGGGAGGAGCCTCGATTCGGCCGAGTTCCCGGGAGTCCAGTAAGGCCGAGCCTCGGAGCTCTGCCACTACGGGAGGCCCGAGGAGGGAGCTCTCTTGGAGGCTCGAGATCAATCGGAGAAAGGGCTCGGATAATGAGTATTGGTATCATTGGATCTATCGGCTTACGCTCCCCAATGGGGAGAGGAGGAGCCGATATGGGGGATCGCTCGATAGGCTCCCGGATCCGGCTCGATTAGTCCAGTATAAACGCAACTCGAAAAGATACGCTCGGAGGAATCATGGCAAAGAAACATAGTAACTCGGGGATAGGCCCGGATAATTGGCTCTATATCGCGTCTCATGCTCTCTCCCTCTATGCGGAGGAGGGAGGGAGCTTGGTTATTCGGCCGAATGAGGGAGGGCTCCTTATCGAGCTCTCCGGAATTCTCCCCGGAGATATCCGACTTAATGAGGGCTTTCGGGAACTGGTAAACTCTGCTATGAGATTGGAATTTGAGGAGGCTAGAGAATGAAAAAGATTGGAGGCTTTCTATTCGAGGTAGTTCTCCGGGAGCATTTGGCAAATAACCATTTTCCTCCCGTAAGCTCGGTTTTTGTTCCCTCGGCTATCGAGGCAATCGAGAAAGCGGATTCCGGGGATATGGAGAGCATGATAAAGCTCCCTCCGAGGCAGTAACGGAAAGCCCGGGAGATTCGGCCGAATCCGAGGAGGAGAGCTCATGAGGTTTAATCCGGAGAAAAGCCGGGAGCTCGGCCGGGAGATCAAGGCCAAGGCCAAGGCTTGCTATGTTAATGCTTTCCGGGCTCTGGCATTGCTCCCCGGTTCCTCCTATATCGAGGGATATGCCATTTTCGAGGGAGGCTTACTCATAGAGCATGGTTGGCTCGAGTACCAAGGAGAGACGCTCGATCCGACTATGCCCGAGGGAGCCGATTGGTATGAGCCCGGATTAAGGTACTCCCAAGCGGAACTCCTCGAGGCTCTGGCAGAGAATCCCGAGCTCCCGATCTTCTATCGCTTTGGGTGGGGAGGCCGAGATAGCCCGAGCATGAGGGAGGCCAATCGGAGGATATGGGCCCGTATGGGAGTAACGCTCCCGACTCTCCCCGGGCTCGATTCGGCCGAATCGGAGGAGAGATCATGAGCCAATACCAGATAGAGAGATCTCCCCGAATAGTCCAGAGCCGAGCGGCCGAATCCGGGCCCGGGCTCGAGAATCGCTCGAATTCGGCCGAGCTCTCCTAGAATCCCCGCTCCGCTCCCAATTCCGCTCCAAGGCTCCTATTTTGCTCTCTGCCAAGCGTAGGAGCGATCAAGGAGGCCATATTCCCTAAAATTCGGCTTATAGTGCTATTGACTCGGAGCCCGGAGTCG
>CAZBOT010000086.1:0-6599 GCA_964493575.1 uncultured Candidatus Saccharibacteria bacterium | reverse complement strand
CGTTTCTTGAACTTTCTGGAGATATTGTAACAGCCATCATGAATTTCTGGAAACCTATTCCTAATTATGAAGAATTGTGCAGAATTTGCCATAACAACAGTAAAAACGAGTGGTATAATGGTGATGATTATGCATACTAAAGAAACTTCAAAAGCAAATAATAGCCAAACGACACGTGTCGATTCAGGGACATTTCAGTCTAAAGGACAGGCTATTTATGATTATGTTGAAACAGCGAGGAAAGTTGATGCTTCTCCTGAACGAATTAAAGAGAATGCTGGATATATTGGAGATGCCAGTGGAAGTCGGATTAAGCTTAATGATTCTCCAAAACGTCAAACGAGGGGAGCGCTTTTCTCTCTGAAACAGAAATTCTAAATTACTCTAGTAGTAGCATCTTGAACTAACTAAGCTTCATAAGCTTTTGTTTTCTTACTAAAAAAAGTATACTTACGCCATGAATCAGGAACAGATAAAAGCCCAATATGAAGGGCTGAAACCGCATTATATACATTTTCAAAGTGAGGCTGTTGCAATCATAAAAGGGATACTTGAACGGCATGAGTCTGTTGTTGATTACCAATCAGGGATACAAACACGACAGGATTTCGGTTCGGAATCAATAAAGAGCTTAGACTCAATAATTAAGAACTTCGAAAATCGTCAAATATATAAGGGTGTTTCTAAAGTTCATCAAATTCGGGATATTGTAGGTATCAGGGTTACATGTAACTGTGTCACAGATAGGGATCAGTTAATTCCCATTATTCAGGGTGAATTAAAAAAACAATTTAATAATGTAACTTATAAAAAGTATGATAACCCGAACAATCCATATCGTGCTGTTCATTTTTACTTTAGTAAACCAGTGATACTGGAAAATGGTGACAAAATAGAGATAATAGGTGAGATACAACTAAGGACTGTTCTCGAAAACGCTTGGGCGGTATTAAGCAGGAAGTACGTATATAAAGAGGATACAGTTGAAGGTGAGTCATATATATTAGCACAGTCACTTTCAGGTATTTTAAGTAGTTGTGAGAACTTGTGGGAACTGGTACGTAGTAAAAATCAAAGTAAGCAGCCAAGCGATTTTATAGAAGTTGTTCGTCATTTGGAGTCAGAAGTGGGGAGTGTCATTGATTCATCAAAAGAAAGTGAAACGACGGAAATAAATAATGATTGGTTCAAGCAACATGAAAAGGCTGCACTACAAGGCCTGTCAGAAGTTGGTCTGGGTGCCTATATGGAAGCGAAAGTAGTTGTGAGAGATTGGGAGATAGGAAAAGTAAAAAAGAAGGTGTTGCTTGATGCTGCAAGAGATTCGCAAATACATACATTTGGGTGGCCAATCGCTGTATTTCTTGATAGAGAAGAATATCGACCCAGACCTACCTCTGATGGAATCAAGTCCGAGATTAAAGTCGCTGAAAAACAGGCGGGAGGTTCTGCTTATGACTATTGGGCAATTAGCGAGAGTGGTATGTTTTACTTTTTGGGTAGTTTGTTTGAGGACACTAGAGGAGAAGGAGAGGTATTTTTTAACACGCGGATTATTCGTATAACTGAATTGTTTATGTATCTAAGTAATCTATTTCAAAAATTAGGTGTTGATCCGTCTGTTCGGATCGATATTGAATTGAAACATGGTGGTTTACATGGCAGGCTGTTGACTAGTTCATCGCCAAGTAGACGTAGCTTGCGGGAGAGGGTCACGCATGAGGACATGGTAGTTACGAAACATTCAACTTCAATTGAGGCAATTACGTCGGATATTGTTTCAGAGGTAAGAGCTTTCACAGGTGATCTTTTCGAGATGTTTGAGTTTTTTGAATTGGATGATAATGTTTTGTCCGAAATAGTAACCGATTTCACAAAAGGAAAAATAAGTTAGAAAGGATCTTAAACAGATTTTGGGTATATTTCATCAAGATCGACTTGAAGGGCTTTGGTGATTTTATGCAAAACGTAAGCGCTTGGTGAATATCGTGCGTTTTCGATATGACCAATGTACGTTCTATATAAGCCTGCCCTGTCAGCTAGATCCTCCTGACTGAGGCCTGACTTCTCACGTTCTCTCTTTATGTTCTCAGCAACCTTTTTTGTAAACTGTTCTTTTGTAAGCATATAAATACATTCTCAGAGGACTATGTGTATCCGACAACGCAGTATACATAGCGATTAAGTCAAAATGCTGATATAATGCGCATAATTCGATAAAAGGGGGTGTTAAAAAAATGGCTCAAAACAAAGAAACAAAAACATGTCCTCAATGCCAGGAGGAAATAGCAGCAAACGCCAAGAAATGCCCTAAGTGTCAGTCTGATCTTAGAAATTGGTTTGTAAAGCATCCTATTATTTCAATAATTTTAGGTCTTATTCTTTTAGGTATGGTTATTGGTGCCTTGGGGGGTACTCCTGAAACATCGGATACGGATAGCTCTACTGTTACTCAGTCATCCAACAATTCTGCAAATGCAGAGCCTACGGCGGCTCCTGTGGCTATGCAAATAACTGCTTCTGAAATAGCAGACGACTTTGATGCTAACCAAGTGGCAGCAGAAGCGAAATGGAAGAATCAACTTGTTGAATTCTCGGCCGAGGTTTCAAACATCACTGATAGTGGCGTTTCTTTCTACAATGTAGCTACGAAAGAGTTTTCTCTTACACAAATTAGTTGCAGAGTTCAGGATAAAGATCAATTACTGTCAATCCAGAATGGACAAACTATTACTGTTCGAGCGACTGTAGAAGGAATGTCTTTTGGTGTTATCGATATGAAACAGTGTGAAATTGTAAACTAATCAACGGATCACTATTCTTTGAGAGGGCAATAGTAAGTAATCTCATGATGAAAACTGTTGCCTTTCTCTATTATGTATGGAGAAGGTACCGAAACTATGTTATTTTCATCCGAAAGATAATGTTAGGAAGGAGTAAATCTGCCACCAACAAACGCGTGATTGGCAGTAATTATTAGAATCTATGACGGAAGAACAAAAAAGCCAGCAGGTTTTTAATGAATATAAACCACTGAGAAATTACATGAGGCAAGTTGATCTCATGTCATCTCTTTACGCAATTCATCAACATATCCTTCATCAACAATATAGAAATCCCCTTGCATCCGATATTTCTGCTCCTCCAGGATATAACAAAATCGAACCACCTCTATACTATTTTACAAATTTTTACGTATCTCCATGGGAAATTGAATCACTTATAAAAGAATTGATAATCAATGGAATTGAATACGGAGCTAAAAAAACATTTATGCAATGGCCTCATCTTGTTCCAGCAGCAAATAAATTAAAGCGCTTAGAAGACGAGATATCTGGAATTTACATTTCAGAAGAGAATGTACTTCTTGAGCTTACACGCATTGCACATCGTCAATTCCACTGGCAGCAACCTCCAACGATGGACAAACTGGCGCGGTATTGGAAATTCTATAAACATCCTTCGTTGGAAGCTATTTTGAAATCGGAACTAGACGTTACGAGTGATGAACTTTATATCATTTCCTTGCTCATCACAGGAGCATTTCTTAGGCGGTTCAGGCTTTCATTTCCTATTGATGCTGAAAATTCGATTATTGACCCCTCAAAAGTAAACAATATAGCTGGTTATTACATTTCAACGTTATCAGAGATACGAAAGAAATTAGAAACAAACCAGGAAATGAATGATAAGTATGCCTACGCATACCATGCCTTGATAGAAACACCACTAATACTGGTAGATAATAATAGTGGAAAAACAAAAGAACTAATTTGTCCAGTTTTACCGAGATTATTTAATGGTTTAACAGAAGGCATATTTTATAGAATCTGTAACTCAGAAAATTTCTCACGTGCTTATGGTTTAGCTTTTGAGGAGTATGTAGGTGGATTTGCAAACAAAATCGGATTAAGAGAGAAGATGATTACAGAACAGACCTACTCAAATGGGAAGCGATCAACAGACTGGATATATGTAGACGACGAAAGCATTCTTTTTGCAGAATGTAAAACGAAAAGAATAACAATTGATGTTAAACAAGACTTGGACACTATTGCTCTTGAAAAACAGTTAGAGTATATAGCTGATGCATTTTTACAGGTGTACCAGAACGTCTCGTCGTATAAAAATAACGAATATGATTTTTTGCCATATAAAGCTGAAAAAGCTATATTTCCATTTGTAGTAACCTTAGAAAACTGGTATTTATTTGGGCCAGTATTTCATAAAATTCTAAAGGAAAAGTTAAAACTAAAACTAGAGAGATATGATCTAGATGATTCAATTATTGATAAACATCCCTATGTACTTTGTAGTATTGATTCGTTCGAGTATTTGATGCAATTATTCCGTTATCGCTCTGCAAAGAATATATTATCGGATAAAATGAAAGGAGAGGAATTTGAATGGGATCTAGCAACTTATCTACATAATAGGTTTGCTGATAATTATGGCCCGTTTGAAAGTCCATTCAGAGAAGAATTTAATGACATGATGGAGCAGCGAAAGTTGCCTTTAGATTAGTCATTACTGTAAGTAATATGCAATGCGAATTTATTAAAGAAAACAACTCACAATGTAATGCGAAAGCAATGAGAGAACAGAAGCTCTGTTACTTTCATTCACAAAAAGCAGCCTCAGCACATAAGAATTCTGCTGCCAAAGGTGGTAAAGCATCATCGAAAAACAATCTCAAGCTAGGTAATACTACAATCAGTGGCCTAACAGACGTTCTAGGTTTATTAGAGGAGACTGTTAATCTATTAAGGAATGGAGAAGTACACACAAACTATGTAAATGCTGTGAGTAGTGTTTGCAATACGTATGTGAAGGTATATGAAAAAGAAGAATTGGAAAAACGTATCCTTGCTTTAGAGCAGTTAGCTGATCTGAAAGCAAATAAAATTGATGCAGTTAGAATCTAGGGTCAATAATTTAGAAGAGGCGTTCCAATTTGAGGCCTCCAGTAAGCAGTCCACGTTAAGAGAGTTATTCTTTACTTTACCTATGGTCGAATTGAGTTCGAGGTATGACCTGAGAGAATTTGAGAAAGAGATGGATTTAATGCAACAACAATTAAGTAAAAAGGAATTTCAATATGTTCAAAGGTATTTTGAGATAGTAACGGAAGAAGAAATTCTAATCAATGATTCTGAAAAAGACTTTGAAGCAATTTATGGTGAGGACAAAGATTGTCTGATTGCTAAGTTTGTTGAAGATTTTTTGGATATGTCTATGGATCAGTTTGAACGATTTATGCCAATACAAAGCCATGAGGGTTGGTATACTCCTGTACCAATCATGATTGATTTATTGTTTCGTGCAAATTTTTACTATTGGCTTTACCACTACCGAAAGCAAGAAGAAGTAGGAATTAACTTTCATAAACAAGTACTTATGTAATTTGAAACTATGGAAAATGAAGAAGTTGATTATACAGAGCTTAAATATGTTCTGTATGCGAGAAAATCCAGTGAAGATGAAGAACGGCAAACAAAGTCCATTCCTCATCAAATTGATGAATGCAAAATACGTGCCAAACGTTTAGGCATAAAGATTGCCAAAGGTTCAATCGTTGAGGAGTCAAAGTCAGCCAAAATACCCAGAAAACGAGATGCTTTTAACCAAATGATCAAAGACATTAAGAATAGCAAATATAACGCTATTCTTGCATGGAACCCTGATAGGCTTGCTAGAAATATGATTGAAGCAGGGGAAATCATCGACTTAATTGATCAAGGAATTATTCAAGATCTTCAATTTGTTACTCACCATTTTACAAACGACGCAAACGGGAAAATGCTTTTGGGAATGGCTTTTGTGTTGTCTAAGCAATACTCTGATAAGTTAGGGCAGGATGTGAGAAGGGGAGTACGAAAAAGGTTTGAAGAAGAAGGAAGAACTTCAACATCAAAAAATGGATATAAAAACGAAGATGGAAGACATTATCCTGATGGTAAAAATTTTGACCTGATTAAAGAGGCTTGGCAAAAAAGATTAAACGGAGGGTCGCTGAAATTTATTGCAAATTGGCTACAGTTAGAAGGTTATGAAAGAAAAGCCAAAACTGGAAGGATTTATAAACCGCTTACGAAGCAGAAGTTGGGGAAAATGTTCCAGGATTCATTCTATTATGGGGAATTAGTCCAAGCCAATAGTGTAGTCGACCTAAGAGAGATTTATGACTTTACACCTGTGGTATCTGAGGAAGACTTTTTTGTTATTCAAGAGATGGGAAGAGGGAGGCGCTCGGTACCTAAAAAAAGAAAATCGTTTTATCCATTAAAAGAGATGGTTTATTGTGGTTACTGTAATGGATCTATGGTGGTTGGTCCTTCAACAAGCAGTGGTGGAGGCCAGTTACTTTATTATCGTTGTGACAATGAGAATTGTGTAAGGAATAGTTTAGAAAATAAGAAAAAACAGAAGGCAAAAGATCCAAAATATGTGTCTGCTTCAACTCGTGCTAGAGTAGTTTTTAATTGGATATATAAGTACCTTGAGCAAAACCTTAATTTTACCGAAGAAGAGTATACTGAATATCTCGAAATTTTCGAGGACAATGCAGAAATAAAACGACAAGGATTGAAGCAGAAGTT
>CAZBOT010000085.1:0-6660 GCA_964493575.1 uncultured Candidatus Saccharibacteria bacterium | reverse complement strand
GTCTCGGCGGTGCTCATGGCTGCGGAGGCTCCTGCCGCCGCGGCGGCGGCTCCAGTTCAATGCCGTGCTGCTCCGCCACGTCGCGCCTCAGCTTCGGGTCGCTGACCGACCCACCGAACTGCTTGGCGACGTCCGCGATCTCGCCGGCGAGCGTCAGCGGCGACCGCCCGGGGTGCTGCGCGGCGATCCGCCGCGCGATCGCGTAGACGACTGTGCTCCGCTCCTTGAGGGAGCGCTGCCAGTTCTCGGCCCAGATGCACAGGAGCCGCAGCTCGTGCCAGTTGATCGAGACCGTGACCTGGTCCTCGTTGGCGCACGGGACACCCTTGCTGCCGCACGCCGGGCACGCCGAGAGCCCCTCGAAGCTGTCGACGCGATGGCCGCAGTGCGTGCAGAAGCCGCCGCCCGTCATGGGGTGACCTCGTCGTGCCGCACGCGCGGGGGGCCCATGATGCACGTGGCACAGACATGGACCGACCGCAACGGCCCGCGGAAGGTGGCGAGGGTCTCCTTCGCGCCGCAGCACCAGCACTCCAGCGCCGTATGGTCGGCGAAACCGGCTGTGTCCGGCAGTGCCTTCTGGTGCGCGATCCACTCCTCGAGCGCACGGATCGCGTCATCACGCCGCAGCGAGGACAGGTAGGTCGCGTGGCCGTCCGGGCCGTAGGACATCAGCCAGAGGATGAACCCCCAGCCCTCCGGCATCTGTGCGCCGATCGCCTTCGCCATCCGGCGCGCCGCGACCTCCGCGGATTCGAGCGGGTCAGCCATGGCCAGCCTCCTTCGCCGCGGCGACGACTGCGCGGGCCGCGTCTTCTACCCATTCGAGAGCATCTCGAAATGCTCCCGTGTCACGCGCTGCTTGATCCTTGGGACAACGGTCTAGCTGCTCCATAGCGTCACGCAGGCCCGTCACCGTTGTCCGCAGCCGCTCGTTCTCGGCGCGGATGGCGGTGACTTCAGCTTGCAAGTTGATGTAGTCAGCAATCGCCTTCCCAAGAGCCTCGCGCTCACAGCCAAGGGCAAAGCGCAGATCGGCAACATCCGCCCACAACTGCGCGATCGCCTCCTGCGTCAGGTCATCCATGGCCAGCCTCCTTCACCGCGTCGAGGGCGTCTTCGGATACCCCGCCTACCACGAACCCGCTGTGCAGATGCCACCGCAGGTATTCGTCGCTGTAGAGCTTCCAGGCATCATCGAAAGGGAGGTGCTTCTCAGCGAGAAGGTAGAGCGGTGTCATGTCGCAGTCGCGCTGGTGCTCGAGCACCCGGCCTCGGCTAGCGCGTCGACGGCAGCCTGTCGCACCACGGCGTCGGCCTCGACTTGCTTCCGCAGCCGCTCGTTCTCGGCGCGGAGCGTCCGTAGCTCTTGGATGCAGCTGCGAAGCGCG
Organism: uncultured Candidatus Saccharibacteria bacterium; assembly: GCA_964493575.1. Lineage (GTDB taxonomy): Bacteria > Patescibacteriota > Doudnabacteria > UBA920 > UBA920 > UBA920. The sequence continues at coordinate 5,269 of CAZBOT010000085.1, read as the reverse complement.
CAGTTGAGCACTAGGAAGCTCGGTCTGCGCATCGCGGCCTCCAACGCCTCCAGGTCCACAGGGTCAGCCATGGCCAGCCTCCTTCGCCGCGCGGGCGAGGAGTTCGCCACGGCCAGCCCCGGCGAGGCGCGTCATCTCGGCGCGGTAGAAATACTCGCCCGACTCGATCCATCCCTCCCGCGTCTGGAAGCCCCAGCGCCGGCGCCGCGGCCCCACGAACACAAGCGTCCACACCGGTGACTTGTGGAGCGCGAGGATCCGATGCAGGTCGACCGCACGTCGGAACGCGACGGAGCCGGCGCGCCGTGCCGTGATGCTGCCGGGGCGCTGCTCGACATACGTGCCGCGCAGGACGAGCGAGACGAATGACCACGGGTGATCGTGCAGGTGCCGGTCCTGGTCCGGCAACCGGATCGCGTGCAGGAACACGCCGAACCACGGCGTCTGCAGGATCCGCCAGCGCGTGAGGTACGTGCGCGAGGGGTCGCTGATGTCGGGGATGTCCTCGCGCGAGAACAGGGCCCAGCGCGCGCCGGAACTCATGCGGCACCTCCGAGTGCTGCGCGCCCGGCCTCGATCTCGCGCATCTCAGGACCCCTTGCGCTTGCTGCGGCGAGCCGGCTTCGCTGCCGGCGTTGCGGGCTTGCGCGCGGGCTTGCCGCCGAGCAGCTGACGGCGCGCACGGGACTCGGCGATGGCCGCTGCGATCGTCTCGGCGTCGACCTGCAGCCCCTTGGCCAGTCGCTCGACAACCCAGCGTCGCGCGCCCTGGTTGCCCTTCATCAGGTGGTAGAGCTGCTGGCGCGCGATGTCGCAGCGCTCGCACAGCGCGTCGAGCGAGACGGGCTTCTCGCCCGGCTTGCGCCCGCGGTCGCGCACGGACTCGACGAGTCCGGCGAAGTCCATCGGGACCTTCTTGGTTTCGGTGTTGGACATGGTTGGTTTCGTAGGTTGAGTAGGGTCTAGCCACGGAAGTGTGGAGACCGGTAGCCTTCTACGCTAATCGGACAGCCCGCGGCCCACAAGGGGGCAGTCGACATCAAGCTGCAGAATTCTTCGACAGACCCTTGACCTACCGGGACCTCAGCGGCGATCGAGTCGTGCACATGTAGCACGACCCGGTAGCCGTGCTCTTCGAGGCGCACGAGTGCTGCCCCGAGTAGATCACGGGACACCGCCTGCGTGACGTTCTCGGCCAGCTTCCCGCCGTAGGTGGAATCGAGGATCATGCCGTGGCCGGCCAGCGCTTGCGGCCGGCCCTCCTGATCGGACCCCTTCGCCCGGTAGAAGCTCAGTTCCGTCGTCTCGACCTCCTTGGTTTCGATCGCCCCGGTGTCGGTCACCAGCTCGATCTTTCGGACGCGGGTGCGAATGCGTGGGCGCCAGTAGTGTAGACGCCGTCCGCTAGGCAGGCGGATCGTCAGCAGGTCCGGGCGCCCCGTCACTTCCAGGTGCCGTCCGACGGCGAGCGTCCGGTGTTCGGTGACCGCGACGCGGCAAGCGTCTTCGAGGGCTTTCCAGAAACCAACGATCGCCGGGTTCGCCTTCCGCCACCCTTCTTGGACCTGCTTCGCGAGCTTCGGGTCCAGCGTGATGCCGTGCAGCTTCGCCGTGTCGAGGAACTTCACGGCGCCCATTCCGTAGCCGAGCGCGAGCCGCTGGACCTTCCCCAGTTGCCGGTCCTTGGATCCGATGGCGGCCGCGTCGTGCATGTATACGTCAGCACCGCTTGCGAACACGTTGAGCACGCCCTTCTCTCCGGCCAGCCACGCGAGCACACGGGCTTCGATCGCCGCATAGTCGCCACCGATCAACTCGTGACCCGGCGCTGCGATGACGACGGACCGTAGCATATACGACAACGTCTGTAGCAGGTTTGGTGTGTGCTCACGGAGCTTCTCGGTTGGTGCACCAGTCTCGATCAACTGACGTGCTTCAGCAACCCGGGCTTGCTGGTCCTTCGGAATGCGGGGCAGGTTGTGGACCTGGAGACCTTTGCTACTCCATCGGGCGGTATGAGCACCGCAGTAACGCAATGCGTAGCGCAAGCGGCCGTCCGGGCTGACCAGTTCCGCGAGCCGGGTCAGCTTCGCCAAACTCGACGTGCTGCTGATCTCTTGCCGGATCATCAGCAGCTCTCGCACATCCGCTGGAAGGTCTTCGGACCGCAGCAGCGTCGGGATAGTGGTCTTGGAGAGGCTTTCCGACAGCTTGACGGTCCCTGCGTTGACCTTCTTCGTCACCGGCAGCTGCACCCCGCGGTCCTGCAGGTAGCGCTTCACTGGACTCGCACCCGGTGACACCACGTCTTGCGTGACGTAGAAAGCCTGCTCCTGCAGCTCTTCCTTGCGTGCCGCGATCATGCGTTGGAGCTTTGCGGCGAACTGAAGGTCGACCCGCATGCCGCGGGCGTTGATGACGCGGTCCGCAGCAGCGATCGCAGCTTCGTCGGCGGTCGGCCACGTCAAGCGTGATAGCAGGGCCACCGCAGCGTCCACGTCGGTCTCGCAATACGCGAACATCCGGGCACGCTCGTCAATCGTCAGTGTCGGAATGACACCGTCGATGACCTTGGCTTTCGACATCATCAGCTGGTAGCCGTCTTTGTCCTTCTGCACCGGCATCCCCAGTGCAGAGCATAGGTCGGCCAGCCCTTGAGGAAGCGAGCGCAGACCGGCCAGCTGAGCAGGGTCCAGCCACTGCTGGGGCGCGACGGTCGGCCAATCCGTGAGCACGTGCTTGATGATCGACGCTTCGAAGCTCCAGTTGAGCGCGACCATCAGCCCGCCAGCTTGGACGTGCGTTACCAGCCAGCCCGGCACCGGGTTCCCCGGTGACCAGTAGCACGCGGCGAGGGTCTTGCCTTCTGGGACCTCGATCAGCTTCGCGACCCCGAGGTGCACGCCGGTGCTCGGGTGCGCCGCGTAGGCCGCAGTGCCTGCCGTGATGGGGCAGGCACTGTAGGTCTCGAAGTCAAGACCGACGACCCGCATCACCAGGGCAGGCCGTCGTCGGCCGGGGCCTGGGCAGCGGGACCGGTCGTCTGCTGCTCGCCTTCGCCGTCGAGCGGAGCGAGCGGGGTGAACACCTCCTGCGGGTCCACGGTGCCGTCCAGGCGCTCGCCGTCGCGGACGAGCTGCACGGCCTGCAGACCGAAGGAGACGCCCCGGCCGCCCGCCGGATGGTCCCAGGCGAACGCCTTCAGGAACGCCCGCACCCACATCCCGGGGTAGGCCGCGTTGGGGTCGGTCACCGGCACGTTCATCCGGTCGACGACCGGCACCTTGCGCCGGCTGTTTACGTTCGTGAAGAACCAGCCGGGTTCGTAACCGGAGATGTGGCCCTTCGTCTCGGCCTTGCGCACCGGCATCTTGTCCGGGGCGAGCGGGATCACCTTGTTCCACTTCTCCATCATCGCCGCGCGGACAGCCGCGCCGAACGGCTTCAGGTCCGTGCCCGGCGGGATCAGGAGCACCGCCTGATAGAACAGCTCGGTGCCGCCGCGCACGCGGGGCCGCGGGGTGAACAGAGCCGGGAAGGAGAGACGGACCTCGGGCGTGACGAGGGTCGTCGCGGGCAGTTCGATCTTGTTGTCGTTCGTCATCGTAGTATCACACTCCGTATACACGGAACTTTGGGACGCGCCCGCCACTGAACCAATACCACCTCGGGGCGCGCTGTCGAGGGTCATCGTTGTCGTTGGGCGCTACGACGCAAACACCGTAACGCCCAGCATCATCTTGTTGTGTCTGAACCACTACACCGAGGTCGATGGTATCACCAACCTGCAGTGCATGCCAGTCACAGAACGCGATCAGCTTCATGGCATGAAAACGTTCGTGATGGTCAGCTGCGATGGTGGACGATCGTCCTCGACCGGCACCAGCAGCTGGCCGGTGATCGGCTTCTCGACCAGCTTGGAAACCAGCGCACTGGCAGCAGCACCGAGACGGCGCTCGGCTTCGGCCGGTGAAATCACGCGATGGTCGTAGGGGTCGATGCCGGCGTGGGCGAGCACCTCCGCGGCCAGTTCTTCACTGAGCCACTTCCGGTGTCCGACACGGTCTACCAGTTTCCAGTTGGGAATGACGGTGCCAGCCTTCGCGGCGTCGAGCGCGTGGGCGCGGACCGCCCGGAGCCACGTCTCGATCACGTCGGCTGCCCGCAGGATTCTGTCGAGCTGCTCGGGCGCCAGGGTGCGCGGATCCGGCGGGGAGGCCGGGGCCGGGGTGTCGAACGCCACCGTGGCCACGTCCAGAGCGTGCTGAGTGAGCGCTGGGCAGGTGCCTGCGGCCGGGCACCATCGGCAGTGCGCACCGGGGACCAGCGGAGCGTTGGGCTGCTGCGCGAGTGTGACGGCCGCCTGCAGGCGCTCGTAGAACTGCCGCAGGTCGGCTGGCGTCAGCTCTTGCGTGCGGTGCGGCTCGCCGCTCCCGTCGCGCGGTTGCACGATGTGCAGCACCACCCGCTCGACTGTCCGGGCCAGCGCGGGCCCCAGAGCCTTCAGCACGCCGATCGCGTAGATCATCAGCTGCGGGTTGTCGGTGGCCTGCACAACTTCCCCGGACCCATACTTCAGGTCCCACACATGCACGGTGCGACGTGCCTTGTCGAAGAACCAACAATCGGACGTGCCCCACACCAAGTCGGGGATCGCGACGACGGCGCTCTCGACTTCCATGGAGGCCCCTGCGCGCAGCGCTTCCTCGCGCACCAGCTGCACGTAGGTGCGCAAGTGCGCGACCATCTCGGCGTCGCAGAGAAACTCAGCACCTTCGCTCTCGTGGAGCAGGAACTCGGCGGGGTCGTGACCCCCGCTCAAGCACCGCGCGGCCACGTCGTGCGCGAAGGTGCCGAGCCGGGAGTAGACCGAGTCCGGCGACGACAGACCGAGGGTCGCTTGGTAGGACCCGGCGCACTCAAGCCACCGGTGCGCAGCGGACGGCGGAAACGGAGCGTGGGCCATGGTCAGCTCATCAGCTGCAGCTCGGTCAACTGCGCCAGGAACGCCGCACGCTTGTCGGCCGGCACGTCCCCGATGCGGCTCGCGCCGAAGCGACGCAGCAGCTCGATGACCCGGGTTCCGCCGACGGTCTGCAGCGCCTGAGACATCGCGTCCGTCAGCTCGGTGAACGTCGGAGCGCCAGCCGATTCGTCCTCGGCCTCGGCCTCGACGAGAGGCTCGGGCGCCGGGGTCTTGCGCGGGCGGCCCGGACCGCGCTTGGGCGCGGCCGGCTTGGGCGTGGCCGGCGCGGCCGGCGCGGCCGGC
>CAZBOT010000084.1:0-6864 GCA_964493575.1 uncultured Candidatus Saccharibacteria bacterium | reverse complement strand
ATCCCAAATGGATCTCTAGTACTGGGCTCTGGAGGTAAATAAGTTTGATTTTCAATCAACCGCTTCTCGATACTATCGTAAAGATCAAAATTTACCCTCACTAATTGGGCATTAGAAAACTGGGAATCATCGCTGGCAGTTAAAATCTTATCCACCGAACTTTTTATTACCCAAGACTCAGCCAAAAGTACAAAGCCTAAAACAACCCAGAGAACTATTGAGAACCTCTTTATCAGAACTCGGCCAATATTTTTAAAATCAAATTTTAAATTTATACTCTTCATGGTTTTAAATAAAATTGTGAGCTAATCACTGCTCTTGTCTTGCCTTCAGCGGAAGCTGTTAATTCCACAGCTTGACCTTGGTTTATAAAATCAGTGTGTTCAGTGGCTTCAATATATTTCAAAATATTGTTAAATCCACCAATAACTGTTACGGAATAAGGGATTTGCAATAGCTCACCACTTACCCCAGTAGCTTTTGGAGCTGCTGCGGCAGAACCCGCCACTTGTAATGTAAACTCTAAGCTGTAACGATCAGCAATCTCTTCCAGCTTCCTAATCTCGCCCACCACTTTAGTATCCTTGCTAAACAGATCTTGAGGTGGATAAGGTTTTTCTAACAAGTTAGCTAAATCTCTCTTTCCTTGTTCAAAATTCTGTTGTTCGCGTTGCAACACCAACAGCTCTAAGTTCTTTTGATTAACTACATCTAACCGTGATTGGTTATGGTTCTCCAAGATACCGTAACCAAACCCAAACATCATCGCCGCAAAAGCAGCGAAGGCAAATATGGAAATAAATAGTTTTACTCTTGGACTCAGTTTTGCCATTACTTCTTTGGAGTTAAGACTCCTTCTTTAATAAAGAATTTAAAATTAAACTGCACATCAGTCGGCTTAGCCACGTTTTCTAAGGGGTAATTAATGTTTTTAAAATGCTCTTTATCCCCATTAATATTGTTATATAGTTCAATCACCTGTTCGCGGGTGGGACTAAAACCACTTATCTCTACCTCCCCAGTATTTGCGTCCGAAAGGAATGTTGTGATTAGCACCCCATTAGGAACTAAACCAGAAAATGCTTTAAAGACTTCTGACCATTTCGGCGCACCAATAGTCAGACTATTAAAGTCAGTCATTTGGGAGTTTATCTGTTTGATTTCTTGCTTCACCTCTGCGTTTTCGCTCTTGTCTATGACAAGCTGTAGTTCAGTAATTTGAGTTTCCAGACTAGCTTCCCTCCGATCCAAATAAACCCATACGCCAACTTGCACAACTATCCCCAGTAGTAAAATAACCACCGATAAACCAACCAAAGAATTCACACTGTGGTACAAATCTTCGTAGTAAAGATCGGTCTGCTTATGTTGGGGTAATAAATTTATTCTTTTCATTAGGTTAACTCCCACATTGCCAAACCAATCGCTGTGGTATAGCTTAATGCCTCATAGGGTCCCAGAGTCTCATCACGGTAGTTAAGAATATTTTGCAGAGGGTTTGCAACTGTTACCTTTAAGGGGGCGTATTGCTCCATCATTGGCTCTAGGGCCTCGGCAATATGCTGAAGTTTTGCTCCCCCGCCAGTTAAGACCAAACTGCCAATATGCGTTTCGTGATGATCATAATGGAATCGTAGAATATTTTTTATCTCTGCTGACAGGTCTTCTAAAGCAGGCAGTAATTGAGTTTTTAAGTTTGGGTATTCAACAGTATTAGCGAATCCAACATTGCGTTTTAATTTCTCGGCTTCCGGTAAGCCAATCGAAAGTGCCTTTGATAACCGTTCGGTAAAAATATTACCGGCCAAAGGTACCGAAGAAGTAAACTGCAAAGTCCCGCCCTGCACCATTACTAAAGCGGTTTTATAAGCATCCATGTCAGCAATCAGGATTGGTTCAACGACAGCCGGTGGCACCAAGGCGCGTGCCACACTTTGACTCTCAGTTTCTACGCCGGCAATCTTTAAACCAGCGGATTCCAAAATCCCAATATACTTATCGATATAAGCTTTCGGTGAAGCAATCACCAAAATTTCTAAACCATCATCTTTTTCCCTGAGAACTTGCCAGTCATAATAAACCTGATCCATTGGTAAAGGGATATAACTTTCGGCTTCGAATACAATGGCGTTAGCAATTTCCGACTCCTTCATTTTTTGCAGCGGTATGATGCGCACAAAAGACTTTGATTCTGGGATAGCTACAACTACCCGATTTGTGCTAAAACTGCCGTGCTGGGGCTTTTTAAAGCTTCTAGTGATTAATTCTGACAAGCCATCCATATCTGAGAAATCATCATTTACAATATAACCTTTGGGCATCTGTACATTAGTAAAACCACGTAATTTGGTTCGTGATTTAGACACATCAAACTGTAACGCTTTAATGGCGTGGTTGTTTATATGTAGTCCAATGTAATGATGTTTCTTTTTAAACAAGCCCATGTTCTAAGGAAATTATATCAAATTATGAAATTGATTGAGTGATATTATAGATTGGCATAATCAAGGCCAGAGCTAGAAAACCAACGACCACACCAATTACCAACAGTAATAATGGTTCAATAATAGAAGAAAGATTTTTCATGGTTTCATCTATCTCGGCTTCGTGTGCTTGGGCGAGTTGATCTAAAATTTCTTCTAAATTTCCTGTTTCTTCGCCAATAGCAATCATTTGGGTAACAATAAAGGGGAAAAGTTTATCGTGTTTGGTTAGAGACTCAGTCAAAGGTTTGCCCAGTTTGACGCTCTCGGAAGTGTCTTCTAATACCTCGCGGTAATAAACATTTTCTAAAGCGTTGGCAGTCACCGCCAGTCCTTGAACTACGGAAATTCCTGACTTCATAAGTGAACCCAAAATTCTAGAAAATCTGGCGATATTAATCTTTTTGGTAATCGGGCTAATCATGGGCATATGAAGTAAATACCACGCCATGGTTCTTTTGCCGGCCGGGGTTCGTAAAAAGAAAATCCCACCTACGATTAGGACTATAAATCCGACGATTACCAAGAAGGCATTGCCAGACATCCAATCACTGATGATAATCACGATTCTAGTTAAGATTGGTAGCTGTGTATTAAACTCTTTAAAAGTTGCCGTGAGTTTGGGAAGGACAAAAATTGCCAAGATCACCCCAATCACAATCATTGCCGAAATAATCACGGCTGGGTAAATCATCGCGCCCTTAGTTTTTGATTTTAGATCCGCTTCCCGTTGCAATTGAATTCGCAAATACTCTAAACTCTTTTCCAAATTACCGGACAACTCCCCCACTTCGATCATGCTGATAAAAATGTGAGAGAAAATCTTAGGGAATTCGGCCATTGCTTCGTGTAAAGATTTGCCTGTTTCTACTGCGGTGGCTAATTCATCGATAATGCCTCGAAACTTGCGGTTGGCAGTTTGTTTGGCAATAATTCGCATCGCGCGTGGAGCAGCGACCCCACTCTTTAAAAGTAAATCCAAATTTTGGATAAATGCAATTTTTGCTTTTAAAGGGATCGAAATAAATCCTTGGAAATATTGTTGCAAGTTAAACCCTTGGCTTTGCTCATGCAAATCCATTGGCACCAGACCTTGTTCTTTTAACAAGTGCCCGGCTGATAAAAAGTTTGCCGCTTCTATCGTTCCGGTTTGTTGCTTGCCATCTTTACCTGCGGCTGTGTATAAAAAATTAGGCATAGTTATTCCTTAGTAACACGTAGAATTTCTTCAATCGTAGTCTGGCCCTGCACAGCTTTAATAAAGGCGTCTTGCCACATCGTAATCATGCCATTTTTTACTGCCACTTCTTCGATATCTTGAGAAGTCGCCCGCTTTACAATTAGATCTTCGATCTCAGGTGTATTCTCCAAAATTTCATGAACACCGATACGACCTTTATATCCAGTGTTACTACACTTCTCGCAACCTTTGCCAACAAAGAAAGGTAGCTCATCTAAACTTTTAGCATTTCCACCAATATTCAAACGCTGAAGCAATGTCATTAATGCATCCAAATTAAACTGCTTACGCAAAGATTCTAAAGTCGCTGGATCAGGCTTTTCTTCTGCTTTACAATCCTGACAAATTACCCGAACTAAACGCTGAGCCATAATTGCATTCGTAGTTGAAGCGATTAAATAAGGTTCAATGCCGATATCGATTAAACGTGGTGGTGCTGCTGCTGCCGAGTTGGTGTGCAGAGTAGATAACACAATATGACCGGTCATGGCCGCGTGCATGGCTTCTTCGGCAGTTTCTTGGTCACGAATTTCACCAATCATGATAATGTTTGGATCTTGACGAAGTAAAGCTCGAAGACCAAGCGCAAAAGTTAAACCAATTTTGGGATTAACCTGCATTTGGTTGGCACCGACAATTCGATACTCTACAGGATCTTCAATAGTAGAAATATTTACGGTTTTAGTATTCAAAATTGTTAAAATAGCATACAAAGAAGTAGATTTACCACTCCCTGTTGGGCCAGTGATGAGCATCATACCGTGCGGCTTTTTAATATTGCGCATCACTAGGTCTAATTGGTCAGGCAAAAAACCCAACTGCTCCAAATTCATAGCTTTGGTAGATTCATCCAACAAACGAATTACCACCTTTTCACCATCAAAAATTGGAATTGTCGAAATACGCAAACTAAACTTATAGCCATCTTTTTCGATTTTATAACGGCCGTCTTGCGGGAGCCGATGTTCATCGATTTTAAGGTTGGCTAATACTTTAATGCGCGCCACTAAAGCGGCTTGAATCGGTTTTGGCAAAGTCATTACATCATGTAGCACCCCATCAATACGATAACGAACTACCACAGCAGTTTCTTGTGGTTCAATGTGAATATCGGAGGCTTTCTCGATAACCGCGTATTCCAGCAAAGTATCCACCACGCGAATAATCGGAATCTCCTGCGCCATCTTTTTGAGCTCATCACCCATCTCATCCGTACCACCAGCTTTGTCTGGTTTACCTTCATCGACCATGTGCTTAATCTCACCTTCCAAGTTGGTGTGATACTTAGACAATCCATGGTCTAGAGAGCTCTTGCCAATCAAAAAGACTTTAATATCAAGTCCGGTTTTCTTTTTAATGAACTCTTTGGTCTGAATGTCGCTAGGGTCTGTCATGGCCAAAGACAGCTCGTTTTTGGTTTTAGCAAAACTAATCACTTGGTGACGACGGGCAATTGGCTCTGGAACTAGATTTAACACAGGTTCGGCTAGTTCTTTATCATGCAGGTCAACAATATCAACACCAAATTCTTCGGCTTTAACTTTTAGCAAATCATCTTCTTTGAGAGCTTTTTGATCCAGCAAAAAATCTTCCCAAGCCATTGGCTGCTTGAGTGAAGAGTACTCCTTTTCCAGCTTAGTTATGGCTGAACTGGAAATTATTCGCTTTTTTTTGAGGAGCTGATTGAGCTCAGCTTGTACCATTTTGTTTGGGTTTCTAACTCTAAAATTTTCCCGCCTTATGCGCGAATTTGTGAATAAATTATAACATATTTGTGTTCATTTTTCCAAACAGTTTTCGTAAATAAAAACCGCTCTAAGCGGTTTAGTTAGATGAATTCATTCTACGTTTTGATAGTTTCTCTAAGAACTTTAATCTGCTCTCATGATCTAATAAAATGCTAGCGAGTGCCCCTCTATCCTCTACATCCCTTTTACTGACAAGCCCCACAGCTTCTATTAATTCAGATGGTTTGTAATGCGTACCACTCGCTCGGCTCTTTAGATATTCAAGATCGTCTTTTGATGCGAACTTATTCAGTTGTTCGTCTAAATATTCTTTGGTTATCTCCATCTTTGTATCATCATCTAAGTTTAGAATACCAAAAACTTGTCCGCTGTCAATGTCACTATGCGGACAAGTTTTACTTAACTTATTATCAATTTTTATTCTATTCTTTATATATGACCAATTATATTTTCTTTGGCCTGATTATCCTTCTGGCGTGACATTACCCGCTCTGGGTAACCTTTATCTGTAAATTTTATCACTGTAATTAATCGCTTGTGACGTTGGTCAACTGCTAAAAATAATCCATTACCAGGGTTGTAGTAACCAATTTTTACCTTTGGATCATCTAAATAGGCAAACAGTTGCCCGGTTTTAATTGCAGAGATAACTTCTTGCTCGCTTACTCCCCGCTCTTGCATGCGCTGGGCAGCATGTTGAGTGATTTGAATGGAACGTGTGCCAATATCCAAAACCCGACCAGGAAGCTGTTTTGCAAAAGTTAAAGCTGTGACCGAATAAACAACGGTGCATTTGTCGTCACGCTGATAAGCTGTGAAGCAATTTTGGCTAAACCCAAATAAAACAAAAAAGACCAACGCAGCAACGGTTGGTCTAAAAGAAGAAATAACAGCCATAGCTTGGCTGTAACTCCAAGCCTTCAATACAACCATAAATTGTTTAACTTGCTGTTTAGTCATAATGGTTATTTACTAAACAGCTAAAGATATCAAGGCAAAATTAGATTGTCAAACAAAAAACTTCATCCGAAGATGAAGTTAATTGTGGGTCTCGGCGACCTAATGAAACGGTCCGTCATGCACATCTTACCATGCATTCAAGAATATAAAAACCGCCACTCCTTTCGGAGCTGGCGGTTTTCTTGTGGAGTCTTCCTTATTTCTAAGGAGCTCTATCTTGACGTCTCCAGTATATCATAACTTGATAGTGTGTCAAGTTGGTGGACCCATGGGGTTTGAGGCTTAGCGAATGCTAGGCCTCAAAGAGAGCGGTTCTTGCGAAGCAAGAAACTTGATGCGACTATTTGGAGCATCAAGTAGCAGCGGGGGTCGCCGCAGCGTTGCACGAAACGAGCCAAAGGCGAGTTGAGTGCAGCGGGAGGTGACTTGGACC
>CAZBOT010000083.1:0-6888 GCA_964493575.1 uncultured Candidatus Saccharibacteria bacterium | reverse complement strand
CCGTGCTGGAAGATGGCAACAAGCAGTTGGCAGAAACGGGCGGCTTGGTGGATGACGCGGCAAGCTCGTATGAGCGTTTGGCGGCCAGTTCATCCGACGCGTGGAATCGCCTAAAGCGCGAGGCTGGCATTGCGCTAGAGCCTGTCGTTGGGTATTTGGCCGACTCGGTAGAGGAGTCAAACAAGCTCAACGCCGCCATTGACTTGCTGGGCGCGAGCATCATCACGAGCCAAGCGGGGCAACAGTTCCGCTTGATGAGCGGTGAAATTCTTGAGATGAACGAGTTGCTCGCGATGAGCGACAAGCTTATGGAGCAGGCTTTCTCGGCTGGTCGCGTGGATTCCGCCATGATGGAGCGTCTATTTGGTGGCGCGTCTGGTGCTGCCGCGTCAGCAGGCGCAGAGGCGGGTAAAGAGTTTGCGGAATCGTTCTCGGAGCGCGTGAAGGGGGCGAGTGTGTCTTCGCTTCAAGGCGTGATGGAAGACATCAAGTTCAGCATGGCGGGCGGCGCGGAGTTGGCTGGGCAAGTGCGCTTTATTGACGAGCTTGTGGCCGCAAACTCCATTACAGACGAGCAGGCGCGCGAGATGTACGGTGCAGCTTTGACCGCTGCCGTAGACATTGAAACATCGCTCGGCAACATGAATTTGTCTGAGGCGCGCGAAACCATTATGAACAGCCTCGGCATTCCTCTGGAGGAAGCGCAGAGTAAATCTGAGGGGGTGCTGAACAACTTGACCGCGCTCAACGGCTCTGTGTCTGAGGCCGAAGCTATCGTAAGTTTGCAAGTAACTGGCGACACATGGATAGCTTCGCTCATCGGTGGGCGTTTCGTGGGATTCTTGAACGGCAATCGCATGCCAGGTGGTGGTGGCAGCCGCGGCATGGGTGGCTCAGCTACACAGCCAGAAATGCGCGCGCTGGGCGGCCTAATTGAAGGCAACAACGTCTACAGCGTTGGCGAGAACGGCGAGGAAGGAGTGATCCCGCTGGGCAACGGCGCGTACTGGGTCATCCCCAACCAAGAATGGATGAAGATGAAGAAGGCTGGCGCGGTGCCTACGGATGGTTTTGCCAATGGCGGCCCGTTGATTGACGGTGCTACAAACGCGCAGGGGCTCATAAGTGCGCAGAGATACAACAGCCCTAACATGAACTTGGGTGGATATTACATGGCCTTGGGAGCGCAGCACCCTGGGGGATGGCATCAGGCTAACCCTGGCGTGGACGCGGGCTGGGAGGCAAACAACCCTGAGGCTTCGTGGCTTCAGTCATCGGCATCACAATCCGCTGCCGCCGCAGCGCAGGCCGCTACAGCCGCCGCCGTTGGCGTGGGCACGAGTGTTGCGCAGCAGCAGCAGCAATCCAACGCGGCCGTGATTGGCGCGCTCACCCGTCAATCCAGCGAGGAAAGCCAGCGGCTCAACCTGTCGCTAGAAGAATTGCGTCTCGCGGTTGAGCGTCTGCCGCTGAGTATCGCGTCTGAAATCTCGCACGAGTTGGCTATCCGTAACGCACAATAATGACCGCCGTATATCCTGAAGCCATTGAATTTGAAGCGTATCTCGGCTCTAGCTGGGTCAGTTTGCTTCCCGACTATGTGGGCAGACTGTCTGGCCGCGATGGGTTCTCTCGCGCCGGCTTCATGGAGCGCGTAGCGTCTGTAGGCAGCCTTGACACTCAGCTAGATAATCGCGAGGGCAAGTACGTTGTGGGTGGCGCAAATGCCCTTGCAGGCTGGCGCGGCTCAATCCCCATTCGCTTCAATCTAGTGTATGACGGCGATAGCGTCAATATCTTTACTGGCCGCCTTGACACGTCTAGGGCGCAAGTGCGTCCGCCAGCGTGGTTGAAAATTACCGCCAACGACTGGATGCGCGCGGCCTCACAAGAGGACATTCGCAACCAAGACATCCTCACAAACCGCACGATGGATGAGGCGGTGCGCGTATTGCTGGCAAAGATGCAATGGAATCCTGAGACATTGCAGTTTGAGGCTGGCGAAAACATATTCCCCACTGTCTTTGACGGTATTGGCACGCGCGGCTCGCCTGCGTCTGAATTGGCGAAGCTGGCGAATAGTGAGCTTGGCTTCGTGTACATGCGCCGCAATGACACGCTGGTCGTAGAGTCTATGGCTTCGCGTCAAGCGCGTATCATCCCGTCATTCATCAGCGCAGAATTTGAAATCCCTGATGAGTTCAGCGAAACCATGCTGCTTGAAGATGGGGATGATGCTGTATACGAAGACAATGACCCTATTCTGCTAAATCAAGTGCAGGCCAGTCAATTCTCCAATAGCGCAGACTTCATCCCGATGGTGAGCGAGCTGTGCGATGAGCTTTTGTACGAGGATGGCGATGTGGCTTTGTTTGAGGATGGCGAGGTGATCCTGCTCAACTGTGTAGAGGAAGCGGTGTTTGATGACGACTTCCTTGACTTGGAGTTAGAGACCGCGCCCGACTACTTCAACGCGGCAGACATCACGTCTTATCCTCGCAAGACCGATGAAAACCCCGTGCGCTTGTACACATTGGGCGAGCCTATCGCCTTGCCTGCCAACACCCTGTATGTGCTGAAGGGAAATTGGACAGACGCGGCAGGCTCCACCATTGGTGCGACTAGCGTAGACACGCCAACGCAGACTACAAACTATCTCGTGAATAGCAAGCGAAATGGCACAGGCTCAGACCTGACGAGCCAGCTTATCGTGCAGGAGTGGATACCATCGGCCAATGGGTTTGAGGCGCACCTTATATCGCCTGCTGGCGGGTGGCTACGCAAGTGGGACTTTGAGGGTCTGGGCATATACACGTTTGACCGCGCTGAAACCGAAATAAGCGACGCGGAGGTGATCGCTCAGGATGGCCGCAAGCCGCTCTCCATTGACCAGACGTATCTTGGCGGCATCGGCTTTAGCGCAAGCCGCGTGGCCGCAGAGTTGGCCTTGCAACGTGGCCGCGAGCTTGAAGTTGTGCGCGCCAACATGCTCGGCAACAAGTCCCCCAAACACATGCAGGCGTTCCGCTACTTGCAGACTGGCAACGTCATCCGTGTCAAGAGTGCCAAGTACGGCATTGACCGCTTCTACACGATACGCGGCCGTGAGTACTCGCTAAATCCTGGCCGCCATCTTGTGTATTCGTGGCCGCTGAAGCGCGCTTACTCGCAGGCAGACTTGACCGAGGTTGAGATTGAGTTTGCCGTATCATCGTCTACTGAGCAATCGGCAGTTTCGTTTGGTGTATTGCCGTCTTGGGCAGGCCGCAAGCTAACTTACTTCTGCGAGGTTTACGTCACCAGCATTGGCTCTGAGGCAACCCTGATGAGCATGCCTTACTTGGCGGGTGGCGAAGACGCGCACTTGCGCCTGCAAGTCAATAGCGCGGGTGTGTTACTAGCGCGCACGTCACAGTTTGCCACTGCTGGCACATGGACAAGCACGGGCGATTCTGTGGGAGCGGGGGCGTGGGTGGGCGTGGCGATGACTTACGACAGCGAATCCCTGGCAAATGTTCCCAACTTCTATATCAATGGCGATTTGCAGTCTGTTGGTAGTGCGACACAACCAACGGGAGACCGCGTAGACGAGAACATCACCTTCTTGGAGTTGGGCGGCCACATGAAGGCGCAAAGCTCAACGAGCTACAACATACGCGTTCGTAGACCACGCGTGTTCTCTGGTGTACTGACGGCCAACGAGATTTTGATGCTCACGCGTGCTCCCAATGATATGACGTTGTTCCAAGACCGCCTGCTTCTCGGCGGCACGGGCGTACCCAACGGCGCGTACGCCGAGTGGGTAGACGAGGTTATCGGCGGCGATATTCGCGTCATTGACTTGGTGGCCGCCGAAGCCACGACAAACACGAGCGGCACACCTACAATCCGCGCAATTACTTAGGAGTAAATAAGACATGGCAAAAAAGACTACAGCTCTTACTGAGCTAACTGCGCCAGCGGCAGACGACCTGTTTCACATCGTGGATGACCCTGCTGGCACTCCGGTTAGCAAGAAGATAACGAAGCACAATTTTGAGAAGCCCATCGTAACCACAGAGGTATCTAGTGCCACGCCAACGATAGACATTGACGCGGCCGACATTCATCGTATCACCGCGCTGGCAACCAACATCAGCAGCATGTCGAGCGGATTGAGCGGCACGCCGTATCATGGGCAGAAGCTGATTATTGAAATTCTAGACAATGGCACGGGGCGCACGATTAGTTGGGGGGCTAGCTATCGCGCAACGGTTCAGGCTGGGCTTCCGTCGACAACCATAGCTAACAAACTACTGCGCGTTGGGTTTATGTATGACAGCGTGGATGGCAAGTGGGATAGCTTGTCTGTTGCGCTCGAGGTGTAGTTGATATGCCTGTTCCAAATTTACCCTCACTAACATCCTACACTAAAGTGGATACACCGGGCAGAATATCTCTGACTGAAACGCGCGCCACAGGCACAGGCATTCGCCGTACTGAAACCAATTATGCCTATTGGGATGGCGGCGCGAATTGGGTCAATGATATTGAGCTATATTTCAGCATCTATGTGGATAGCTCGACAGCTGCTGACGATGCTTTGATATCAAGCGGGTTCACAGTTAGCGCCGTTGGCGCGGTGCAAAGCTGGGGGTCAACAGACATTCAGATTCGCTTGGATACTGTTTCTGGCACTCGCCGAGTTCGCCTTATAAGAGGAGCGGGGGGCGCGAGCGACGATTTCACTATCCTTCAAAATACCCAGTACTTTTGCGTTTTGCGGCGCGGAGCTGCCTCGGACACTGTCACGCTCGAGGTATATAGCGACGCCGCGCGCTCAACCTTACTTGACACACTGTCTCTCTCTGGCTTTGGAGGAAGCACGCGCTATCGGTATCACTATGCTATAGCCAACTATGCTGACAGCTTTTCTAACAACATCATCACTGGATGGTTTGACTTTAGCCAAGCGTCGGGCTGGTGGTATTTCTTTTAGAGGCAGCATGACGACGCTACTTTATTTGTGTTCTTTCTGGGAATGTAGGTTTCTCATTATTTCTTATAAACTTTATGAAAATCAAGGACATTGCCGATGGCAACAACCAACACGCAACGTATTGACGCAATTGAACACACGCTCAACGGCAATGGCTCTGCTGGCCTGAAAGGCCGCATGGTGATGGTGGAGGCGCGCATGGACGCGGTGAAAGAAGATTTAGGCGAAATCAAGGATTCTTTGCGGTGGGCTAATCGCTTTGTGATTGGGCAGACCGTTGCACTAATTATTGCACTCTTGTTCTTTATTGCAAAACTTGGTGTATAATATCCTGCATATGACCTCTTGCGAGGCATCATCCCCCATCTATGGCATGTGAATAGCCACTAGGAAAGGCAGGATATTTTGACGCGCAAAATCATCGCCATACGGTCTGACATTCAAGGGGGCAGCAGCTACGGCTTGCTCAACCCCAAGACCATGCTGTGCCGCGAGGACAAAGAGGGCAATCCCTTCTATGCTCCCGTGCAGCTAAACCCGATACAAGAATATCTGTGGGAGATTGACTGCGAGGCGCGCGAGAAAGTGTTTGCGCTGGCTGGCAATGATGAGATTGTCTACATTGAGAACGGCGACATGACGCAGGGCAATCACTTCTCGGATGGACTGGTATCGGGCAAAGAAGTAGACCATGTGCAAATTGCGGTAGACTGTATCGTTCCGTGGATTGAGAACAAGAACGTTCGCACGGTGCGCCTGACCAAGAGTACGGGCGTGCATGCGTTTCGCGAACACTCTGCTGACGTGAGCGTCACCAACGACTTGAAGCGCATGTATCCCAAGAAGGATATTCGCCTCGTTGGTCATGGGCGGCTGAATGTGGGTGGCGTATTGATTGACTATGCCCATCACGGCCCCCCCGCGGGTGTGCGCTCATGGCTCAAAGGCAACCTCATGCGCTACGAGGTAAAATCCATCATGGACACCTGCATGAAGGATGGCCGCGAGGTGCCGCACATCATCGCCCGCGCCCACAAGCATGAACGCGTTGAGGAATGGGTTACTGAATGGCGCATGGATGAGCGTGTCAAGTGCGTTGGCATCACCACTCCGCCCATGCAAATGCTGAACGAGCATGCGCGCAAGGTTACGAGCAGCGAACAGCGCGTAACGCACGGCATGGTAGCCATTGAAGTAGAGGATGGCCGCGTGGTAGACGTGCATTGGTTCGCCAAGACCAAATACATCCCCGTGGATGAGACGTTATGAACGAGTATCTTCCTAAAAACGTAGCCGAGTTTCTGCGAGCCAATCCCCCGCGCCCTGTCCTGGCTGACGATGACTTGACCGTCAAACGCGCAGCCGAGGCGTGGCAATGCAGCGTCAATGTGGCGCGCAATCAACTAGACAGAAAAGCCGAGGAGGGCTTATTGCGTAAGGTGAACAAAATCACACCCGATGGCAAGTCTGTATCCGCTTATGAAATAATCAAGGAGAATAAGTAATGACCCTAGAACAACTACTCCCCTGGCTGGCTGGTGTAATCGGCGTTCCTCTGGTGAACGCCATCAAGAATTGGCTCGGCCTTGAAGGCAAAGCCGCCGTTGCGCTGACCGCGCTCGTGTCGCTGCTGATTGCGGCTGGCGCGCTGGCTATCTCTGGCGGCCTGTCCGGCGAGAACGTGCTGGAGTTTGGCGCAAAGGTGCTGGCTACCGCTACGCTGGTCTACAAGCTGCTGGCCTAGCACTACCTTTAGTAGCAATATCACTACTGTTGGTAGTAAAAGAGGACTCCGATTATGGAGTCCTCTTTATTTTGCTGCGACATAGGATTGCGGGTCTGATGTAGTAATCATACCACAACTGGCTAGACCTTGTGAGCCTAGCCAGTGCGGAAAAGGAGGAGAAAAT
>CAZBOT010000082.1:0-7130 GCA_964493575.1 uncultured Candidatus Saccharibacteria bacterium | reverse complement strand
GCGAGTAACACAATCGCACCACCGATGGCGACTAACAGGCTATAAATGTTGAATCCACTAACACCTGATTGACCGAGCAGATTCATAATGAATCCACCGACCAATGCACCGATAATTCCTACTACAATATTCATTAACGCGCCTTGTTGTGCATCAGTTTTCATAATAATGGAGGCTAGCCAACCGGCTAGAGCTCCGAAAACAATCCATAAAATAATACCCATATAATCCTTTCGTATTAATTATTTGAACCAGAACCATCATCTATATTCACGTCAATTTGGTCTGGGACGTTTACTTGAGTTCCAGAATCTGAACCGCTTCTTAGCGCGGGGATTCCGTAAACCACAAATAGTACAATAATTACGATCGCGACGATAACACCGATAATTAAACCAGCACCACCACCACTATTGTCGCCGTCACCTTGTCCTGGGTTATTGATAACTGTAGCCATATATTTAAGAAAATTAATTATCTTGTTGATCCAATTTTACTGCTGCTTCTGGTGTGGAAACAGCTTTGCTCATTACAAATAGTTTGATGAGCGCCCAAGCCACGAGTGCATAGATGGCCATGGCTAATAGTGTTGTCCATTCAAACACACTTCCCGAAATCGCTGATTGGTTGAACACACCCAAGAATGGTGTAGCAAATGGATAGCTTAGTGTGTAGATTAAATTAGAGAATCCTGCTTCTTGATTTGCTCCCAAAAGTTTGAGAATAAATCTGAGCGCCAAGATAACTTCCAATAATCCAAACAGATACCAAACGACCTGCGACATACGAAACAAAGGTTTGGTTCGCGGCGAGTTTGTGCTGGCATCGCCTGCCGTATGGGTTTCGGTATAGATTTTCGTCATAATTTTCTCCTTTATTAATGTCTTCCTTACACGCGGTTATTAAGAATTATTATCTTGTTCGTTATTCTTGTTCCCGCGGGTAGATTGTTGCGCTTTAGCTTCAAGCCGTTCAATATTTGATTTTACGGCTTCGGCAGCGCGTTGATTTCCTTTGTTTTCCAGTTTGGTCTGGGTTGCCTTGAGGGCCTCCAAAGCTTGATGGAAGCGAGCTTGCGTTTGTTCAGCTGCCGCTTTAGCTTGCTCCTCGGTAAGCTTACGGGCTGGAACCACTTTAGGAGGACCGTTACTATGACTGTCTTCAAGTTTATCAGAGTTGTCTGCCTCTAATCGGGCAGGGGTTTGGGTTAGTTCAGTTTCAGTCTCCACAGCATCTGCTGGGATTTCAACGGTATTGACCCAAAGTTGCAAACTTTCTTCTAGGCGGCGTTCTGCGATTTGGGCTTGCAACTCGGCTTTTTGTTCGGCTCGAATCGTAATCCCTAGTTGCAAACTTTCGCCAATAAGCTTGGCAGGATAGAGCACATCTCCTGGTTGTGCGAATGATGCTGCTTGGGCAGTAGCAGTGCTCACAAAAATGATGATCAATGTGGCGAATGCGTAATAAGCAAAGCCTTTGTTCCATCCTTGCAAACTTAAACGATTATTGCTTGGAGTTGTTTCAGAAACCTGTGGTACTTGGCTTATGTTGGCCATTATTTTTGATTTAAGTTCCTCTTGTTTAGACGAACTTAAATTAGGGCTCGGGAGATTCGAGAGCTCAGTAATGATTTTCTGGTAATGTTTACGGTAAAAGAGTTTCATAACTATTGGTAATAATAATTTGCAATTTTTTTAGTGCCCGATGTTGAATTAATCTTACTGCCACACTTGATTTGTTCATTGCTGCGCCAACTTCTTTGGCGGGGAGACCTTCCTTGAATCGGAGGATTAAAACCTGCCGGTAATCATCTGGTAATTCTTCCATGGCTTGCTGAACTTGTTTGGATTCTAGATTGACATCAAATTTTTCGGCATGAGTTGGTTTGTTGTCTGCAATAAAATTGGCGTGGTCTTCCAGAGGGAGATTATATGGCCGGCGCTGCAAAGATCGGAAATGGTCATTCATGCAATTGGTTGCGATTTTATACATCCACGAGCTAAAACTACCCTTGCTTTCATCAAAGTTGGGGATGGCCCGCCAGGCTTTAATGAAGACCTCTTGAAGCAAGTCTTCGCTAGTGTGTTGGTGGTGGGTTTTGGCCCGGATGAAGGCAAACAGTTTTTGGGCGTACAAATCGTACAGTTGTCCAAAGCAGTTTTGGTCGCCTTTTTTGGCTTTTTTGATTAATTCTGTTTCAGTCATAGTTAGAAACGAACACTAATATTAAAGTGTTTCGGTCTATTTAGTATGGTTAAAAATGGCGAAATAATCAAGGTGAGTGAAACACATTCTAACCTCCCTCGTTATGGTGAGTTGAAAGGTCAAAACTTGGTGTTGATAACTTACGCCGAAAATAATCAAAAAAGAGTTATAATTAAAAAAATTAGATAATTAATCAAAAATAATGAAATTAAAGCAAATTTTTACAGCGGGATTTTTCTCGTTGACTTTAGTGGCTTCTGGAATTGCTTATGTAGCTCCAGCTGCAGCTGAAGATGTTCCTGATGCTAGCCCAGAATTAGTTAGTGCCGAAGCCAAGAATACTGGCGGAAGTACAGCTAAAGAAGCTGGGGACAGTATTGTAATCAATTTTTCTGAGAGCACAAATAAGCTCCCTATTAATGCGTCTAATATCGACGATCATTTTGAGCTCGATAATGGCCACTCTTTCTTAGATGGAGATAGTGCAATCGAAAGCGCTGAATGGAGTGAAGATGGCACCTCGTTGGTAATCCGTATTTCTGACGGCGGGGGTTTACCATCAGTCGCTGTAGGTGACGAAGTTACTTACGCTGGTGATGGGTTAGAAGATTTAGATGGAAATGCTGTCACTGGAAGCGCTGTCATTGAAGGTAGCTTCACAGCGGTTGATGATTCAACCGAAGAGGAATGTACCGAGCATGAAGATGAAGATGGTGATGATAATAGTGATGATAGTGACGAAGAAGAACAAGATGATAGTGGTGATGACAGCGATAGCGATCTTAATGATGACGACGAAGATAATGTTAGCGTCTCAACTTCAAATAATAATAACCGACGCTCTGGTCGTGATGCGCGAACAGAACGCGAACACAAGCACCATGGTTGTGATGACTCTGGTCATGGCAAGTACCGTTGTGGGATTGGCTTGCAAAATGGGCGGTTGTATAAGATTGGTGAATCACCAACAGTGTATTTGATGGCTGCTTGCCGACTTAAGCCTTTTCGTGGAGCTGCAGCTTTCCACTCCCGTGGCCTAAAATTCTCTGATATTATTGTTCTTCCAGCACTTCCCGCTAATGTATTAGTGAGTGATAAACCAGCTTTGCCAGCTGAAGGAACTTTGATTAAGGGTTCGGATGCTACAGTTTGGTTCTTAGCCAAGAATGGTAAGCGCCAAGGCTTCACCAGCGCAGCGATCTTCTTAGCACTTGGTTTCAAGTTTGAGGAAGTTGACCAAATCTCTGACAGCGACTTATCGACTGTAGAAACTGACACCGAATTGGTAGATGATGCTAATGAACATCCAGATGGCTCATTACTTAAGTGTGGTAACTCTGGAACTGTGTTTAAGAAAATTGGTAACTTGCGATTCCCATTTGCGAACTTGGAATCATTCCAAGGCCGCGGTCATAGCTTTGATAAAATCTTAGTGATTGATTGTGGACGATTCGCATACCGTGAAGGTGCTCCGATTACAGAGTAGTATTTGCTACTGAACAGAAAAAAGAATCCCCGGCGAAAGCCGGGGTTTTTTATTTCCTTTATTTGCAAGAGAGTTTTTATTTTTTCTTTTATTTTGTAACTCTCAGAAACACCAAGCTTCCAAATTCGTTATATGTTTTGCGAAGGGGAACGATGATACGATGCGCTGAACCATTATGTGATCGTTTCCCCGCACCAATACGCATCATATAGATTGCTGGATTGTGAAAAAACTCCCTTGAGCGAAGCAAGGGAGTTTTTTGTCAACCAAGTTTTCCAGAACTTTATCAACAACTTTATAAACAAGTTATACCCAGTTTATCCATAAATGCGGTGGATAACCTAAATCAATAAAAATTTGATAGCACTAAAACAAAGATCCACTCTCTGACGTTATAAATAGTAAGAAGTTTATCCATCGTTATGCCAAATTTTCTAATTTGCTTTAATTCTATGGGAGGTTTATAATAAACCCAGTTAAACTTGACAAAAATCTCGATTATTCATATAATCATCAGATTAATCATTAATAATTTATTCACGAATTAGTCGGTCTTTCTTTCCAGGTGAGCAAAGCTTGCCTGCTCCAGAGGCGATTGGTTCGCAAACAATTAAGGAAATATATGAACAATTATGGAATTTCCGAGGCCAAGTCTTCTGTTGGCTTCAAAGCACATGCAGTTCCAAATCGCGCGCTAGGCGAAGCAAAGTCACTCCGTGGCTGGCTGCTTCGAGGCGCTATTTTTGTATCTGCATTCTCAATGGTTTTCTCAGCCTTTGTACCTACTGCTGGCGCTACGAATGACAAAGTTGAAATCTGTCATTCTACTGGCTCTCAAAGCAATCCTTATGTACAGAATGAACCAAGTAAGTCTGGTGGTTTAAACGGCCACAGCGGCCACACTGGTCCTGTTTGGTATCCAGGCATCAATGAATCTTGGGGAGATATCATCCCTCCATTCACTTACTGGACTTTCCAGAATTGGCAATTGGTGCAAAAGAACTATCCAGGCCAAAATTGGACAACTGAAGGTCAAGCAATCTGGAATGCTGATTGTGAATTTGGAACTCTTACTTTGGTTAAAAAAGTAGAAGGTGGTTCAGCAGCGAATACTGATTGGGACTTAAATGCGGACGGACCATTTGACATTTCCGGAGAAACTGGCAGTTCTGATGTGACTAATAGAGTTGTTCTAAAAGGGAAGTACACGCTATCAGAATCTGGCGGACCTAGTAACTACCAAGCTTCTTCTTGGACTTGTAAAGATGGTAATCAATCAGTATCTGTGAATGGTAGTAGTCAGGTTGAAATAAAGAAGAACAAAAATATTGTTTGTACCATTACTAATACCTATAATGGTCCGACTACAGGCAAACTTACTTTAATTAAAGTATTGGCCGGTAATGGGCAAGCAGACGCTACCCAGTGGACTCTTAGTGCAACCAAGCAAGGTAGTGGTTCCCCAGAAATATCTGGTTCCACTCCAGTTAGTGGTGATGTTGTACCAGGAACTTATTTATTGACTGAATCAACTGGCCCAGAAGGGTACGAGGCAGGGGATTGGTCTTGTGTTGAAACAGGAACAGATAAAGAGGTAACTGTTGTTGATAATAAAGTTGTTGTTGAATTAGGAAATGATATCACTTGTACAATCATTAATACTTATGTTCCTGACCCCGATGTCCCAAATCTTCACTTTATTAAAGTAGTTTGCGATGAATATTCAGATATTACCGGTAATAACAGTGCTGACCAGCGTGATGATACCGGCGGTAAATATACAGAATTTAAAGCAGGTTCTCCTGTGAAGCCAATTTCTCCAAACGAGATTCCTTCACAAAATGAGGGTTGTCATAGAGCAGATGGCTGGAAGTTCTTACTATCAACTGGAACTGCAAATGATTTTGAGGATCAAGTCGGTGATTTACAAGAAGTTGGTCCAACCGTTGGTGGTGAATATGTAACCGCAATTTCAGGATTAGGTTCTGATTTGAACGTTGCGTTGCAGAATGGTATTACTAACGGCTCTTTCTGGGTTAGTGAAGTTGAGCAAGAAGGATATGGCTTTGCGGCTATTCGTTGTTACAATGATGCTTTAAATGGCGATAATTTAGAATTCGTTAATATTGGAAATAATTTTCAAGGAACTGATATCTATTGTATTGCATATAATGTTCCTACAGAACCAGAAGAACCACCTTGTAAAGATGGCCTAACTTGGGCAACTGCTTATCACGATTTTGATCAGGGATTGCGCAAGAATAATACTGCAGTTCTTCCTGAACGCAGCAACCCATCAGAAGCATTAGGTGTAGCTGAAAATAACGACACAGAGAACTTTGTCTCGCTTGGTTTTGGTGGTAGTATCGTGTTATCTTTCGGTGGCACATTTGTTAATGGTGCAGGAGCTGATATCAAGCTAGTTGAAACAAGCTATGGTTCTCCTTCTGATGTTAACTATCCAGAAAAAGTACGCGTTGAAGTTTCAATGAATCAGGCTGGTCCATGGACTGACTTAGGCGATTTTATTCAAGACGAAGATATTGAAATGGGTGCGGTTTCTCAGGCTAACTATATTAAGTTAACTGATGTTTCTGATGTTAACAGCGCTAAGTTTAACGGTGAAACCGATGGCTTTGATGTTGACGGTGTCCGTGTAAATGTTGACTGTACTCCTCCAGTACCGGAAACA
Source organism: uncultured Candidatus Saccharibacteria bacterium (assembly GCA_964493575.1). Taxonomy (GTDB): domain Bacteria; phylum Patescibacteriota; class Doudnabacteria; order UBA920; family UBA920; genus UBA920. The sequence goes on along the minus strand of CAZBOT010000082.1, from coordinate 747 downwards.
GATTGTGATGATATTGTTTTAGACGTAAGATCTGTTGATGCTGTTGTAGATGATCAAGATCGTGGAAGTTGTTCAATCACTGGACATAAGTATCGCGACAACAATCACAATGGTGAAATTGATGAAGCTGATGATGTATTGGCAGGATGGGAAATCTATCTAAATGATGGTGAGGGCTGTACCTATAATGAAGAAGATCAAGAACCCCCCGATGTGACAGACGAAAATGGTGAGTATGCCTTCTATAACTTACCGAAAGGTACATACTATGTTTGCGAACGCCAGCAAAATGGTTGGGATCAAATTCTCCCTGATCCATCAGTTAATAAATATCATACTGTAGTTTTATCTGATACTTCAGTAAATGATGTTGATTTCTTGAATGACATGTCTAATGACCCTTGTGAGGAAGAACAGGACAATGGTTATGACTTCAGCAGTTTTGAAGAAGGGGTCAAGTCAGCTATCGCTATCATTAACCAGTATCCATACACAGTATCTGGTTGTAAGTTCTATGGTGATACCGATGAAAGATTAGAAGATTGGTTAATCTATGTTGACTTAAACAAGAATGGTGAATTTGATGACGGTGAACCTTATGACTATACCAACAGTCTAGGTTATTATAAGATCTACTTTAACGGCGGTGATTATATCTTACCGTACCAGATTCGTGAAGAATTACAGGATGGCTGGGAACAAGTTTATCCAGTAGATCCTTTCTATCATGAAGTTTATCTAGGTATA
>CAZBOT010000081.1:0-7219 GCA_964493575.1 uncultured Candidatus Saccharibacteria bacterium | reverse complement strand
TCTCGTCGACTGGGTTATTCGCGAGTTGCACCTTGTCGAGAATATTGTGTCCGTCGTAAGTCGTCAGAACTTCCGACTGATCAGGACGTAGAACAGGTCTCAGGTCGATCGACTCGAGTTCTAGAACGTAGTCGCCAGCAATCGACATCATGCTCAGTTCCACAGATTTGCGGAACCTGAACAGAGGCGCGGGACACACGTAATAGTAGGCCGTCAAGTCGGACTCGAGAGGAGTCGACAAGTTCGCACCATCCAAGTCTACTGTTGTCACGGTATAGAAAACAGGAACTGCCGTCTGAGGATGAAGAACTGCAATAACCTCACCTTCGCGAATGTCGGTCTTTGCTGGATTGAAGAACAGCTTGGTTGCTCCGGCAGAAGCGGCTGCACTCAACTTCGTAGCATACGGGTATATCGGATAATTGAAGCTTCGCCCGATATACGCTCTGACCATCTGGTAGATTTCTCTCCTGTCGTCATCGTTTAAGATCAACGCAGGGAAACTCAAGATGATGCGTGGTGAAGACCTGAGAGAAGACCTCTGCTCGCGGCTTCCTTCGGCTCGACTCAGGACCGTGAAATACTGCCAAGTCTCTACTACAGGTTCATCCGGAATAATGGGCAACGGTAGCGGAGCCGCTTTGTTCTCAAGGACGACCAGAAGTGGAAGCTGAGTGACCTGAGTTCCTTGAACGGGCAGGTTGATCACGAGCAGCGGGAGCTGGGAGACTCGGGCCTCGATCACAGGTATGTATTCGAAACCTGCAGCCAGTGTCAAGTTTGTCGACGGACGTTGGACTACGACATCAACTATACCTGTCCCAGCTGGCGTGGTACAAGTAATTTCTTCATCGTTAACTACAGTAACGCCAGTTGCGGCTACACCGCCGAAGGTTACTCCAGTTGCCGAAATAAATCCAGCGCCCGTGATTGTAACAGGAGTTCCACCAACATCCGGACCTTCATTTGGTGTAACAGATGTAATGCCATCAACAGCGGCAGACTCGAAAGTCACAGCGTTGATATGGTTCGGGTTACCTGTGGTTGACACGGGACCGACGGCCGCACGGGCCGTCAGGTTCGTTCCACCAGCATTGTTCAAAGTGATAGAGCGGCCTGCTTCAGCTGCGGACACACTAAGGTAATCGCCACCGCGTCCGGTCCATGTGGTGCTCGGGTTGTATCCTGCGATGGCAAGCAACAGGCCACCTGTCGGGACGTCAATAGCTCCTGTGTTGGTGGCGTCTGCATACAGAGTGTCGATTGGGGTATTGCTGAGAATGTCGAATACTTCCCAGACAGCACAGAACATACGGGCTTTGGCGGCGGCAAAGGTGACCACGACGTCGCCCACCGCACCTGTAGGAACGTCCGCAATCCAGAAGGACGACTGGTGGCTACCACTACCGGACGCACGACCGCCACTCGAAATCGATGTAGCTGCCACACCGCCAATAGTCACACCAGTCGGTGCGGCGTTACCTGTGCCGCTGATTATACCGGCAACGATACGTCGTGTAGCAGCCGGGTTTGCCCAAGCGAATGCCGAGAAGGTATGGACCGTCAAGGAAGCGTTGCTGCCTTGCGCTCCAACATAATTGAAGGTGATCGCCACGCTACACCGTCTTAGTTATGCGGACAAGAGCCGCTTCAAGTCCTGCTTTAGTCCAGGCTACTCCAGTATTCGGATCGACCTGATGGGCGACACCGTAATAGGTATACGACGCAGAGAAAGCCTGACTTGGACCGTCGCTTACGGCCGCTGCCGACACCATCGAGGTTCTAACATTACCCAAACCGGCTTCGGCGAGTCTTCCAAGAGTAGGGAGATACACTCCAGCGATAGTCTCTGTTTCCGGCGGTAGATTGTCGATCCCGAGTTCTGTGACTTTAGCCACAACGGTGGCTGCAAGATAGGTAGCATCGTCGTCAGGTGGGACTTCATCGACACAGTCGAAATCATCGACCGCTCCAACAGGAGACCAGTCAGCCACAGCAGTATCAGCAACCGGGAATATAGTGTGGACTCTTTGTTGACCTAGGAAGTTGTTGTTCACAGCTCCATCATCGTCCCAGGTAACGATATCATCGATGTCTGTTATGAGATCATTGGCTCCAGTTACGAGTGAACCCCATACATACTGAGAAGCACCAGCAACTCCTAGATTAAGATCTGTTGCGAGGAACACCTGATTACCATTCACGTTAATCGTCACGTCACCGACAATGTCATCGATAGTTGTCTTGATCTCAATATGGTTATAGGCTCCTGCAATAAGAACAGGGTCAGTATTCCCGAGTGACGTTAGAGCATTAGTGATCTTGACACCCAGCGAACCATCAGACTGGTAAACAACCCGAACAATCGGCTCATTCGATGCGTTCCGTATCTCGAAACCGTGTTGGTCACTCGCTGAAGGAAGCGTATTCAATCTGACGCCGAAACCACACCCAACAACAGTTCGAGCAGAACCAACAACTCGACGAGCCTGAGAGACGGCATTCGCACCGTGATCAATACGGAGAGCGTAAGTTCCGGTTCTTGGCTGAGCACTCGATATACTGATATCCGAACCTACGGAATTGTATGAAATCGCCGCCCACTGGCCAGCGAGCATCTTTGTGCGACCTCCACTGGGAGTGGTTCCATAATGGTCGAAGCCGTCAGCCCACAGAATAGCCATCAGACAACTCCCAGTATGCCGAGGATTTCGTCACGGTTTGCGGCAATAGTATTTACAACTGAACGCTGTCCAGAGGCCGTATGCTCCACAGCCGTGGGGATCATCGATGGATCGAAGACGTTTACAATGCTCACAGGCACGTTGACATTCGAAGATACCGGCTTATTGTCATTAGCCCGCTGCTGCTTCCTGGTCTCGACCGTCACCCGCTCGCCGCGTTCAGCTCGGAACGCTACCGGTGTGGTGTCTCGTCCCGCTCCTGTTCCACCGACCTTGAAGGCTCCACCAGTGGCGAAACCTTCTCCTGCCTTGAACTGGGCGCCGTTGTGAGCTCCGCCAGGAACTCCACCACCTCCGCCGAGACCCGCCATCTGCTTGAGCAAAGCAATCGCAGACCTGATCGCGTCGATGATGTTGTTGATCCACCTGAAGACTGTCTGCAGGATCATAATCCAGCCTTCGAACGCATCTTTCACGACTGGTATGAAGTTGGTCGTGATATAGGTTGCGATGATCTTCCAGCCATCATAAATATCTGACAGAAGTTTCTTGAACTTCATGAACGCTGGCTCGATAAACTCCCATGCGGTCATTATCGCCTTGAGAGCGGCTTCGACCACAGGAGCCAGTAGGTTGGCGAAGATCGACACGATCTCCATGATGACGGAGCCGTAATTTCTGGCGGTGGCAATCAAGTCCTCGAACAGTGGTCCGAGTGTCTTCTTCATGTAAGCCACGAAGCTCCCGACGGCCCCACTCACCTGATTGAACATCTTGACAATATCCGCTCGGGTGATGTCGGCAAGCTTGCTGATAGTGACGAAGACGATACTCCACTCCATAAACCATCCGACGACGGACGTAATACCCGTTGTCACTGGCTCAAGGAAATCAAGGAATGCGGTGAATGCCGAAACAAGTGTGTTCCAGAAGATCAGAAGGTTCTCGTTGGTAAGACCGATTTCATTCCTGAAGTAGATGATACCTGCCACAAGGGCGGCCACGGCCGCAACCACGATACCGATGGGGTTTGCGAGCATTGCTGCGTTGAAAGACCAGATGAGAGGTATACCCACCCGTATTGCGGCGAACATGTCCTTGAGTCCGAGAACAACAAGACCGATACCGAGTCGACCGGCAAGGAAACCGAGCGATACAACAACAGGCGACAATGCGATGGCAAGTATCTTGAAGTTGTTGGCGATCAACAGTATAAGTTGGGCGAACGCACTGAATATTCCTGTCGAAGTCTGTATCTCTCCGAGGAAATCTGTCCAGTTGTTCTTTAGAACTATCAGAGCCATACCGATCGTAGGCGTGATGTTACCCCAGTCGTTCCGGATCGTGTCCGCCGCGTTCTCAAAAGCAGCCTTGATGCGATCAACACTGATCTCACCGTTCTTGGACATCTCATACAGTTCGGCTCGAGTAACTCCAAGTTCTTTCTGGATCAACGTGGCAACATACGGCAAGCCTTCGAGCACGGACCTGAATTCGTCGCCGTCGAGCTTGCCTTTGTTGAGGGCCTGTGAGAACTGATAGACAGCCTGGGCTGTCGTCTGCATGGACGAACCCGAAAGCACAGCGGCCTTTTGGAACAGGTCCGTGAATTCGTAAGCTGACTCTGCGCTTTCTCCCCAGGCCTGATAAGCCTGAACGACACGGAAATATAAGTTCACTGTGTTGTCGATCGTCGAGTAGGAGTCGTTGGCGATACCCATAAGGCGTTTCCAACTCTCGCCGACTGTGGCTGTCTCATCAGAAACCTGACGAAGACGGTTCTGTAGCACGGTGAAGTTATCTACCACCTCGATAATCTGATTGGCACCGGAAAACGTCAGAGCCGCGGCCATGATTGCCCGGAGACCATTCAAGTAAGTGGTCGTCTGACGGGCACTGTTTCCGATCTTGTCAAGTTCTCGGGCAACCGTAACGGCGCCTTTCGAGTTGACGATAACATTGATGACCTGGCTTACCATTACTTGCTGAACTCCTTGGCGAAGATCGGCTTGATCTTAGGCGTTGTTCGGCGTACAGCATTCATGATCGCACGGGACACGAAACCTGCTGAGGTCTGCTTCGAATGTCCGCGATCTAGCGGACCAATATATGGAACGTTGTTGGAGATGTAGATCGAACCTCCCTTGAACGTGGAAAGCCTGGTCTTACCCGCGGCGACAACAGCATTGACGTTCGCCGACTCTCCCTTAGAACCACCTCCACCATAAGGTGGCCGATGACGAGAAGGATACGGGAAATGAGCGCGGATACGTCCTGTGAGAGGACGACCCACACTCACTCTCCAGTTCGACCGAGCTGTGGCAACGTCAACAGGGGTATTCTTCGCAAGAAAGTATAGAGCGTCGAGGGACTGCTCCTTCTGGATCGTGAAGGTAGCTGTCTCAACGCCCTTTGCCAAGCGGAAGAACCTTCTTGCCGCGGCTTCCATGTTTCCGCTCTGGTTTATCCCGGCCACTGCTCTTATCCGCTCTTTCTTGCACCGTCTTGAGGAACCACATATCTACAACTCGAATGACATCATACATGATTACTCGTTGGTCCTCGTCAAGATCATACTCATCAGCGTATTCCTTGATTGCAGTCCAGGGTATCTCTCCACCTTCGTAGTTCCTGCAGCTGCCTAAGTCTATATACGCGAAGTAGTATAGTTCAGACTCAGGCTCTACGTCAGGTGCATTCGCGATGGCTTTCGGATAAGGTTTGCCTTCGCGAATGCATTGCCGAAGGATCGCTTGCTCAGTCGGACCTTGAGTGAGCTCGTAACCCAGGACTGCTATCAGTTTCCCTCAATTCCTTTCAGGAGCGACTGGCGGAACAGCGAAGCGTCCTCGGCAGTCTCCTTGATGATGCGCAGAAGGTCCGGCAGGTCGTCGAACGTCTTGAGGACATTCTCGACGTTGAACTCGAGCAACTTGCCATCGGGACCAGAGATGCCTCGCGTCCATCTCTTTTCCAGCGGGTCCGGGTTCTCGGGGAACATCTGACCGACTTCATCGAGCTCGCCTTCGGGATTTTCGGTGAGCCAGTCGAGCACGATAATCTCTGCAAACAGCTTCGCAAAGAGACGCCTGCCCTGTTCCTCGTTCATGAGGTCAAGCGACCTCTTGTGTTCGCGGGCGATCTTTTCAGCCGCCACAACGAACTTGGTGTTCTTGCCGCCGGCACGCGCAAGCCTGATGCGCGTGTCGTCGATCTGGAGCCAGATACCCTCGCTTTCGAGCTTGGGGCTGGTCTTCATCTTGTCATAGAGACCCATTGCTTTCTCCTGAATAAGCTGGGTGGTTTCCGTTACGCGGAGGCGTAATCGGGCAGATAGTCGAAGAACACCCACATGAGGGTGTGATCGAACGTGCTGCCCAACTTCACCGCCGTTGCTGCGTCGGCCTCGAGAGGGATCATGATCGGCTCATCGATTTCGACTTCCGGCATTCCGCCGCCGAGTGCGATCAGCGGAAGGTCGAACGCGAAGCCCCTGTTGTCTTTCACGACGAAGGCGTCCAGGGTAACATCTTCGTTGTTCTTGATGGACTGCTGCGACTCAACGGTCGTGAAGTATGCCGTGACTTCCGCCGAGACTTCGAACAGACCGATCGTCGCATCGAAGCCGCCGAGGTATCCGACAGCCTTGTTGAGCGATACGTTGTTGTTGATGTTGAGCGTGAGCTCGGTGATGAATGCGAACAGAGGGGTCGGAGCCGCGTCCACACTCGACACGACCGCCATCTTGATACGCTGGAAATCGGTCGACGTGTTGTAGGCATCCGACTCGGCGACGCTCAGACGGTTACCTGCCTTGAGACCTTCCGTCGACGTCTGATGGTCGTTCGTGATGGCGACGAACGAATAGTTGCAGTTGATCTTGTCCGCAGACTCGATAACCATCTCCATCTCGTTGGGGAAGGCGCCGAGCACATATTCCGCCTGAACCTGAGCAGGCTGAGCCGTATCGGGCGCTCCCATCGATCGTTCGAGCTGGAACGACTGACGGACAATGAGGTCGGCGAGCTCGTTCTTCAGGACCTTGCCGAAGAAAATCTGCACAGTCTCGGTCGCCGAAGCTTCCGTGACCATAGTCGCATCGGACTTGTCGAACTCGATTGAACCAGGTGCGACTGAACGAATACGCTTGATGCCGTTGTTAGCGGCATTGGCGAACCTGAGACCAGCAGCATCGCCGCCGATAAAGATCATCTCGCCGGGGATGAGACCGAGCGACGATACGTCGATAACAGCCGACGTGAGAGCAGGAAGTGTTCCCGAAGCATCGATGTCGAGATTGCCTGCCGCACCCTGGATACCAACCAGTATGATTTTCGCAGTGGCCGGAGGAGCACCTTCGGCGACGAGACCGGCAGCACGGACTTCACTCGAGGGACCGTCGATCGAAGTAACGAGCTTCAGACCGTTGTTCGCCGCATTTGTGAAGCCCGATGCGAAGATCAGCATGTTGGCGAAATATAGCGTCTCGTCGGCGACGACGTAACCGGTCGCCGTGACGGCACTGGGAGCTTCGT
>CAZBOT010000080.1:0-7279 GCA_964493575.1 uncultured Candidatus Saccharibacteria bacterium | reverse complement strand
ATACAGATTTCTAGAAACTAAAAGAAAATTATGTTTATCGGTGAATTTCAAGCTTCAATTGATGACAAGGCCCGCGTTGCCATTCCAGCAAAGTTCCGCAGTTCTTTGAAATCAAAGGTCGTCGTAACCAGAGGGTTGGATAACTCCTTGGTTCTGTACACACTAGACGAGTGGAAAAAGTTAGCCGAGAAGGTGGCTAGTCTCCCAATTTCTACTGCCAACACGCGTGCTTTTTCTCGTCTGATGCTTGCAGGAGCAATGGATTGCGATATCGACAAACAAGGTCGAATCGTTCTCCCAAGTTACCTCAAGAGTTTTGCCAAGATTTCCAAAAAGCTCGTGTTCGCCGGTTTGTATAACCGCATCGAAATTTGGAGCGATGAAGCTTGGCAGAAGTATAAAACACAAACAGAAAAACAAAGTAATCAAATTGCCGAACAATTGGGTGATCTAGGAGTATAAAATGTTTGCTCATACCCCTGTATTACTCAATGAAGTTTTAGTGCTCCTTAAGCCCGAAGCCAATCAAAATTTTGTTGATGCGACTTTGGGCGGCGCAGGTTACACTAAAGCTTTACTGGAGCGCACGGCCCCTAACGGTAAAGTCTTGGCCATTGATCTAGACCACAAAGCTCTAGAAAATGCTCAACGCAAATTACCTAAAGGCCGAGTGGTATTGGTCCACGGTAACTTTCGTGAGATTGCTCATCATGTCACAAGTCACAAGTTTCGAGATATCTCTGGAATTGTGGCTGATATTGGGCTCTCTAGTTTCCAACTCGATCAATCTGGCCGTGGTATCAGCTTTCAAAAGGATGAACTACTTGATATGCGCTTTGATGAAAGTTCCAAAGAGCCAGATGCCAGGTTCATTCTCAACAACCACAGTACTGCGGAAATAGCGGCCATCTTCCAAGATTATGGGGAAGAAAAATATAGCCACAAAATTGCAGACCGGATTGTACGGAGTAGGGAACAAGAGCCAATCAAAACTACTGTTCAGTTGAACGATGTGATAAAAGCGGCTTTACCAAAACCAGTACAGCATAAGTGGCAAGACACTGCTCGCAGAATTTACCAAGCCCTCCGCATTGCCGTTAATCACGAGCTGGTCAACTTAGAAAGATTTCTTCCCGAAGCATTCAATATCTTAGCTCCCGGAGGAAATCTCGCAGTTGTCACTTTCCATTCTTTAGAAGATCGAATAGTTAAAAATTATTTTAAATCTCTGGCCACTGGCTGTATTTGTCCTCCCGAATTTCCAGTTTGTCGTTGCGGCCGAACCCCGCAAGGTGAAATCCTTACCAAGAAAGCTATTATTGCTTCGGATCAAGAACTTGAGCAAAACCCCCGAGCGAAACCAGCTAAACTCCGCGCCGTTAAAAAATTATAAAATCAATGATCAAAACCAACACTCTAAAATTTTTGTCCCCATTTGTAAGTTCTAATACTACTGCTCGTAACATTTCGGCAGTTTCTTGGAACAACCGCAAAGAAGCCCCTGCTCGGGTTGCTGTAAATAGCAATATTATTGCCAAAGCCTCCTTACTAGGAGTAATGGTTATTGGTGCGATGCTAGCACTTCACTTATACTGGGTGAACACTTATTCGGACAAAGGTTTTGCTTTGAGTGAAGTTCAAGATTCAATCAAGGAACAAACAGAATTACAAAAGAAATTACTGGTCCAGCAATCTTTATTAAATTCAACAATTAGTCTAACTGAATCTGCCCAAAATGGTTTGGTCACAATTACTGATCAAGAATATTTAGCTAATAATAATTTTGCAGCCGTTGAGTAATCTATTGTTATGGTGAGTCGTCCTTCTTTCGAACACACCTTTAGGAAAAGAATAGTCGTTTTGGCTGTTTTTTTCGTATTGTGTCTGTTGATCATTGTAGCTCGGTTGGCCAGTATGCAACTTCTGAATAATGAGAAGTATAAAGTTTTAGCTGAGAGTCAGCGCACCGGTCAACAACAGTTAGAGCCAACCCGCGGTGAGATTCAAATTTGGGATAGTTTTAATAACCTTCCTTACACAGTGGCAACTTCAAGTGAGAAGATTATGGTTTGGGTGAATCCAAGCCAAGTGCAAAATACCGATGAGGTGGCAACTAAGCTCGCAGAAATCTTAAAACTTACCAAAGAAGAAATTTTAGAAAAGATTTCTGACAGCTCTAAGAAGTATGTGGTGATTAAAAAAGATCTTTCCGAAACCGAGCAGACACAAATCAAAGAGGCTGCTCTCACTGGTGTTAGCTTTGACAAAGAAACATCCCGTCTTTATCCGGAACGCTCGATGTTGGCCCAGTTGCTTGGGTTTGTCGGGTATGTTGGTGATAAAAAACAAGGGGCATACGGTTTAGAATTAGCTTACGAAGATGAACTTTCTGGTACCCCAGGGCTGCTTTTAGAAGAAACCGACAATGCCGGTCGTTGGATTTTTGGGGGTAAGCGTGATCGCGTTCCTGCAAAGGATGGAGATTCTATTGTTTTGACTATTGATAAAACTGTTCAAGTAAAGGTTGAGGCAGTGTTAAAAGAGACGGTAGAGAAGCACGGAGCAGATAGTGGCAGTGTTGTGGTTGTGGATCCCAAGACTGGGGCTGTTATTGCCATGGCAACTTATCCCAGCTTTGATTTAAACAATTACTCCAAAGTGGACAACCCCAATATTTATTTGAATCAACCAACAGTAGGTGCTTACGAACCCGGTTCGATTTTTAAACCATTGACTATGGCAGCGGCCATCAATGAAGGTAAGATTACCCCGAATACGACTTATGTTGATACCGGTGAAGTGAAAGTAGATCAATATACAATTAAAAATTCGGACGGGCAGGCTAATGGCACTCAGACAATGACTCAGGTATTGGAAAAGTCTTTGAATACTGGCACAATCTTTGCCCAAAGCACTATTGGTAATGCAAAATTTTTAGAATATCTGGATCGCTTTGGGTTTGGAAAGAAAACTGGATTCGAAGTTGTGGAAAGCGCAGGTAATCTTGCGGGTTTAAAAGGGAATATTCAAGTCAATTATAATACCGCTAGTTTTGGTCAAGGCATAAGCGTTACCCCTTTACAGCTTGTACAAGCTTTTAGTGCTATTGCTGATAACGGGAAAATGCACCCACCTTATGTCGTTAGTAGAATTATCAGACAGGATGGTTCTTTAGAAGAAATCAAACCGCAAAATAGTCAACAGGTTATTTCTAGCAAGACTGCCAGCGAAGTTGCCGCCATGATGGTAAATGTTGTTGAAAATGGTCATGGTAAGCAGGCAGCGGTTCCTGGTTATTATATCGCTGGCAAAACTGGAACTGCCCAGGTACCAAAAAAGGATGGCGGTGGTTATGAAGAAAATAATAATATCGGTTCGTTCATTGGTTTTGGTCCGGTCGAGGATCCAAAGTTTCTAATGCTAGTGCGAGTCAATCACCCAAGATCGGTAAAGTTCGCCGAAAGCACTGCCGCTCCAGCTTTTGGTGATATCGCTCGCTTTCTGGTCGAACACTATAATATCCCTCCGAGTCGAAAATAACCCTCTAAATCAAGAGGGTTTTTACTTGACTTTTGTGGCACATAAGCTATGCTGAAGGCGTCAGAAAACCACAAGGAGGTGTTTTATGGCTACGAAATCTCCTCGTACAAGTTGGAAATACCGCAAGAAAAGAGCGGATTTCCGTAAACCAATCTTCATGGACGCGCTCAGGCCAATCGACGCAATGCATGAGGTGTTGGGTGATGAAACAAACCTGGAACTCTTTACGTTGCCCCCGGGTCGGTACGAGATAGAATATCGTCGAATCAAAAATCCTAGGAAGCAGCCGGAGGGGACACCAGAGCCGCCTCCTACTACTTGGATAGTGATTCGCACGGACAAGCGACCCGTTTTGGGAGCTTCCGAGTTCTACCTTCGTAACCTTGAAAAGCAGGGGTTAGTCCGGATTTATAACAATCCTGACAAACCTCCAGTCAAAAATTCAGCATGAGTCAATTTTTTCCCACTGCTCATGCTTTTTATTTTGCAAAACTATTCCCTCAATAATTTATTTACTCTATAATAAAGACAACATGATCATCGTCCGCGCCATCAACATTGTTGCCAAGTCACTCGGCTTGCTGATTCTCACCGCAGCAACAGGTTTTATGATGGTGTTTTTTGTTCTCGGTGTCGGCTCATTGTTCTATCTTTACGTGGTTAATGATTCATTGCCAACTTACGAAGAACTGGTTGATCGAGATGTGCCAGAATCAAGCAAACTATACGCTCGCGATGGCACTTTGATTTATGAATTTTATGGTGAATATAAGCGTTCGCGTGTCCCTTTAGAGCGCGTTTCTCCTTATTTGGTAAATGCAACTTTGGCCATTGAAGATAAAGATTTTTATAATCACGGAGCTATTTCTTTACCAGCAATTGGTCGTGCCGTAATTGCTAATTACGAAACCGGTTCACCGGTGCAAGGCGCGAGCACGATCACACAACAGTTCGTTAAGAACGCTTTACTTGATCGTAAAAAATTGTATAGTCGTAAGGTTCGTGAAATTTTGTTAGCTTATAAAATTGAATCACATTTTTCCAAAGAAGAAATCCTTGAGTTGTATCTAAATGAAATTCCTTACGGTCGTAATAGTTACGGAGCTGAAGCAGCAGCTAAAATTTATTTTGGTAAGTCCGCCTCGGAACTCAACCTCACCGAAGCAGCTTATTTAGCAGCGCTACCCCAAGCACCAAGTTACTACAGCCCAACAGGTAAGAACCGCCAAGCTTTGGACGCTCGTAAAGATTTAGTTTTACAAAACATGCTTGAGCAGGGGTATATTACTGAGAATGAAATGTACCAAGCTCGGACAGTACCAGTGGCATTCTTGGATAATACTAACAAATTGGTGGCGCCATACTTTGTAGCTTTTGTTCAGAATTATCTTACCGAAAAGTACGGCGAAGCTTTCTTAAAAGAAGGTGGTCTCAAAGTTTATAGTGCCTTAGATATGAATTTGCAGTCTTTAGCTGAGCAAGTGGTCAAAGAAGGGGCCGAAGAAAATAAGGCAAAAAACCGTGCCTATAACGCGGCGTTGGTAGCAGTGGATCCATCCAATAATAAAGTGGTCGCCATGGCCGGTGGCAAGGACTTTTGGGGTGAACCTGAGCCTGCTGGCTGTATCGTGGGGAAGAACTGTAAATTTGAACCAAACGTGAATGTCGCAACGAGTTTGCGCCAACCTGGCAGTAGTTTTAAACCCTATGCCTATCTGACTGCTTTTAAGCCAGAATTTGGGTACACGCCGTTATCTAAAGTCTTGGATGCACCAATTACTTTTGGGGTTGCGGGAAGTCGGCCATATTCACCGCAGAACTATGACGGCAGTTTTCGTGGCTTAATGACTATCCGAAAAGCTTTGGCTGGAAGTTTAAACGTGCCAGCAGTGAGAACTCTGAATGCTGTTGGTGTAGAAAATGTGGTTCAGACAGCTAAAGACTTGGGGATTACCTCACCTATGAAAAATTGTGGACTATCGTTGGTATTAGGTGGCTGTGAAGTAAGATTGATGGATCATACAATTGCGATGAGTGTGATTGCCAATGGCGGAAAAGCTAATTTGAGTAGTCCGTTTATTAGAATCGAAGATAAGAATGGGAAAGTGTTAGAGGACTCAACCTCACCGGCAAAGCAAGTAGTAAATCCAGAAGCTGTGTATTCACTGATAAGTATTATGACGGATGATAAATCCCGGCAATACATTTTTGGTTCCAAGAACCCTTTAACACTACCTGACGGCCGACCAGTGGCTGCTAAAACAGGCACCACCCAAAATTGGAAAGACGGTTGGACTATGGGCTTTACCCCGCAACTGGCCGTAGGTGTTTGGACTGGTAATAACGATAGCAGTGTGATGCGGGCCGGTGCTGATGGCGTGTTCACTGCCGCACCCCTCTGGCAGAAGTTTATGATAGAAGCTCATAAAAATTTACCTCCTAAAGATTTTGAAGTGCCAAGTGGAATCATTCAAGTTGCTTATGATATTTATACTAACAAACCCGTAACTCGTGATTCTAAGAATGTACGCATGGAACCAATTGCTTGGTATGCGCTACCAAAAGATATTCAGGTGAGTGCGGCGCCTCGTAATATGCCCAAGTCGTTAATTGGCCCAATTGACAATCTTTCTATTCCTACAGACGGACAGGGGACAGTGGGTGGAGTTACAACAGAAGTCCCATCAACTGAACCAGAACCGGTTCCAGTGATTCCGTTTGAACAAGCTATTCCAGGGACACAAAGTCCATACTTGGATTCTGGTGGTTTAACTGAGCAAGAGCAGCCCATCACAGGTATTCCCGCTTTACGCAGGCCGGGGATTTAAAAAAATCAGCACGAATCGTGCTGATTTTTTAAGCTGTGATATTGCTACCTTGAATTTCAAAAATTTTTTGTTTGCTTTTGTGTCCAGAGATAAGTTGGATATTACTCTTTGGGACTTGGAAATGCTCAGACAAGGCTTTGATCACGGCCAGATTCGCTCGGCTTTCTAAGGGTGGTTCAGAGACATAAATGTGTAAACCCCCGAATAAATCAGTTTCGATTCTGGGTTTTCGTGAATTTGGATGTGCCGAGACAGTAATTCGCATGAGGCTTGAGCTTATTGTTTAATATTGCTCAAACATTGGGATTTAGCTGGTTCAGACAGGGTGTTACAAATTGCGGTTGGGTTAATATCCATTTGGGTTTCGCCACTTGCGCTGGATGCTGGCATGGCGGGGATATTAAATTCCTGAAAGTTTACATCAGCAGGTAATTCGAAGAGGGAATTATCTGCCTCCCAGGAGCTGCAAGAATAATTATAATCTTTGTTTGGATCCACTCCTTGAGAAGAACTTGTATCAGCTTCGGTGTTGTTTTGGAGCGAGACTTTAAAACCCCGACTATCACCGTCCATCCAAATATGGCTGGTATTGCTGACTAGTATCATGTGGCCAATTTTAGTTTGATTTTCGTCCATCACAGAGAAATCACCACGAGCTTTATCTTTGCTGACGTAGATTGTGCCTGAACTTTGATCAGTTGTATCTTCCCAGGAACATTGAATATCTTGGCCTCTAGTCATCAACTCTTTAAGAGAAGTATTTTCTATGGCCAACTCGGTTTGATCATTTGCCATCATTGAATCGTTTTGTACTTCGCCAGAATTATTATTCTTGGTAAAATACCAAGCTCCTAAGCCAACTATCACAATGGCAGCAATGATTCCGATAATTTTTGAGTTCATAATTTTTC